>NZ_JBAPKZ010000015.1:0-101781 GCF_037083805.1 Roseovarius sp. D0-M9 | reverse complement strand
CCTGGGCTACAGAACCCCAGCGGAAGCTTTCAGGGACGAACTGATGAAACTGGAACGGCGATGAGCTACCCTGCCCTCGTAAACCGATGCAATCGGAATGGAACCCACAGTTGACGCCGCTGGCTTGGCCCCCGGCGGAATGCCCCGCCGAGGGCCTGACGCGCTTTAATTCTGCGCGGCTGTCACGATGAACTCGACCAGGTAATCCGGGGTCGCCAGCTTGGACTCTCCAGCGGCCCGCGCCGGGGTATGCCCCTCGGGCACCCATGCATCCCAGACGGCATTCATTTCGGCGAAATCCTTCATGTCTGCCATCCAGATCACCGTTTGCAGGATACGCGTCTTGTCCGATCCGGCCTCGGCCAGCAGTGCGTCGATATTCGCCAGACATGTCTTGGTCTGGTCCGTCACGCTGTCGCCGGCATTGCCGACCTGGCCCGCGAGGTAAATCGTGCCATTGTGCGTGACGATCTGGCTCATGCGCGGGCCGGTATGGCTTCGGGTGATGGTGCTCATTGGTGTATCTCCTCGGAAGGGTTGAAAAATGTCTCGCCGATGCGGCAGGCACATGCCGTCTGCACGCCATAGTCCCGCCGAAGCCCAAACTGTCAATCCCGGCGCTGCAACGACACTGCAACGACATGGGGGCAGGACGGTCTCCCGCCCTGCCCCCAAGCCGCCAGCGATCAGCCTTTAAAAGAACGCCTGCAAACCGGTCTGCGCACGTCCGAGAATCAGGGCATGGACATCATGCGTGCCCTCGTAGGTGTTGACCGTTTCGAGGTTCATCATGTGGCGGATGACCTGATACTCTTCCGAGATGCCGTTGCCGCCGTGCATGTCACGCGACATGCGTGCGATATCAAGGGCTTTGCCGCAGTTGTTACGCTTGATGAGGCTGATCATCTCGGGCGCAGCATTCGCGTTGTCCATCAGGCGGCCGACTTGCAGCGCGGCTTGCAGACCCAAGGCGATCTCGGTCTGCATGTTCGCCAACTTCAGCTGAAAGAGCTGTGTCTGCGCCAATGGCTTGCGGAACTGGTGGCGGTCAAGGCCGTATTGGCGCGCCCCGTGCCAGCAGAACTCGGCCGCGCCCATCACGCCCCAGGCAATGCCATAGCGTGCGCGGTTGAGGCAGCCGAACGGACCTTTCAGCCCTTCGACATGCGGCAAGAGAGCGTCCTCGCCGACCTCGACGCCTTTCATCACGATTTCGCCCGTCACCGAGGCGCGCAGGCTCTGCTTGCCCTCGATCTTGGGTGCCGAGAGGCCGTTCATGCCTTTTTCCAGCACGAAACCGCGGATCTTGCCGTCATGGGCGTCGGATTTCGCCCAGACCACAAAGACATCGGCGATCGGGCTGTTCGAGATCCACATCTTGGATCCGGTCAAGCGGTAGCCGCCGTCGATCTTTTCCGCCCGCGTTTTCATGCCCGAGGGGTCGCTGCCCGCGTCAGGTTCGGTCAGACCAAAGCAGCCGATCAGCTCGCCGGTGGAGAGCTTGGGCAGATATTTCTGGCGCTGTTCTTCGCTGCCGTAGGCGTAGATCGGATACATCACCAGCGAGGATTGCACGCTCATCATCGAGCGATAGCCACTGTCGACACGCTCGATCTCGCGCGCAACGAGGCCATAGCTGACATATCCCGCGCCGAGGCCGCCATACTCTTCGGGGATGGTCGTGCCCAGCAGGCCCATGGCGCCCATTTCGGTGAAAAGCTCGGGCGACACGGCCTCGGAGGCGTAATCCTTGATGACGCGCGGTTGCAGGTTTTCCTGCGCAAAGGTGCGCGCGCTCTGCGCGATCATCCGCTCGTCTTCCTCAAGCTGATCGTCGAGGCGAAAGGGATCCTGCCAGTCAAAGTTGGCAAGATCAGGCGCGTCCTTGGCCTTGATGGAAGGGCGATCTGCGGATTTTGCGGGCGCATCGAGGCTCATGGCATTTCCTTTCATGAGTTTTCATGTGTTCTGCTTGCAATATAAGGGCAATCCCCCCAGAAGAACACCAAGTCTTTGGGTGAAACGCATGAGGTTTTGGAATAAATGACCCTGCCCCGCCGATTTCTGCCGTCTATTGCCAGTTTGCGCGCGCTCGAGGCACTGGACCGCTTGGGCAGCGCGACCGCCGCCGCCGAGGCCCTCGCGTTGACGCAAAGCGCGGTCAGCCGACAAATTCAGGCGCTGGAGGATCAATTGGGCGTGCCGCTCGTGGTCAAGACCGGGCGGCGCATGGGGCTGACGCCCGATGCGGTGCAATACGCCGCCGAGGTGCGCGCAGCGCTGGGGCAGATCGCGCAAGCCTCGATGAAGGTGACGGTCAACCCCACGGGTGGCGCGCTGAGCCTTGCCATCCTGCCGACGTTCGGGATGCGCTGGCTGGTGCCTCGGCTGCCGGATTTCGCGCGCCAGCACCCTGAGGTGACACTGAACCTGTCAACGCGTGTCAAGCCGTTCAACTTCGACGTTGAACCCTTTGATGCAGCCATACATTTTGGCTCTGCCGGATGGCCGGGTACCTCTGCGATGCGGCTGCGCGGCGAGGCGGTGATCGCCGTTTGCGCGCCTGAGGTGATAGCGGCGCGCAAGCCAGCACAGGCGCGCGACCTTCTGGATCTGCCCTTGATGCATATCGAAACGCGCCCTGACGCCTGGCGCGCTTGGTTTGCCGCCCAAGGTGTGCAATCAGCGCGCGTGCCCGGAACGATCTATGATCAATTCGCGACCATTACACAGGCGGCTCTGCACGGTCTTGGGGTCGCGTTGTTGCCCGAATATCTTGCGGTGGGCGATCTGGCATCAGGGCGGCTGGTTTCGGCCTGGGGTGGCCCGACGCCCAGTCCGGGCAGCTACTACCTGATATGGCCCGACGCAAAGGCCGAAAATGGCGCATTGACCAAGTTTCGAGACTGGCTGGCCATTCAGATCGGCGAGGATGACCTGCTACCGCGATAGCGAAATGCGATCAAACTCTCCCAGAAAATTCAATCGCCCTGCGCGTCCAGCCCGGTGAGGCCCGTGCGATAGCGGCGCATGTTTTGCTGGTAGTGTCGCGCGCTCTCGCGCAGGCCCTCGATGGCCGCACTGTCCAACTGGCGAATGACCTTGCCGGGGGCGCCCATCACAAGGCTGCCGTCCGGTATTTCCTTGCCCTCGGTAATCAACGCCCCTGCCCCGATCAGGCAGTCGCGCCCGATCCGCGCGCCATTCAGCACCGTGGCGCTCATCCCGATCAGGGAGTTGTCGCCAATCGTGCAACCATGCAGCATCGCCTTGTGCCCGATCGTGCAGCCCGCGCCGATGGTCAGCGGAAATCCGGCATCAGTGTGCAAGACGCTGTTTTCCTGAATGTTGCTGCCCGCGCCAACGCGGATGATCTCATTGTCGCCGCGCAAGGTGGCACCGAACCAGACCGAGGTCGCCGCCTCCAGCACGACGCGGCCGATCACATGCGCGCCGGGCGCAATCCAGTAATCGTCATCCTCGGGCAGCTCGGGCTCTTGCCCGTCCAATGCATAAAGGGTCATGAACGCTCCTCGAATTCCATTTGCAGGCTGCGCACCTGCTCGGTCAAGGCCGGTTGCTGGATGCGGCGCAGACGGGCGGCGGCGATGATCTGTTTCAGGGCGGCCTCCGTCGCCTCCAGGTTGTCGTTGGTCAGCACGTAATCGTATTCGGCCCAATGGCTGATTTCATCCCAGCTTTTCTGCATGCGTTTGGCGATCACCTCTGGGCTGTCCTGACCGCGCGATTCTAGCCGGCGCCGCAACTCGGCGATGGAGGGTGGCAGAATAAAGATCGACAGCGTGTGCTTGCCCAGGTCCGAGTTCTGGATCTGCTGCGCGCCCTGCCAGTCGATATCGAAAAGCACATCGCGCCCCCGGTTGATCGCCTCTTCGACCGGGCCCTTGGGCGAGCCGTAGAAATGGCCAAAGACATACGCATGCTCCAGCATCTCGCCGTTGGTGACGTCCTGCCGGAATCGCTCGTCGGTCAGAAAATGATAGTCCTGCCCATCCGTCTCACCGGCGCGCGGCGGGCGCGTCGTGGCGGAAACCGAGAAGAGTACGTTTTCGTCCCAGTCGCGCAGGCGGCGCGACAGCGTCGATTTGCCGGCACCCGAGGGGGATGACAGGATGATCAATAGGCCGCGTCTTTGTGCCATTCTAGCGCTTACTCCACATTTTGTACCTGTTCGCGCAGCTGGTCGACAGCCGCCTTCAAATCAAGGCCGATTGCCGTCAGCGGGGTCGATCCTGCCTTGGCGCAAAGGGTGTTTGCCTCGCGGTTGAACTCTTGGCTCAGAAAGTCCAGCTTGCGGCCCACAGGGCCGCGCGATGCCAGCAAAGCGCGGGCCGCCTCCACATGGGCATGCAGGCGCCCGATTTCCTCGGTGATGTCCGATTTGACCGCGATCATCGCCAGTTCCTGCGCGACGCGGCCCGGATCGGCGCCCTCGGCGCCCTGCATCACGCGGCTCAGCGCGGCGCTCAGCACTGCTTCGGCTTCGGGTCGGCGTGCCTCGGCTGCGGCCTCGGCGGCAGTGGTCAGGCGCGCGATTTCGTCCAGATGCGCCGCCAAGAGCGCGGCCAGTGCCGCGCCCTCCTGCGCGCGCATCTCAAGGAAATCCGCCAGGATCGCGTCGAAATCCGCCAGAATATCGCTGGCGAGCGTGGTGGTATCCGCCTCGGGGGTGACCGTTTCGAGCACGCCGCGCACCGCCAGAATATCGCCGGGGCGCGCGGGGGCCAGCGACAGGCCGCGCGCCATCGCCTGCGCCTCAACCTCGGCCATCGCATCCAGCGCCGCCTCCAGCTGCGCCGCGTTGACGGACATGCGCCCGCCCGCCTCTGCCGATTGCACCCGCAGGCCCAGCGTGACGTTGCCGCGGCTCACAAGCTCGGACAGACGCGCGCGCAGGCCAGCCTCCAGCCCCGCGATCCAGTCGGGCACGCGCAGCCGCAGATCAAGGCCCTTGCCATTGACGCTGCGCAGCTCCCACGTCCATGTGTGGCCGGGTGACGCGCCGCGGCCGGTGGCGAAGGCGGTCATGGAATGAAGCTGATGATTGGCTGACATGACGGCCCTCCTCGTGCGGCGACGCGATCCCCCTGTCCTAAGGCCCTGCTGCGGCTGAGGCAAGCCGCGCCCGCCACGGTCGCAACCGTGTGAGGCCAGACGTCTGAGCGGCGCGCGCGCCAGCATCGGCAAAGATTAACCAACTGGATAGGATTTTAAACAAATGCGGTGCTCCCCGTGGCATACTGTTTGAACCAAGCGCCTGGCGGTCAGTTCCTCAGCCGAGAGGCGTTGCAATTGAGAGCAGCGTCGCTGCGCCCGAATGATCGACTTCGGTGGAACCGCGCCGGATGGAAGCGGTTTAAGTAAAACCTCGGTAGCCATCGCAGTCGCGAAAAGACCAACCACGTCACAAGCCAGACCGACCGACACGCCAGACCCGACACGCCAGACCGCCCCACAAGGAAGACGCAGGACATGACCTACGACTCAGATAATGGAACACCTGGCCAGCCCCCGCATCCGCAGGCACATGATGCTGCACTCTCGGAGTTCGAGCGCTACTGGGGTGACATGCGCAAGGGCGCGCTTGTGCCGCGCCGCTCGGACATTGACCCTCGCGGGATCGAGCCTTTGCTTGCCAATGCCTTCATCACCGAGCGAATCGCGCCCGGCCTTGCGAGGCTCCGCATTGCCGGCGGGCACCTGACGGATCTGATGGGGATGGAAGTGCGCGGAATGCCGATCAGCGCCTTTATCGAGCCGGGATCGCGCGATGCGCTTGCCAATCATCTCGTGTATCTCTTCGATCAGCCCGCGACGCTGCGCCTGACCCTAAGCAGCCCCGCGCGGCCCGGCGCACCGGCGTTGCAAGGCACGCTCCTGATGATGCCGCTGCGCAGCGATCTGGGCGATATCTCGCGCGCACTTGGATGTCTTGTCAGCACGGGGAAAATCGGGCGCGGACCGCGCCGGTTTGAAATCACCCATTCGGTGCTGACGCCGCTCGACAGCGGGACGGTGCCGGATGCCACCCCGCGACTGGTGCCGGACGACGCGCCTGCCTCGTCGCCGCAAACCGAGGGCGTTGATACGCCCAGCCCGGGCCGCGCGTCCGAGCGACCCTACCTGCGCCTTATCAAGAGCTGATCTGCCGGCCTTGGCGGTCATTTGCGACTGCAAGCGCATCTCATGCTGCTTCCCCAGACGGCCCCAGCAGACAAAACGCTGTGAAACAGAACAGGCCGAGCGGTAAAACCGCCCGGCCTTGCCCTGTTGAACTATTTTTTTAGCGGCTGCGCACCGATGGGAGGAGGATATCGGGCGCAGCCTATCTTTTTTAACCGGGCGAGGAGGGAGGAGCCGCCCCGCGCGGATGGTGCAGCCGGTTCGCGATGGGAGGAGGTATCGCGTCTGAACTGGCTACCTCTCAAAGTAACCATGCCCCGCCGCATTGCAGTAATCCATTTTTGCTGCATATGCAAATTTTTCGCTGCGTTGCCGCATATTCAGGACGGCTCACTCGTGCCTGCTTAAATATTGTGCGCGGTATGCCCAAGCTAGACGCCAACGGAGGTCAAAGGGGGCTATCTCGGTGTCGTGAGGCGATTCACGAAAAAAGGCGCGCAGTATCAAACTGCGCGCCTCTTTCCAGGTATCTTATCGAACTTGCGCTCAGACCGCTTCGACGTGGCGCTCCGCGTGCAGCGACGACAATTCTTCCGCGACGAGGAAGGCAAGCTCGAGCGATTGCGACGCATTGAGGCGCGGATCGCAGGCCGTGTGATAGCGATCGCTCAGATCCTCGTCCGTCACGGCCTGAACACCGCCGATACACTCGGTCACGTCCTGGCCGGTCATTTCGAAATGCACGCCGCCGGGGATGGTCCCCTCAGCCTTGTGCACCGCAAAGAATTCGCGCACCTCGCGCAGAACCGCATCAAAGGGCCGTGTCTTGTAACCGGACGCGGATTTGACCGTATTGCCGTGCATCGGATCGCAAACCCAGACGACATTCGCGTCCGCCTCGCGCACGGTGCGGATGAGGCGCGGCAGATGCTCGGCCACCTTGCCCGCGCCAAAACGCGCGATCAGCGTCAGTCGGCCCGCCTCATTGGCAGGGTTCAGCTTGGCCAGCAGCGCCTTTAGGTCGTCCTCGGTCATGCTGGGACCGCATTTCAGCCCGATGGGATTCTGCACACCGCTGGCGAAATTCACATGCGCGCCATCCGGCTGGCGTGTGCGGTCACCGATCCAGATCATATGGCCCGATCCGGCCAGCCAGTTGCCCGACGTGCTGTCCAGACGCGTCAGCGCCTCCTCGTATTCCAGCAAGAGCGACTCGTGGCTGGTGTAGAAATCCACGGTCTGCAACGCTTCGGTCGAGCCATTGTTGATCCCGGCGGCACGCATGAAATCAAGCGCATCTGTGATCCGCGCCGCCATCTCGCGATAGCGCGCAGCCTTTTCGCCCTCGGTAAAGCTCAAGGTCCAGCTATGGACCTTGTTCATGTCGGCATAGCCCCCCTTCGAGAAGGCACGCAGCAGGTTCAGCGTGGCCGCCGACTGCGTGTAGGCCTGAAGCATCTTGGCCGGGTCAGGGATGCGCGCACCTTCCGAGAACGGCAGCTCATTGATGATGTCACCCCGGTAGCTGGGCAGCTCGACACCGTCGATCGTCTCGGTCGGGGCGCTGCGCGGCTTGGCGAACTGGCCCGCCATGCGGCCCACCTTGACCACGGGCACCTTGGCGGCAAAGGTCAGCACCATTGCCATTTGCAGCATCACCTTGAATGTGTCGCGGATCGCATCGGCGCTGAACTGCTCGAACGCCTCGGCGCAATCGCCGCCCTGCAACAGGAACGCCTCGCCACGCGAGGCCGCGCCCAGCTGTGCCTTGAGGCGGCGCGCCTCACCCGCAAAGACCAGTGGCGGAAACTGCGATAGTTTTGCCTCGACGCCTGCCAGCGCCTCCGCATCGGTATACTCGGGCATCTGAACGCGCGGTTTTGCGCGCCAGTCGGATTTTGTCCATTCAGCCATGACATCCACTCCGCCTAGGGCAATTCTGAAACGGCTGCATACCAAAGCCGACACCGCAGCGCCACACGAATAATGCCGCGAACGTCTCAATTTCGCGCCCTATCCCTTGTCAAATGTATCATTTTCGTGAAAACCCGGCTTACCTGAAACGCCATCAGAGGGCGGCCCATGCATAGTGATCCAAGCAGAAGCGGTTCCGTAAATTCGCGGGGTTCGCCCCCCGGTCCCCGGCGCTACGTCTTTGTCCTTGTCGACAACTTCACGCTGCTCAGCTTTTCTGCGGCCATCGAGTGCTTGCGGATTGCCAATCGGATGGCTGGTGGGGCGCTCTATGAATGGTCGGTGATCGGGGACAGCGAAGACGTAATTGCCTGCTCTGCGGGCTCACGGTTTCAGCTTGATGGCCCGCTCAGCGAACTTGGGCGAGACGACACCGTGCTGCTCTGCGGCGGGATCGAAATTCAGCAGGCTGCCACCAAGAAGATGCTGAGCTGGTTGCGCCGGGAGGCACGGCGCGGGCTGAAGATGGGCGGGCTGTGCACTGCGTCGTATCTGCTGGCGCGCGCAGGTCTTCTGGATGGCAAACGCGCAACGATCCACTGGGAGAACCACGATAGTTTCGCCGAAGAATTTCCCGAAGTGAACCTGACGAAATCGGTTTTCACCGTGGATGGCACGCGCATGACAACGGCGGGGGGGACATCCTCGATCGATCTCATGCTGAACCTCATCGCGCAGGACCATGACGAAAAACTGGCCAATGCCGTCGCCGATCAGCTGATCTATTCCTCGATCCGCACCGATCAGGACACGCAGCGCCTGTCGGTCCCCACCCGCATCGGTGTGCGCCACCCCAAGCTGAGCCAGGTCATCCAGATGATGGAGGGCAACATCGAAGAGCCAATCAGCCCCGCGACGCTTGCGCGCGATGCGGGCATGTCCACCCGCCAGCTCGAGCGGCTCTTCCGGCGGTATCTGAGCCGCTCGCCCAAGCGGTATTATATGGAGCTGCGCCTGCAAAAGGCGCGCAACCTGCTGATGCAGACCGACATGACGGTCATCAACGTGGCGCTGGCCTGCGGCTTTTCCTCGCCGTCGCATTTCTCGAAGTGCTACCGCGCTCATTACAACACGACGCCCTACCGCGAGCGCGGCTCGCATGCGTCACGCCACGTGCTCTAGGCCAAGGCGTGGGCAGTTACGGCGCCATGCGATAGAGCGCGCCCTGCCCTTCGCTGAGAAACCAGATGGCGCCGTCCGGCCCTTCACGAATATCGCGCAGGCGCTCCGTCTCGGGCCCCTCCAGCCGTTCCACCTCTTCGATCGGATCGCCCGAAAGGCGCGAGATGAAGCCGAATTTGAGCGATCCGGTGAAAAAATCGCCCTCCCATTCGGGCCAAAGCGCGCCAGAATAGATCATCAGCCCAGAGGGCGCGATGCTGGGATCCCAGTAGAATTCGGGCTGTTCCATCCCCGGCTTCGAAGTCGCCTCGAAAGGTTCGCCCGAGTAATGCGTGCCGTATGAAATCTCAGGCCAGCCGAAATTCGCGGCTTTCTGGACGCGGTTCACCTCATCGCCGCCCTTGGCGCCGTGCTCGCTGACCCAGAGATTGCCTTGCAGGTCCAGCGCCGCGCCTTGGGGATTGCGATGCCCGTAAGACCAGATGGCCTCTTGCGCATCGGCGTCCCCGGCGAAGGGATTACCGGGTGCAGGCGCGCCGTCCCGCGTGAGGCGCAGAACGCTGCCATTCTCGCGGCCCAAATCCTGCGCAGACGGGCGATCGCCCCGGTCGCCCACCGTCATGTAGATCAGGCCATCACTGCCCTCTACAAGGCGCGAGCCGAAATGCCGCCCGCCCTGAGAGCCCTCGGTAATCTGGAAGATGACGCGCCAATCCTCGAGCGTATCGGCACCCTCGGGCAGTGTCGCCACCGCCAGCGCCGTCCCGGCGCTGCCCCCTTGCGTGACCGCGTGGCTGAAATAAAGCTGCCGCGATTGCGCAAAATCGCGCGGCACGAGCACGTCCAGAAGGCCGCCCTGCCCGACCTCGGCAATCGGCCCGACGCCGCCGATCTCGACCTTTTGGCCGTCGGTGACATGCCACAGCCGCCCCTGTTTTTCAGTGATGATCACCGTGCTGTCAGGCAGAAAGCCAAACGACCAAGGGCCGGTCAGCCCGTCCGCCATGCGCGTTACAGGCACCGGCCCGTTCGGCCCTTCGAGCGTCTGGGCAGTTGCAGCAGGTGCCATCAGCAGGCAGGTGATGAGGATCCGAAAAAATGTCATACCTAGCAACATAGGATCAAATGCCGGCAAGAAAAGGGAATTTACCTGCGTGAGTCAGGCCCGCTTGTCGGCGATCTGCGCAACGCCCAGCAGATCCAGGACCTTGGCCTCGATCTGGCGCGCGTCCATGCCGGCGACCTCGTACATATCCTGAGGGCTCGCCTGATCGATAAAGATGTCAGGCAGCACCATAGAGCGGAACTTGAGCCCGTGGTCAAACACGCCCTCGTCAGCCAGAAGTTGCGCAACATGGCTGCCAAAACCGCCCACAGCGCCCTCTTCGACCGTGATGAGCGCCTCGTGATCCTCGGCCAGCCTCAGGATCATGTCCCGGTCCAGCGGCTTGGCAAAACGCGCATCGGCCACCGTGGGCGTGATGCCGCGCGCACTCAGCGCCTCGGCCGCCTTGCGCACCTCGCCCAGACGGGTGCCAAAGCTGAGGATTGCGGCGCGGCTGCCTTGCTCGATGATGCGTCCCTTGCCGATCTCCAGAACCTCGCCGCGTTCAGGCATGGTCACGCCCTCACCTTCGCCGCGCGGATAGCGGAAGGCGATCGGCCCGGTGTCATGCGCGGCGGCGGTGGCAACCATATGCACCAGCTCCGCCTCATCGGCAGCGGCCATCACGACGAAACCCGGAAGATTGGCGAGAAAGGCGACATCGTAGCTGCCCGCATGCGTTGCGCCATCGGCACCGACCAATCCCGCACGGTCGATGGCAAAGCGCACGGGCAGGCGCTGGATCGCCACATCATGGACGACCTGATCGTATCCGCGCTGCAAGAACGTCGAATAAAGTGCGCAGAAGGGGCGCAGGCCGCCTGCGGCCATTGCGGCGGCAAAGGTCACGGCGTGTTGCTCGGCAATGCCGACGTCGAATGTGCGCGACGGATATCGCTCGGCCATCAGGCCAAGGCCCGTGCCACCCGGCATCGCGGCTGTCACCGCGACGATGCGGTCATCGCGGCTGGCGTTATCGACAAGGGCGCGCCCGAAAACATCCGTATAGCTGGGTGCGTTGCTGGGCGCCTTGGATTGCTTGCCGGTGGTCACATCGAATTTCGCCGTGGCGTGCCCGCCATCGTCTGCGCCTTCGGCGGGGGCATAGCCCTTGCCCTTTTTCGTAAGCACATGGATCAGCATCGGCCCCGTTGCGCGCTGTCGCACGGTGCGCAGGATCGGCAAGAGCTGCTCCATGTCATGCCCGTCGATCGGGCCAAGGTAGGAGAACCCAAGCTCTTCAAAGAGGGTGCCGCCCACGGCCAGCCCCTTGAGCATTTCCTTGGCTCGCCGCGCGCCCTGCTGAAACGGGCCGGGCAAGAGCGAGACGGCACCCTTGGCGGCTGCCTTCAGCTCCTGAAAGGGCTGCTCGGCATAGAGGCGCGACAGATAGGACGACAGCGCACCAACGGGCGGCGCAATGGACATCTCGTTGTCGTTGAGGATGACGAACATCCGCTTGCCCAGGGCGCCCGCGTTGTTCATCGCCTCAAAGGCCATGCCCGCACTCATCGCGCCGTCGCCGATGATGGCGACCGCGTCGCCATGCCCGGTGTCGCAGGCGCCGCCCAGATCGCGCGCCACGGCAAAGCCGAGCGCGGCACTGATCGACGTGCTGGAATGGGCCGCGCCAAAGGGATCATAGGGCGACTCGCTGCGCTTGGTAAAGCCGCTGATGCCATCCTTCTGGCGCAGCGTCTTCATCCGGTCGCGGCGCCCTGTCAGGATCTTGTGCGGATAGCTTTGGTGGCTGACATCCCAGATGATCTTGTCTCGCGGCGCGTCAAACACCGCATGGAGCGCAACGGTCAGTTCCACCACGCCCAGCCCGGCGCCCAAGTGTCCGCCCGTTTGCGAGACCGAGTGGATAGTCTCGGCGCGCAGCTCATCCGCCAGCTGCCCAAGCTCTGCGTTGCTCATCCGCTTCATGTCGGATGGGCTGCTGACGCCGTCCAGAAGCGGCGTCTTGGGTGCATTGGTGGCGGGATCGGTCGTCATGGCACTGCCCCTCCCCGGGGCCTCAGGTCAGCTTTCACGCGAGATAGCGAAGCGGGCGATCCGCCGCAAGGGATCGGCCGCGTCTGCATATACAGATAGCGCGTCCTCGGCATCGTCAACCAGCGCCGCCGCGCGCGCACGCGCGCCGGGAAGACCCAGTAGCGATACGAAGGTCGCCTTGCCCGCGGCGGCATCCTTGCCCACCGCCTTGCCTGCGGCAGCGGCGTCGCCCGTCACGTCGATCACGTCGTCATGGATCTGAAACGCCTGCCCCATTGCCGCGGCATAGCGGATCAGCGGCGCGGGGTCCGCGCCTGCCATGCGCGCGCCTGCTGCCGCGCTCCACTCGAAGAGCGCGCCGGTCTTGCCGGCCTGTAGCGCGCCGATCTGCGCAAGATCCAGCGCCGCGCCCGGACGCTCGGCCGCCATGTCGAGCGCCTGGCCCAGCACCATGCCTTGCGCACCTGCCGCGCGCGCAAGGCTCAGCGCCAGATCCGCGCGCACAGTGGCGCTGCCCACACTGGGATGCGCCGCCAGTTCAAACGCGAGCGCCTGCAGCGCGTCGCCGGTCAGAACGGCGGTCATCTCATCCCATTTGACATGCACTGTGGGCTGGCCCCGGCGCGCGTCATCGTCATCCATGCAGGGCAGATCGTCATGCACGAGGCTGTAGGCGTGCATCGCCTCGATCGCCGTCGCAGGCCAGATCGCCGCCGTCTCGGCAATGCCGTGAAGACGTGCGGACGCCAGCACAAGACAGGCGCGCAGCCGTTTGCCACCGCGCGTGGCATGGCGCATCGCCTCGGCAACATCGCCCGTGCCAAAGGGCGCCAGCACCTGCTCCAGATGCGCTTCGACAAGCTCTTGCGCGCGGCGGATTTCGGCCTCCACCTGGATCAGAGCCCCTCGACCGGCTTGAGCCCCGACGGCTCGCCCTCGGCATCGAGGGTGATTGCCGCAACCTTCTCTTCGGCTTCTTTCAGCTTGGAATCGCAGCGTTTTTTCAACGCGGCCCCACGCTCGTAAAGGGTAATGGATTCGTCCAGCGCTACATCGCCGCGCTCAAGGCGGCCCACCACCTGCTCCAGCTCGGCCATGGCCTGTTCGAACGTCATGTCGGCAACGGGTGTATCGCTCATAAGGGGGCCTTTCGATCTGGACTTGGGTGCACATGGGATGCGTCTTTGCACCATAGACGCGCCGCCGGGGGGGTTCAATCGGCAGGCGCGTGATTGACGGATTGACCGCAGGCGGCCCCTGCGATTGAGTGATGCGATGAGCGCCCGCCAGCCCCTCCTTCCCGATCTCGACGTCATGCAGCAGATCATGGCCCGTTTGGCCACGGCCGCGCGCGAAGAGCCGCGCCTTGCAGGCGCTGTGCCAAGCGACCTCATCCGCCACGTCAAAGGCAAGCGCGCCATTTTGCGGGGCCAGATCGACGGGCGCAGCGCCATCTTTCGCGTTCATCTGGACGCCGAAAGAGGCGATGCGCAGCGCGAATGGGACGAGATGCAGCGCCTTTGGCCGCATATGTCGCAAGGCGATCTGCGCATCCCCGAGCCGATTTGCGCCGCACCTGCATCCGGCGTGATCGTGCAGGAAGAGGTGCGGGGCACGCCGCTGATGACGCTGCTCTATGAGCTGAAAGAGACCGAAAGGGCCGCCTACCTGCCCCCGGCGGCGGCATGGCTGCGCACCACAACCAAGCTGAGCGAGGCTTGGGAGCCTGCGCGGCCGCAGCGGTGGATCGCCCGCGCGGCCAGCGCCTCGGCCCAGCAACCCTTTGAGCAATTGCAGCGACTGGAAAGTCAGATATTGACGCAGATGGAGCGTCTGGCCCCGGAAATCGAGGCCGCGCCCTGGCGCACGGCGATTTGCCATGGCGATTATCATCCCAACAATCTGATCGCAGATGGCGCGCGCCTGACGGGAATTGACCTCGGCGGCTCGCGGCGCATGCCCGTGGCCAAGGATATCGCGCGCTTTGCCATGCATATGGGGCGCCGCCGTCTGCGCCTATCGGGGCGCACGCAGTATGGCGTCGATGCGGGGTGCCTTGCCGCCTTTGCCCGCGCGTTCGAGATGGACACTACAGAGCGCACCTGCGCCCTGCCCTTCTTCCTCGCCTTTGAGGCATTGATCCGGGTCGAGACCACGGCGCTGCCCCCCGCTCGCATCCGGCGCGCCGAGAAGACCTATCACGCCCTCCTGCAAGACCTGAAGAAGACTGGCGCTGGACGCGCGTCTGATTGAACGGCTCGCTGCCAAGAAGGCGGGCTGATGCGGCATTGGTCGAAGCCGGATCAGCGCATTGAACCCCGCACTTGACGCAGGGGCAGGATGCTGCGAAAATTAATCTTGTGCTTTTGCGGCCCTTTAGCAGAGGCCCGCGCGGGATATCAAAGCGTCACGGCACGCGGCGCATAATTATTACTTGGGGGAACAAAAATGAAAAAGATCCACCTTGCGGCCTTTCTGATTGCGGCCATGGCGGCCGCGCCTGCTGCGGCCGGAAACATCAGCGAGCCGGTTATGGAGCCTGCGGTGATCGAGGCCGAGACGGCCAGTTCATCCAAAAATCAGGCCGAAATCATAGCGCTCAGCTTGACCGCTTTGGTCTTCATCACCGCTCTCATCAGCGCCAACTGATAGGGTTGGTGCTGCGAGATGCACTGTTAATATATTGATATAAATGAAAAAGGGGCGCCCTGATCGGGCGCCCCAATTCGATTTTACGGCCGTCCTGCGCTCTAATGCGCGGTCGCGCCGGTCCCGTCCGGCCCCGATTTGAGCGCGGCCTCGGCGGCTGCGGCCTCTTCGGCGGCCTCGTCCCATTCGATGGGCTCAGGCGCGCGTGTCAGGGCAAGGCGCAGAACGTCACGCACATGGGTCACGGGCACGATCTCCAGCCCTTCCTTGACGTTGTCGGGGATCTCGGTCAGATCCTTTTCGTTCTCGGCCGGGATCAGCACGGTCTTTATCCCGCCGCGCAGTGCCGCCAGCAGTTTCTCCTTGAGCCCGCCGATCGGCAGCGCGTTGCCGCGCAGCGTCACCTCGCCGGTCATGGCGATGTCCTTGCGCACCGGAATGCCCGTCAGAACCGACACGATGGATGTCACCATCGCAAGGCCCGCACTTGGCCCGTCCTTGGGCGTTGCGCCCTCGGGGACGTGGACGTGGATGTCCCATTTCTCAAGCCGCGGCGGCTTGATGCCAATGGCGGGTGCGACCGAGCGAACATAAGAATTCGCGGCGTCGATCGACTCCTTCATCACATCGCCCAGCGTGCCGGTGGTCTTCATCCGGCCCTTGCCCGGCAGGCGGAGCGCCTCGATGTTCAACAGCTCGCCACCGACCGAAGTATAGGCCAGCCCTGTGACGACACCCACCTGATCGGCATCTTCGGCAAGGCCGAACTTGTGCTTGCGCACGCCCAGATACTCACTGAGATTTTCCGGCGTCACCGTGACCGATGTGAACTCCTTCTTGATGATCCGCGTCACCGCCTTGCGCGCCACCTTGGCAATCTCGCGCTCAAGGTTCCGCACGCCCGCTTCGCGGGTGTAGTAGCGGATGATGTCGGTCAGCGCCGCATCGGTCAGCTCGAACTCGCCCTTTTTCAGGCCATGGTTCTTGACCTGTTTCGACAGCAGATGCTGCTTGGCGATCTCGCGCTTTTCGTCCTCGGTATAGCCGGCCAGCGGGATGATCTCCATCCGGTCCATGAGCGGGCCGGGCATGTTGTAGCTGTTCGACGTGGTCAGAAACATCACGTTCGAAAGGTCATATTCGACCTCCAGATAGTGATCGACAAACGTGCCGTTCTGTTCCGGGTCGAGCACCTCAAGCATCGCCGACGCGGGATCACCCCGGAAATCCTGACCCATCTTGTCGATTTCATCAAGCAGGATCAGCGGGTTGGTCGTCTTGGCCTTTTTCAGCGCCTGGATGATCTTGCCTGGCATGGAGCCGATGTAGGTCCGGCGGTGACCGCGAATCTCGCTTTCGTCACGCACGCCGCCAAGCGAGATGCGGATGAACTCGCGTCCCGTTGCCCGCGCCACGGATTTACCCAGCGACGTCTTGCCCACGCCCGGAGGGCCGACGAGGCACATGATCGGCCCCTTCAGCTTTTTCGAGCGTTGTTGCACTGCCAGATATTCGACGATGCGTTCCTTGACCTTCTCGAGGCCATAGTGATCGTCGTCCAGTACCTTTTCGGCCCGGCTCAGATCCTTTTTGACGCGGCTTTTCACGCCCCACGGGATCGACAGCATCCAGTCGAGATAATTGCGCACGACGGTCGCCTCGGCGCTCATCGGGCTCATGTTCTTCAGCTTCTTCAACTCGGCATCCGCCTTGTCGCGGGCCTCCTTGCTCAGCTTGGTCTCTTCGATGCGTTTTTCCAGTTCGGCGACTTCGCCTTCGCCGTCCTCGCCGTCGCCCAGCTCCTTCTGAATAGCCTTCATCTGCTCATTCAGGTAATATTCGCGCTGGGTGCGCTCCATCTGGGATTTGACGCGGGTCTTGATCTTTTTCTCGACCTGCAAGACGCTCATTTCGCCCTGCATCAGGCCATAGACCTTCTCCAGCCGCTCGCTGACGCTGAGCGTCTCCAGAAGCTCCTGCTTCTGCTCGACTTCGATGCCCAGGTGCCCAGAGACCAGATCGGCCAGCCGGGCGGCGTCGCCCGCCTCGGATACGGCGGTTACGGCCTCTTCGGGGACGTTCTTCTTGACCTTGGCGTAGCGCTCGAATTCCGTGGTGACACTGCGCAGCAACGCTTCGATCGTCGTGGCATCGCCCGGCATCTCGGTCAGATACTCGGCGCGCGCCTCGAAGAAATCTTCGTTGTCGATGTATTCGGTGATCCGCACCCGCGCGACGCCCTCGACCAGCACCTTGACGGTGCCATCGGGCAGTTTCAGCAGTTGCAGGACATTCGCGAGAACGCCCGCCTTGTAAATTCCCTTGGCGTCCGGGTCATCGACGCTGGGGTCGATCTGGCTCGACAGCAGGATCTGCTTGTCGTCCGACATGACCTCTTCCAACGCGCGCACGGATTTATCGCGACCCACGAACAGCGGCACGATCATGTGTGGAAACACGACGATGTCGCGCAGCGGCAGCACCGGGTAGGAGGAGTTGAGGGGCTCTTTCATGCTCTTTCCTTATGCATCGGTCCGAATTTCTATTCGGCCCTTTCTTGGCAAGAGGGTCCGGCCCCGCCCGGCGGCGACCATGCCCTCTCCGTCTGTTAAATTAACTTGGGGCAGTCTGCTGCTGCTTTCAACCTTGCGCGCAAGAATGACGCTGCGCCGCCCGGTCGGCAAGGACTTCGGCGTGATAATTTGTGCTAAAATTGGGCAGGCGCAGGTCGGTTTACGCAGTGATTGTGGATAATTGAGCTGAATTGTCAGGCGCTGCCGTGTTTGGCTGCTGATCTAGCCGTCAACTGGAGGTGCTAAAGCGGCTCGATGTCGCCCTCGGCGCGGAGTGCGTGGAACTCGGCTTGCCATGCGCCAAAGGTGCCTTCCGCGATGGCCTCGCGCATCCCGGCCATGATCTGCTGGTAATAGTGCAGATTGTGCCATGTCAGAAGCATCCCACTAATCATCTCCTGCGCGCGAAACACATGGTGCAGGTAGGCGCGGGAGTAGTTGCGGCAGGCGGGGCAGCCGCACGCCTCGTCCAGGGGGCGCGGGTCGTCCGCGTGGCGGGCGTTCTTGATGTTGACCTGCCCGCGCCGCGTCCACGCCTGCCCGGTCCGGCCAGAGCGCGAGGGCAGCACGCAGTCCATCATGTCGACGCCGCGCGCGACCGCGCCGACGATGTCGTCTGGCTTGCCCACCCCCATCAGGTAGCGCGGCTTGTCCTTGGGCAGCATGTCCGGCGCGTAATCCAGCACTCCGAACATCGCCTCCTGCCCCTCGCCCACGGCAAGGCCGCCAATGGCATAGCCGTCAAATCCGATTTCCACGAGTTTCTCGGCGCTTATACCGCGAAGCTCCTCGGTCACGCCGCCTTGCTGGATGCCGAACAGCGCATGGCCGGGGCGGTCGCCGAACGCCTCCTTGGAGCGTTTGGCCCACCGCATCGACAACTCCATGCTCTGGGCCACGGCCTTGTCGGTCGCGGGCAGCGCGGGACATTCGTCAAAGCACATCACGATATCGCTCCCCAAGAGCGCCTGTATCTCCATCGACCGCTCGGGGCTGAGCATGTGTTTCGACCCGTCAATGTGGCTGCGAAAGGCGACGCCCTCCTCGGTCAGCTTGCGCAGGTCCGCAAGGCTCATCACCTGAAAGCCGCCACTGTCGGTCAGGATCGGCCCCTGCCAGTTCATGAAATCGTGAAGCCCGCCGAGGCGCGCGATCCGCTCGGCCGTGGGACGCAGCATGAGATGATAGGTGTTGCCAAGCAGAACATCCGCGCCCGTCGCAGCCACGCTTTCGGGCATCATCGCCTTGACGGTCGCCGCCGTGCCCACCGGCATGAAGGCAGGCGTGCGGATGTCCCCCCGCGGTGTGCGGATGACGCCTGTGCGTGCGCGCCCCTCGGTGGCCGCCAACTGAAATGCGATCCGCTGTGTCATCGGCTGTGGCCTCTCTGCAAGTTTTGCGCTGCATAAACCGCATCAAGCGGCTTTGCAAAAGCCATTGGCGTGCGCCTTTGGAAAGGTCATCAGGGCCGATAACGCCATTCCCTGACTGCAATGGGACACCGATGCATTGGGTTCCAAGGTGCGGTGCGGAAATGCACGATCGCGGGCCCAAGGGTTACGGGTCTGCGGCAAACGGTTTACCTTCCGGCGAATCGCGATATCTAGAGCCAGCATAACGCTGAGCCATCAAAGGATTCCCCTGTATGTCCCCTTCCGAGCCGCCAGAACCGCTGCAATTCGGATGGGAGGAATGGGTCGGATTGCCCAAGCTGGGGGTGCCCGCGCTGCGGGCCAAGGTGGACACCGGCGCACGCACCTCAGCGCTTCATGCCTTCGACATCGAGACGTTCGGCCCCGCCGCGCGGCCCAAGGTGCGCTTTACCCTGCACCCGATTCCGGGACGTGACGATCTGGTCATCCCATGCTCGGCGGTCATCGTGGATCGCCGCGAGGTGACGTCCTCCAACGGAGAAAGCGAATCGCGCTTCGTGATCGAGACGCCGCTGGCCGTTGGCGGCGACGACTGGCCCATAGAGATCACCCTGACCAATCGGGGCGGCATGGCGAGCCGCATGCTCCTGGGGCGCCAAGCGCTCAAGGATCACATCTCGATCGTGGCGACCGACCGTTTTCTGCAACCCGAGCTGAGCTACGACGTCTACACGACTGCCAAGATGCGCAGCGAGGCCCCCGAACGCGCCCTGCGCATCGCCGTGCTGAGCCGCGAGGACAATTACAGCACCCGCCGCCTGGTCGAAGAAGGCGAAAAGCGTGGCCATACCGTCGAGGTCGTCGATACCACGCGCTGCTACATGGCCATCAATGCGATGGCCCCCGAGGTGCACTACGATGGCAAGCGCCTGCCCCGTTTCGATGCCGTGATTCCGCGCATCGGCGCCTCGATCACGCCCTATGGCGCCGCCATCCTGCGCCAGTTCGAGACGATTGGCACCTATTGCGTCAATGGCAGCGCCGGCATCGTCGCCAGCCGTGACAAGCTGCACGCGCATCAGATCATGGCCCGCGCCAAGATCGGAATGCCCAACACCGCCTTCGCTGCCAGCCCGCGCGACACGGACAACATCATCGGCCTCGTCGGCACCGCGCCCCTGATCGTCAAGCTTCTGGAGTCGACCCAAGGCAAGGGCGTCGTGCTGGCCGAGACGAAAAAGGCTGCCGAGAGCGTCATCGACGCCTTTCGCGGGCTCAAGGCCAATTTCCTCGTGCAGGATTTCGTCAAGGAGGCCGCGGGCGAGGATATCCGTTGTCTCGTGATCGGCGGCAAGGTTGTCGCCTCGATGAAGCGCACGGGCGCCGATGGTGATTTCCGCTCGAACCTTCATCGGGGCGGCAGCGCCCAATCAGTACGGATCACCAAGGAAGAGCGCGACACCGCCCTGCGCGCCGCGCGGGCCTTCGATCTCAACCTGGCAGGAGTTGATCTTCTGCGCGCCGAAAAAGGCCCCAAGGTGCTTGAGGTCAACTCCTCCCCCGGTTTCGAGGGCATCGAGAACTCCACAGCCAAGAATATCGTCGGCAAACTCTACGAGACGATCGAGGCGCGTGTGCGCCCGACGCCCATTCGCAAGCGCAAGGGAAGCTGAGCCGCGTTGGACACCGCGAGGCAAGGCGCCACTTTACGCGGCCCGGCCTAATCCCTATATATTCACTCAGGCAAAGCTGCAGGATATGACATGACCGAGAATCCCCAGCCCTTCGAGGGCATCCCGCTGATCGCGCCCTCCTCTACCGGGCACCCGCAGTATGAGGCCGTCGTCGAGGCGTGCCGCAGTGTGTTCGACCCGGAAATTCCGGTGAATATCTATGACCTTGGCCTGATTTACACCATCGACATCGACGATGAGAACGCGGTCAAGATCACCATGACGCTGACCGCCCCCGGATGCCCTGTCGCGGGCGAGATGCCCGGATGGGTCGCCGATGCGGTCGAACCGCTCGATGGGATCAAGCAAGTCGACGTCTCGCTCGTCTGGGAGCCGCCTTGGGGCATGGACATGATGAGCGATGAGGCACGGCTGGAACTCGGCTTCATGTAGGCAAGCGAATTAGCTTGCTTTTCCGTATAGAAAGCTAATATGCTTGCGTCATTTGGATGCAGGTGACCTATGGCGCAAAACTATGCCGTCCTGACGGGCGATCTGATCGGCTCTGATGACTTGGCGCCGGATGCGCTTGACGCCGCCATATCGGCCCTCGCATCCTCTGCGGATACCATCGGCGGGGCTGCGTTTGCCCGGCGCGGGGGCGACGGATGGCAGGTCGCGATCCCCACACTCTCCATCGGCGAAGCGCGCGAGGGTCATAACGGCCACGAGCTGCGCCACGCGCTGACGCTGCGCGCTGCCCTGCGCACATTGGGCAAGGCTTATGCCACCCGCATCGCCATAGCCAACGGCCCGGGCACGCTGCCCGCAGAGGGTGATCCCAACGCCGCTCACGGTCCGGCCTTCACAGCGTCCGGCCGCCTTCTCGAGGCGCTCCCAAGCGGCGCTGGCATGGCCCATGCAGCCGGTGGCGCGCTGGATGCGGTCACGCGGCTGGCCGATCATGTCAGCGCGGCCTGGACCCCGGCACAGGCCCGCACGATGGCCGTGATGCTGCCCCGTGACGCTCCGATCCGGGCCGACGCGGCCAAGCGCCTTGGCATCACCCGGCAAGCCGTCAATCAAGCGCTTTGGGCGGCGGGATATCCGGCGCTGGACGCGGCGCTGCGTCTGATAGAGGATGCGGAATGATCGAGACCTTCACCGCGCTCTTCTTTGCCCATGTTCTTGCGGATTTCGTCTTGCAGACCGCATGGATCAACGCGCAAAAGCACCGCGCTGGGGCGATGCTCCTGCATGGGGCGCTGGTTCTGCTCGCGGCGCAGGTCGCAACGGGGCAATGGGCCAGCCCTTGGCTCCTTGGCCTTACGGCGGCGCATGTTCTGATCGACATGGCCAAGATCCGGGGCGGGTTTCATCATCTGCGCGGATTTCTCGCCGATCAGGCCGCGCATATGGTGACCCTGATTGTCGTCGCTGCCTTGGCACCCGGCCTTTGGGCGACTGGCGCATGGGCCGATCTGCCCGGTCTCTTGCCGCTGATGGCGCTGGCGTCGGGCCTTGTCGTTGTGCTGAACGCGGGCCAATATGCCGTGGCACTGCTGATGCGCCCGCACGGCAACCGTATACGAAACAACGGCTTGAGCGATGGGGGCCGCCAGATCGGCCTGCTGGAGCGGGGCTTGATCTTTGCGCTCATCCTTATGGGTCAGCCGCTGGGCGTGGGATTTCTGATCGCGGCCAAGTCAATCCTGCGCTTTGGCACCGCGACGCGGGATCAGCGCACGGCGGAATATGTCATCATCGGCACGCTCGCCTCCTTTGGCTGGGCCATTCTGACCGCCGAGGCGACGCGCCGCGCCCTCGCCTATTTGCCACCGCTTGAGATTTTCGCCCTTAACCCCTAGATTGAAGCTGCAAGGCAAAGGATGTCACCCATGTTCGGAATTCCCGGCAAGCAGGCCGTCACGATTACAGACCGCGCGGCGACGCAAATCGCCCGGCTCATGGCCAAGGACGGCCATCAGGGCCTGCGCATCGGCGTCAAGAAAGGCGGCTGTGCAGGCATGGAATACACCATGGACTACGTGACCGAGGTTGATCCCCACGACGAGGTGGTCGAGGAAAACGGCGCGCGCGTGATGATCGCGCCGATGGCGCAGATGTTCCTCTTCGGCACCGAAATCGACTATGAGATCAACTTGCTCGAAGCGGGCTTTCGGTTCAATAACCCCAATGTGACCGAGGCATGCGGCTGCGGCGAGTCGATCAAGTTCGACGACGCACTCAGCCAGAACGGGTGAAACTCTCACAGTCAAGCAGAGTCCTTGCCCGCGCTCTCTTATGCATGGGGATTGCGCCTAATACCGCAGGTCATAAATCGCGCTCTGATGCGCTAGGTTTGCACTTTTCCCATGATATCCGGACAATACCCCACCCGAACACACCCTTGACGAGTCGGATACCGCTTGCGATTGGGCGCGGTATGCTCTGAATGGGCATCGTTAAAGCGTTTCGCGAAAAACCTGAGTCACAGAGTTTCGCGAAATGCAGAGCCATATATAGGCGTTGCGCGCGTTTCGCCTTTGGCTGATGCCTCAGGTTAACGGTAAAGCGCTTTAGAAGGACTGTGAGATGCGGCGGAAACTGGCGGCAGGCAATTGGAAGATGAACGGGCTGCGCGCCGATCTGGCAATGCTGGAGACGCTGCGGGCCGCCCATGAGGGGTGCGCCGTCGATCTGTTGATCTGTCCGCCCCTGCCCCTTGTCGCCGCTGCGGCCGAGGCCTGCGCGGGCAGCGCCGTGGCCATCGGCGCCCAGGATTGCCACCCGGAGGATGCAGGCGCACATACCGGCGACACCTCGGCCCCCATGCTGGCCGATGCGGGCGCCAGCGCAGTCATTCTGGGCCATTCCGAGCGGCGCGCAGACCATGGCGAGACGTCGGATCTGGTTCGTGCCAAGGCTCAGGCCGCCCATGCGGCGGGCCTTGTTGCCATCATATGCGTCGGCGAAAGCCTGGAGCAGCGCGAGGCACAGAACACGCTCGATATCATCGGCGGGCAGCTGTCCGCCTCGATCCCCGACACGGCGACCGGCGAGAACACCGTCGTCGCCTACGAGCCGTGCTGGGCCATCGGCACCGGCCTCACGCCCACGAGTGAGCAGATCGGCGACGTGCATGATTTCATCCGTGCCCGGCTGGAGCGGCGCTTTGGCGCGGGGGGGGGCCGCTCGATCCGGCTGCTTTACGGCGGTTCGGTCAAGGGCGCGAACGCGGCCGAGATCTTTGCCGTGTCCAACGTGGATGGCGCGCTGGTCGGCGGCGCCAGCCTCAAGGCTGATGATTTCTCTCCGATCATCAACGCCTTGGCGGACGAAGCTAAAGCGTCATAGTGGCAGGATGGTGGTCGATTTGATTTCTTCCATCGACAAGAGCGCCGTGACGTTATGCACCTTCACCTCTGAAATCAGCGCCTGATAGAACGTGTCGTAGGCGCGGGCGTTGGCGACGCGCACCTTGAGAATGTAGTCGATGTCGCCCGCCAGCCTGTGCGCCTCCTGCACCTCGGGCCGGCCCTGAAGGGTTTTGAGAAACAGTTTCTGCCATTCAGCGTCATGTTCGGACGTGCGGATGAGAACGAAAAAGCAGGCCTCGAAACCCAGCGCCTCAGCATCCAGCAGATAGGTCTGATGGCGGATCACGCCCGCCTCGCGCATCTTGCGGATTCGGTTCCAGACCGGCGTCTTGGAACTGCCAACCGACTTGGCAATATCGTCGAGCGATTGGCCGCCATCGGCCTGCAACTCGCCAAGGATCTTCCGATCCAGTTCATCGAGACGAACAGCCATTCCGGTTTTCTCCGTTCCTTGGAATATTGCCGTGGACCCGAACCCGATATGGAACAAACGTCCTTATTGGTCCGCCCCCATGGCGCAATAGTGGGAATATTTTCTATATATCAGGGTAAGTCAAACGGAATGGACAAAGCTTGCGACATTTTCCGATCTTCATCGCCGTAGAGGGGCGCCGCATCGTGTTGTCGGGCGGCGGCGACGCCGCGCTGTCCAAGTTGCGCCTGCTGATGAAGACGCAGGCCCACCTGACGGTCTTTGCTGCGGTCCCCGCGCCCGAGATCGTGGAGTGGGCCGCCCAAGGCCGCCTTGCCTTGATCCGCCGCCGCATGGCGCCGGGTGACGCGCTGTGCGCTGCGCTGTTCTACGCGGCGGACGAGGATGCGGCAGAGGATGCGCGCACCACCGCGCTGGCGCGCCGCGACGGTGCGCTGACCAATATCGTGGACAATCTGGAGGGCAGTCAATTCATCACGCCCGCCATGGTCGACCGCGATCCCGTGACCATCGCCATCGGCACCGAAGGCACCGCACCCGTGCTGGCGCGCGCCATCAAGGCCGATATCGAGGCGATGCTGCCTGCCACGCTCGGGCCGCTTGCGCGGGCCGCGCGCGCCTTTCGCGGCATGGCCGAGGTGCTGCCCATGGGCCGTGCGCGCCGCGCCTTCTGGAGCGCGTTCTTCTTTCGCAGCGGCCCCGAGGCGCTGGAGCGCGGCGAGGCTGATCTGGGTGCGGTGCTTGAGGCCCAGCTGGCTCAGCATCTGGCACAGCAGGCTGGCGCGGGGCGCATCACCTTCGCCATCATCAACAGCGCCGACCCTGAGCTTTTGCCGATGAAGACGCGCCGCGTCCTGCATGAGGCCGATCTGGTGCTGCATGGTGCGTCCATCGCCCCCGAAATTCTGGAGCTGGCCCGCCGAGAGGCCATCTTTGGCCCCCTGCCCGAGACCGCCGCGCCGCTGGCCGAGGCCGCCGCGCAAGGCACGCATGCCATCTGCCTGACCGAGGCGGCGCCCGATGCGCGCCTTATCAAGGACTGCCATACCGCAGGCACCGCGCCCCAGATCATTCCGGGCATTGCGCCCGCACCATCCCTTTTCCCGCTTGAGGAGACCGCCTGATGCCCCGCGAATTCACCCCCAAGGTCGTTACCGCCAATGCCCTCATGGAGGGCGATGTGGTCTATCTGACCGAAACGGACGCATGGACGCGCCACCTGTCCGAGGCCGAGGTGCTGACCGATGAGGCGGGCGCAGATCTGCGCCTGCGCGCCGCCCAAGGCCGCGTCGATGAGGTCGTCGGGGTCTATCTGGCCGATGTCGCCCCCGGCGAGACCGGCCCGGAGCCCACGCACTTTCGCGAAGAGTTTCGCCGCACGGGCCCCTCGAACTATTTCCACGGCAAGCAGGCAGAGACCCACTAGATGTATACCTATTCAGAATTCGACGCCGCCTTCGTGGCCGAGCGCAACCGCCAGTTCCGCGCGCAGGTCGCGCGGCGTATCGACGGCTCGCTGACCGAGGACGAGTTCAAGCCGCTGCGCCTGATGAACGGACTCTACCTTCAGCTGCACGCCTACATGCTGCGCGTCGCGATCCCTTACGGCACGCTGAGCAGTGCGCAAATGCGCCAGCTCGCCATGATCGCCGAGCGTTGGGACAAGGGCTATGGCCATTTCACCACGCGCCAGAACATCCAGTTCAACTGGCCCAAGCTGGCCGATGTGCCCGATATCCTCGACGCGCTTGGCGAGGTGCAGATGCACGCGATCCAGACCAGCGGCAACACGATCCGCAACGTGACGGCCGACCATTTTGCCGGCGCCGCCGCTGATGAGGTCGCCGATCCGCGCCCCATCGCCGAGCTGATCCGCCAATGGTCGACCGACCATCCCGAGTTTCAGTTCCTGCCACGCAAGTTCAAGGTCGCCGTCACCGGCAGCCCGATGGACCGCGCCGTGACGCTGGCCCATGACATTGGCCTGCGCATCGTCCGGCGCGGCGAGGAAATCGGCTATCAGGTGCTGGTCGGTGGCGGTCTTGGCCGCACGCCGATGATCGGCAAGGTGCTGCACGAGTTTCTGCCCGAAGAAGACCTGCTGCCTTATATCGAGGCCATCGTCAGCGTCTGGAACACGATCGGGAGGCGCGACAACAAATACAAGGCCCGCATCAAGATCACCGTGCACGAGCACGGGATCGAGGACATTCGCGCCCGCGTGGACGCGCGTTATGCGCTTATTCGCCCGCAGTTCACGGGCGTCGATCAGCAGCTTTTGGGCAGCATCCGCGACGATTTTGCGCCGCCACAGTTCCGCGATGCGCCGGTCGACGGCTATACGTCCGCGCGCGAAGAAGATCCCGTCTTTCGCGCTTGGGCCGACACCAATCTGGCCGCGCACCACGCGCCCGGCTATGCCATCGTGTCCATCAGCCTCAAGGCGCATGGCGAGACGCCGGGCGATGCCAGTGCGGACCAGATGCGCGTCATGGCGGACCTCGCCGAGCGCTATGGCCATGACGAGCTGCGCATCAGCCACGAGCAGAACGTGATCCTGCCGCATGTTCACCAGTCGGACCTGCCCGCCCTTCATGCGGCGCTGCGCGAGGCGCGGCTGGCGACGGCCAACATCGGCCTCATCAGCGACATCATCGCCTGCCCCGGCATGGATTACTGCGCGCTGGCGACGGCCCGTTCAATCCCCATCGCGCAGGAGATTGCCACGCGCTTTGACGCGCTCAAGCTCGAGCATGAAATTGGCGAGATGAAGATCAAGATCTCGGGCTGCATCAATGCTTGCGGGCATCACCATGTGGGACATATCGGCATCCTCGGCCTCGACCGGGCGGGCGTCGAGAATTACCAGATCACCATCGGCGGCGACGGCGGCACGGATGCGCAGTTGGGCGACCGCACCGGGCCGGGTTTTTCGGCAGATGACATCGTGCCTGCGATCGAGACGATCATGCTGGCCTATCTGGAGCACCGCAATGATGCCTCCGAGACGTTCCTTGCCACGTATCGCCGCCTTGGCATGGCGCCCTTCAAAGCCGCGCTCTACGGCGAGGCAGAGGCCGCCCGCCCCCGCAGAAAGGCCGAGGCCGATGTCACGGCATGAGACGCCCATGAGCGACCTGCAGGCGCGGGCGGATGCGCTGAACGCGGCCTATCGCCACCATTCGGCGATTGCCGTGCTGGCGCGCGCGCTGCATGACCCGGATGTGGGGCAACTGGCGCTGGTGTCGTCCTTTGGCGCGGAATCGGTCGTGCTTTTGCATATGGTCGCTCTGGCGCGCCGCGAGACGCCGGTGATCTTTCTCGAAACCGGCATGCTTTTTCCCGAAACGCTGGTCTATCAGCAAGAGCTGGCCGAGCGTCTGGGCCTGAAGGACATGCGCGTCATTCGCCCCGACGCCGCCGAGCTCAAGGCCGAGGATCCGGCCGCGATGCTGCACCAAAGCAATCCCGATGCCTGCTGCGCCCTGCGCAAGACCGTGCCTCTGGCCCGGGCGCTCAGCGGATTTGACGGGTGGATCACCGGGCGCAAGCGCTATCAGGGCGCGGCGCGCGCGGATCTGGAGTTCTTCGAGGTCGAGGAGGCCAACAGCACGCATCAGGGCCGCCTCAAGGTCAATCCGCTGGCCCATTGGCAGCCCGGC
This sequence comes from Roseovarius sp. D0-M9, assembly GCF_037083805.1. Taxonomy (NCBI): domain Bacteria; kingdom Pseudomonadati; phylum Pseudomonadota; class Alphaproteobacteria; order Rhodobacterales; family Roseobacteraceae; genus Roseovarius; species Roseovarius sp. D0-M9. Next base: position 73,695 of record NZ_JBAPKZ010000015.1, on the reverse strand, counting down.
GATGCGCGCACCTACATCGAGGAAAACCGCCTGCCGCGCCATCCGCTGGTGGCGCAAGGATACCCGTCCATCGGCTGCATGCCCTGCACCTCGCCCGTCGCCGCAGGCGAGGACGAGCGCGCGGGCCGCTGGAAGGGCCAGGACAAGACGGAATGCGGCATCCACATCGTGGACGGAAAAATCGTGAGACAAGGAGAAAACGCATGAGCGTTATCGTGACCGACGCGGGCTTTGGCCCCGACGACTGGACCCTGCCCATCTCGGCGCTCGAGGATGCAAGGGCAGGATATGGCATTGATCTGGCCTCCTCCTTCGATCCGGCAGAACTGGCCGGACGCCTGCCCGAGATCGCGCTGATCCGCGTCGATTTTCCCAGCTCGGCTGATGGGCGTGGCTTTTCCATCGCGCGTCAATTGCGCCTCATGGGCTACACCGGGCGTCTGCGCGCGCGCGGGCATGTCTTGGCCGATCAATATGCGATGGCGCGCCGCTGCGGTTTTGACGAGGTCGAGATCGACGACGCGCTGGCCGCCCGCCAACCCGAGGACCAATGGATGTTCCGCGCCGATTGGCGTGCGCATGATTACCAGGCCAGGTTGCGCGGCTGAACGCCGCCTTTAATTGATCCGCCTCAAGGACTATAGGAAAGGCATCGGTACAAATCACCGATGAAGAATGCATAATGAACGAGATGTCCCACGTGCCTGATACCGCCCAAGAGACCCCGCAGCGCGCCGCGCCCACCCTGCCCGATGCGCAGACCGTCACGCAGGTCACCCATTGGACGGACCGGCTGTTTTCCTTCCGTGTCACGCGGCCCGTCTCCTTGCGCTTTCGCTCGGGTGAGTTCGTGATGATCGGCCTGATGGGCGATCCCGATCCCGTGACGGGCAAGCAAAAGCCCCTGTTGCGGGCCTATTCCATCGCTTCGCCGTCGTGGGATGACGAACTGGAGTTTTACTCGATCAAGGTCGAGGACGGCCCGTTGACCTCGCGGCTGCAACATATCCAGCCCGGCGACGAGATCATCCTGCGCCCCAAGCCCGTCGGCACGCTGGTGCATGATGCGCTGTTGCCAGGCAAGCGCCTCTGGCTCTTTGCCACAGGCACCGGGTTTGCGCCCTTTGCCTCGCTCTTGCGCGATCCGCAAACCTACGAGGACTACGAGGAGGTCATCGTCACCCATACCTGCCGCACGGTGGGCGAGCTGACGTATGGCGCACAGCTGATCGAGGATATTCGCGGAAACGAGATGCTCGAAGAGCTGATCGGAACGGATTTCGCCGCCAAGCTGCGCTACTATCCCACCACCACGCGCGAAGAGAGCCCCAAGATGGGCCGCATCACCGATCTCATGCGCTCGGGCGAGGTCTACGCCGATCTGGGCGTGCCGCCCCTCAGCCCCGAGACGGACCGCGCGATGATCTGCGGCAACATGGCCTTCAACCTCGAACTCAAGGCGCTCTTCGAGGAATACGGCCTGAGCGAGGGTGCCAACTCAGCGCCGCGCGAATACGTGGTGGAAAAGGCGTTCCTGGACTGATCTCCGGCGCCGAGGAGGGCTGGAAGCCAATCCAGCCGAAAGCCAAACGAGTCGGACACCAGACATGAAAAAGCCCGCGCCAGGATCTCTGGCGCGGGCTTTTTCTTTGGTTCAGGCCGGCATGCTACATACCCAATGCGGCGCGCGCTTGCTCGAGCGCAGCTTCCAGCAATTCAGGGTTGTCCTGCGCCTCTCTCAGGGTCGTTGTCAGCAGCGATTTCTGTGTCTCCGAGATGTCCGACTCTTCGATCATCTGCGCTGCGGCCTCCATGTCGAAATTCTCTGAGCTCAGTGGGTCTGCGCCCTCGGCTGAATCCGTCGCCGCGTCGCTGCCTTCGGTGGCAACATCGCTTGCCTCCTCGGTCGCCGCATCCGCAGCGCCTTCACCTGCCTCCGTGGTTACATCCGTGCCCTCGTCTGCCGCATTAGTTGCTTCCGATGCCTCCTCCGTCGCCTCGTCGGCCGTATCCGCCGCGGCATCGACGGCCTCACTTGCCGTATCTGCGGCTGCGTCAGCAGCTTCATCCGCGGTATCTGCCGCTGCATCTGCGGCCTCGTCGGCTGCATCGCTGCCTTCATCGACGGCGCTATCTGCGGCGTCGACCGCATCGCTGCCTTCTTCCGACATGGTATCCACGGCGTCCTGCACCCCCTCGACGGCGGCGTCTGCGGCATCGCTTGCGGTGGCGGCGGCATCCTCGGCGGCATTTTCGACAGCATTCATCGCGCCATCGGCGGTCTCGTCCAGGTTTTCACCCGCTTCATCCATCGTTTCGTCGACGTCGGTCGCAGCCTCTTCAGTCGTGGCCTCGATCTCGGCTGCGGTCTCGCCTGCCGCGGTCGACGCTTCATCTGCCGTTTCTTCCAACTCGGTGGGCGGGTCAATCTCTTCGCGCGTCGTCTCGATGGCTTCGGTGGGTGACTTGCCGGTGACCAGCACATATCCCCCTACCAGCACGACCGCGGCAAGCACGATCCAAAGAAGGTTCTTCATTTCAACATCCCCTATCTCGAAATAGGCGCGCACGTCTGGTAAAATTCAAGCAGGCCACGCCTTGACACCTCATGTGATGCCCGCCGTATCGGCAATACGCAAGTGTGTTTCGCGCGCATTTGGAGCGCAGCAGCCTATTTAGCGGCTTGAAACCCGGCTATGCGATAGCTAACTTGCCAGTCCAAATACCCTACCAACCATCGAAGGATCAAAGCCATAGCCCGCAGACCGCATAACGCGCCGCCAACGCGCGACACAGGCCCCCGTGTCAACGAACGTATCCGTGACGCAGAAATCAGATTGATCGGGGCCGATGGTGACAATGTCGGTGTCGTTTCGGGCGCACGCGCCCTCGAAATGGCCGAAGAAGCGGGACTGGACCTGGTCGAGATTTCGCCAAATGCCAATCCACCTGTCTGCAAGATCATGGATTTTGGCAAATACAAGTACGAGACGCAGAAACGCGAAGCCGAAGCGCGGAAAAAGCAGAAGATCATTGAGGTGAAAGAGGTCAAATTCCGGCCCAACACCGATGTGCACGACTATGATGTCAAGATGCGCAACGTCTTCAAGTTCTTGGAAAATGGCGACAAGGTCAAGATCACGCTGCGGTTTCGTGGCCGCGAGATGGCGCACCAGGATCTGGGCCGCGAGCTTCTCCAACGGGTGGCAGCTGATGTCGAAGGCACCGGAAAGGTTGAGAATATGCCCAAGATGGAAGGCCGCCAGATGATCATGATCATCGGGCCGATTTCACGCTAAGAGTTTCTGCCACCAAAGACATTGCCGCTTTGAAAGATGTGGCCCGGACTGCAATCCGGGCCATTTTCCATGCAGCTTAAAGCGTTTCGCGAAACTCTGTAACTCAGTTTTTTTCGCGAAACGCCTCAGCGGGCCGCCTTGACCGCCCGTCGGGTCATAACCCCAACCAGATGCGCGCGATATTCAGGCGTTCCATGCATATCGCCCATCATCCCCTCCGCAGAGACGCTCAACCCCTCGATCGCCTCGGGCGCAAATGATTTGGATAGCGCCTCTTCCGCCTCGGACCAGCGAAAGACACCGCCCTCGGAGGCGCCCGTAACAGCGACGCGCACACCCTCCGCGAATTTGGCCACAAAGACACCGACCAGAGCAAAGCGCGAGGCGGGCTGCTCGAACTTGGCATAGGCTGACGCCTCGGGGATCGGGAACCTCACCTCCGTGATGATCTCACCTTCGTCGAGCGCCGTGTCGAACATCCCTTGAAAATAATCATCTGCCGGGATCTCGCGCTTGTCGGTCTTGATCGTTGCACCCGCGGCAAGGGCTGCTGCGGGATAGCACGCTGACGGGTCATTGTTCGCAAGGCTCCCGCCGATGGTGCCGCGATTGCGCACCGCAGGATCACCGATAAGCGCGGCCAGCGCGCTCAAGCCCGCAAAATCGCCCGCGCCCGCCGCGACATCCGCGTGAACGGTGCTCGCCCCCACGCACAAACGTCCCATATCGTCGAGGCAGATGCCCTTCATTTCGGGGATACCCGACAGGCTGACCAGAACGGATGGCATCGCCAGGCGCTGCTTGAGGGTCGGGATCAGGGTCTGCCCCCCGCCCAGCGGCTGCGCCTCCTCCGTGCCAAGTGCCTTGACCGCCTCTGCGATATTGCTGGGCCGTTCAATCTCGAATGCATACATCGTCTTACTCCCGCATGGGCTTCTTCTTGCCCGAAATATCCCGGGGTCCGGGGCAGAGCCCCGAAAACCCCCGCTGTATCAGCCTTGTTGCATCGCTGCCCAAACGCGGCTCGGCGTCACGGGCATATCGACATGGTCCACCTTGTATCCGCCCGACTGCAGCGCATCGACAACCGCGTTGACCACTGTCGGCGTTGATCCGATGGCCCCCGCCTCGCCGCAGCCTTTCACCCCCAAGGGATTGTGGGTGCAGGGCGTGCCATTCGAATGGTCGATCTTGAAGAAAGGCACGTCATCGGCGCGCGGCATGCAATAATCCATGTAACTCGCCGACAAGAGCTGTCCGTCCGCGTCATAGGTGCAATTTTCCATCAGCGCCTGGCCGATCCCTTGCGTCAGGCCGCCGTGTACCTGCCCGTCCACGATCATCGGGTTTACGACGTTGCCGAAGTCATCCGCCGTGGTGAACATCTCGATCGTGACCTTGCCGGTTTCAGGGTCGACCTCCACCTCGCAAGCATAGGCGCCCGCTGGATAGGTGAAGTTGTTGGGATCATAAAAGGCCGTCTCCTCCAGCCCCGGCTCCACCTCGTCGAGGGGGTAGTTATGGGGCACGTAAGCTGCCAGCGTCACATCCCCCCACGCCAGCGACTTGTCGGTGCCCGCGACGGTGAACATGCCGTCCTTGAGTTCGATGTCGCCGTCAGAGGCTTCCATGATATGGGCCGCGATCTTCTTGGCCTTGGCGATGATCTTTTCGGTGGCGCGCACCATGGCGCTGCCGCCCACGGCGATCGAGCGCGAGCCATAGGTGCCCATGCCCATCGGCGTGTTGGCGGTGTCGCCATGCTCGATCTCGATCATGCTGGCATCGATGCCGATCATGTCGGCCACCACCTGCGGAAACACTGTCTCATGTCCCTGCCCGTGGCTGTGGCTGCCGGTCATCACGGTGATGCCGCCGGTGGCATTCACGCGCACGGTCGCGCTCTCGTAAAGGCCCGCACGTGCGCCGAGTTGCCCGACGAGGTTCGAGGGCGCGATGCCGCACGCCTCGATAAAGCAGTTGACGCCAAGGCCGCGCAGTTTGCCGTTCTTTTCGCTTTCCTTGCGGCGCGCCTCGAACCCGTCCAGATCGGCCTGCGCTTCAAGTTTGCTTACCAACCTGTTGAAATCGCCCGAGTCGTACTCAACCGCCACCGGTGTTTGATAGGGAAATTCGGTGATGAAATTCTGCTTGCGCAGCGCGATGGGATCGACACCCAACTCCCGTGCCGCCTTGTCGATGACACGCTCCAGCTGATAGGTCGCCTCGGGGCGGCCCGCGCCGCGGTAGGCATCCACCGGAACAGTGTTGGTAAAGACCGCGCGCACGTTCACATAGACCAGCGGCGTCTTGTAGTTGCCCGCCATCAGTGTGCCGTGCAGCCACGTCGGGATCGACGGCGCGAAGGTCGACAGATACGCGCCCATGTTGGCCAACGTATCGGTGCGCACAGCGGTGAAGTTGTTGTCCTTGTCCAGCGCGAGTTCGATCTTGGTCACATGGTCGCGCGCCTGCGCGTCGCTCAGGAAGGCCTCGGACCGGGTGCAGGTCCATTTCACCGGCCTGTTCAATGCCTTGGCGGCAAATGTGCAAAACGCTTCCTCGGCGTAGTGGTAGATCTTCGACCCGAAACCGCCCCCTACATCGGGCGCCACGACGCGCAGCTTGTGCTCCGGGATATTGAGGACAAAGGCGCCCATCAGCAGGCGGATCACATGGGGATTCTGGCTGGTGGTGTAGAGGGTGGATTCGCCGGTGCCCCGATTGAAATCGCCAATGGCAACGCGCGGCTCCATCGCGTTGGGAACAAGACGGTTGTTGATCAGCTCGACCGTTGTGACATGCGCGGCATTCTTGATGGCGTCATCGACGGCCTGCTTGTTGTCTTCGACAAAACCCCAATCAAAACAAAGGTTACTGGTCAGATCTTCATGCACTTTCGGCGCGCCATCCTCAAGCGCCTTGACCATGTCGATCACCGCTGGAAGCTCTTCGATATCGGGGATGATGGCCTCGGCGGCGTCGCGCGCCTGATCGCGCGTTTCGGCCACGATGGCGGCGATGGGATCGCCGACATGGCGCACATGGGTTTCGGCCAGAACCGGATGGCGCGGCTCCTGCATCGGATTGCCGAACCGGTCGGTGACCTGCCAGCCGCAGGGGATGCTGCCCGCCGTCTTGAAATCCTCGCCGGTAAAGATGCGCAGAACGCCCGGCATCTTTTCCGCCTCGCTCAGGTCCAGCCCGTTCAGCTTGCCGTGGGCCACGTCCGAGCGCAGGAAATGCACATAGGCCTGACCGCGCAGGTTGATGTCATCCGTGTAGTTGCCGGTCCCCGAGAGAAACCTGACGTCCTCGCGCCGCTTTGGGCTGGCGCCGATTCCGCCGTGATCGTGTGCATTGTCCTTGGGCATAAATCTCTCCCTGGGTTGTCCTTTGGCGCATCACTCGGCGGCAATGCCGCCCGCGATATCGCTCACATCCTGACCGCTTGCGGCGAGAATGGATTTGACGATGTTGTGATATCCAGTGCAGCGGCAGATGTTGCCGGTCAGATAGCTGCGCACCTCGGCCTCGGTCGGCTTGGGGTTTTCCTTGAGCAGGGCCGCCGCGCTCATCACCATACCGGGGGTGCAGAACCCGCATTGCAGGCCATGATAGTCCTGAAACGCCTGCTGGATCACGTTGAGCGTGCCGTCGGGCGCCGCCTGCCCCTCGATGGTATCGACCTCGGCACCCTCCGCCTCGGCGGCAAACATCGTGCAGGCCTTGACCGCCTTGCCGTCCACATGAACGACGCAGGCACCACATTGGCTGGTGTCGCAGCCCACATGTGTGCCGGTCAATCCCAGCGTTTCGCGCAGAAAATCGACAAGAAGCGTGCGGCCCTCGATTGTGCCGTTCGCCGTCTTGCCATTCACGGTCATTGTGACCTGTGACATGGGCGCCCTCCCTTTGAGCTATCTTTGTTATTGGGAGGAGTTAAGCACGGCCCATGACACTTGAGAAGACTGTTTCTACACCGATTTCTTGCCGCGGCGCGGCATCGGACGGCTCGGAATTTCCTTCAGCAGGCCGCCCACGCCCATCGCGGCGATGTCCTGCGGCGTGACCTCGATCCCGCAGGCAATCCGGCTCAGCACCCAGTCGGCCCCGTTAAGAGCGGGCGAGCGGGCGCAGCCCGGCAGGCCGATCACCGGCCGGGTGCCCAGCCAGCCGAGAAAAAGCAGATTGCCCGGATCGACGGGCATGCCAAAGCGCGTGATTCGCCCGCCCGCCGCCCTTAGCGCTGCGGGGCCAGTGTCGTGGCTGTCGGACGTGGCCGAAGCGGTGAGGATCAAGATGAGATCGGAGGAAACCTGCCCCAGCGCCGCCGCCAGCGGCGCCGTCTCGTGCGGCACGCTGACCACTTCGCTCAGCGACATGTCCAGCGCCGTGAGGCGCGCGGCGATGGCGTCCCTGCCCTTGTCGCCTGCGCCCGCCGCCGTTTCGGTCACGATGAGCGCGGCTGTGCCTAGCTGCGGTGCAGAAAGGCGCACGGCGGCGCGCGATATGTCGCAGGCCCGCGCCACGTCAGCGCTGGGAACAGCATAGGAGATGATCTTGACCGTGGCGATCATCGCGCCACGGCGCATCTGCGCGAGGTCCGGCATGGTCGCGATGGTGATCATCGGGTTCACCGCATTGGCCGCGTGGATGGCGGCGACGTCCAGCTGGACAACCCCCGGCCCCTCGGCGATCAGATTGACGCGGCCCGTGCCCGGCGCGCTCAGCCGGATGCCGGGTGCGTCCTTGGCCAGCGCTTCGGCAAGGGTCTGCGCGGCCACATCCTCGCCCATGTCACCTGGCTCCAGCTCTGCCGCCGTGACGCTGGCAAGGCCCGCCGCGCGCAGCTGGTCGATGTGCTCCGGCTCCAGCAGCAGCCCCTTTCGCAGGCGCCCGCCCGGCACCACCTCGGAGTGGGCAAGGATTGCGCCCAACGCATCCTCGAGCGGCAGATCCCCGAATTTCACGCTCCGCGCCTCAACACGCGCGTCATTTCGGCAAGGATGCTGAGCGCGATTTCGGCCGGGCCTGCCGCCCCGATATCAAGGCCGACAGGGCCATGGATGCGCCCCAGCTCGCCGATTGAAAAGCCCGCGATCTGCATCCGCTCCTGCCGCGCGGCATGGGTGCGTTTCGATCCCAGCGCGCCGATATAGAAGACATCCGATCGCAGGGCCTCGGTCAGGGCCGGATCATCCAGCTTGGGATCATGGGTGAGCAGCACCAAGGCCGTGCGCGCATCAAGGCCGAGGCTGCGCACGCCGTCATCAGGCCATTCGTCCATGAGCGTAACGCCCGGAAACCGCGCGTCGCTGGCAAAGGCGGTGCGCGGATCTATCACGATCGCATCATAGCCGATGGTCTTGGCCATGGGCACGAGGGCCTGCGCGATATGCACCGCGCCGACGACGATCAGGCGCAGGGGCGGGTTGTGGATGGCCACAAACGTCTCGCCATCCTCCTCAAAGCCCGAGCGATCCATGCGAAAACGCTCGGCATGGCCTTCCGTCACGAGGCGCGGCGCGTCGTCCATGCGGCTGACCAGCGCGGCGGGCTGCCGCGCGGCGCGCGCGTCGACCAGATCGGCCAGGATCTCCTCGGGCAGTGCCGACCCTACAGGCTGCACCAGCACGCGGATCGTGCCGCCGCAGGCAAGACCGACCGCAAAGGCATCGCCATCGGCCACGCCGTATTCCAGCATGCGTGCGGTACCCTCGGCGATGGCCTCGATGGCCTCGGCCACCACGGCGCCCTCGACGCAGCCACCCGAGACAGAGCCCGCCATATCCCCTGCGCCGGATACGGCCAGCATCGCGCCAATGCGGCGCGGCGCGCTGCCCCAAGTCTGCACCACTGTGGCCAGCGCGGCGCCGGTGCCGGCCCTGTGCCAATCGAGCGCGATGCGCGGAATGTCACCCAGATCATTCATGAAAAAAAACCCTCCGCCCCCAATATGGGGCGAAGGGCCATGACACTCAATCGGAACTCGCGTCCCTAAGGCATGATGGTGCGGCTTAGCGCCCGCCCCTCAGAAGCGGCGTGATGTTGCGCACCGCGCCGCGCCGGTTGGCACGGATGTCGCCCTGCTGGCGCACGCGCAGATCCGATTCGCCATATCCTTGGACGATCATGTTGGAGGGCGGCACGTCGAAATATTCGGTCAGGGCCAGCGCAACAGATTCGGCGCGGCGGTCCGACAGTGCCAGATTATAGCTGGCATCACCCACGGTATCGGTATGCCCCTCGATCAGGAACACCTGACTGGGATCCTCGTTGATCGCGGCAACCATGGCATTGCCCAGCTCTGCCAGATCCTGCGCTTCGGCGGAGTCGATCACCGCCGAACCGGTCCTGAAAGTGATTCCATCAAGGGCAATCACCGGCACCAGATGACGCACCGCATCAATGCTGCGGATCTGGTTGAGCGAATAGGTGCGGTCCGTCAGCGCTCCGTTGGCGCTGTTGAGCGCCATGCGCAACTCGTCCGCATTGCGTGTGCTGTAATCGTAGTCGGTGAAGGTGCGGTTTGATTGGGCGCGTTCCAACTCGGTCACATCGACGCGCTCATAGGTTTGCGTGTCATCAAAGAGCATGATTTCCCGCCCATCGGGCAGGATCCGCGTGCGGCGCAGGACGCGGCCATCTGCGGCGCGGATGGTCACGGTCTCGCTGCCGTCGGCCCCGACCACAACGCTGCGGGTCGAGCCATCGGAGTAGGTTTGCGTCTGCACATCACTGCCTGGGCGGCGCAGAAGCGTGTCGTCATCCTTGATGACACGGTAGCTGCCCGACGGCTCTTGGACCACAACGCGGTCGCCGGTGTTGGAGACGACCTGTCCCCCACCATCCAGCATACGGCCGATGGCATAGGCGCCAAGACCGGCTGCCGCGGCGATACCGAGGTTCTTTAGCAGTTCGTTGTCGTCATCATCCGCATCGACCGCGGGTGCCTGGGCTGCCGGGGCCTGCGTTTCGTCGGCCTGCGCTTCCGGGGCCTCCTGCCCGCTGGCTGATGTCGTGAACTCCTCGTTCGAAGCGCGCGAGCCCTCTTCGGTAACGGTCACGTCCTCGGTCCCGACGACCTCACTTTCTTCGGATGCGGCGGCTGCAGCGGCGGAACTTTCATCCGCTGCCTCTGCGGCGCGGGCCTGGTCTTCGGCGCTGACTTCGGGAAGCAGGTCGGTCGTGTCGTTCTCGCCCGACTCTCTTTGCTCAGTCTCGGCAATATTCGGCGTTGCGTTTTCTCCGGATTCCATCGACTGCGTTTGATCGTCTTGTTCGGCTGCTGAGTCCTCTGCGGCCTGAAGCTCGGCGTCGGCCTGCGCTTCGGCTTCTGCAGCGGCGGCCTCTTCTTCTGCGTGCTGCTCGGCGGCATCTGTTTCGGCGGCTTTGGCCGCGCGTGCTGCCTCGGCCTCGGCCTCAGCTTCGGCAGTTGCCTCAGCTTCCTGTTCTGCGGTTGCCTCCGCTTCTGCGGCTTCAGCGGCTTCTTCTTCAGCAGCCTGAGCCTCCGCAGCTTCTTGTTCTGCGGCCTGATCCTCTGCGGCCTGTGCAGCCTGCGCTTCGGCTTCGGCAGCTTCCTCTGCCTCGGCGGCGGCCTGTGCTTCGGCCTCGGCCTCCGCGGCGGCTTCGGCTTCCGCTTCTGCTGCCTCTTCTGCTGCCTCTACCTCGGCAGCGACCTGTTCGGCGGTACTATCATTCTCGGTGGAGCCTGTGGCGTCAGCATCACCGATAACGCTCTCCATCAGGTCTTGCGAAGCAGTACTTGCTTCGTTTTCGGCAACGCGCGTGCCGGTAGCGATCCGCGGCTCTGTCACGCTTGGCTCCGAAACTTGAAATGCCGAGGACGGAAGAGGTGCTGCGGCGTTGAGAACCAGTGCGAGGGCGGTGGTCGATGTCAGCCAGTGGCGTTGCATGTTGGCACTCCTGTAAATGATTACGGTGGCTCACACGGCGCATTGCGCCGGACGGGCATTCGATGAGTGTAACGCACGTTGTCGCACAATCGTTCCGCAGCAAGCCTCGGGCTCAGCGCAGGCGCATCAGCCGCGCCTTTTCGCCATCCGCCGCCGGATGCGATAGCGTCAACGCCAGATCACCCAGCGTCGCGACCGAATGGCACGGCAGCACCGCATCGACATGCGGCAGCATCGCGGCAATGCCTTGGGCCTTGGGCGCGAAACCGTCCCACCGCAGCAGCGGATTCAGCCAGACCAGCCGCCGCGCCGTCAGGCGGAGCCTTTGAACTTGCGCGGCCAGCGCATCCGGCGCGCCCCGGTCCAGCCCATCGGTGATGAGCAAGACCAGCGCGCCCTGCCCCAGCACCCGGCGCGACCAGTCGCGATTGAAGCTCGTGAGGCAGTCGCCAATGCGCGTGCCGCCCTCCCAATCCTGCACCTCGCGCCCCGCCGCCGCCAGCGCCGCATCTACGTCGCGCGTCGCCAGATGGCGGGTGACGTTGCTGAGCCTTGTGCCGAAGGTAAAGGCATGAACGCGGCCCCAACCGCCAGAGCCCGCTGCGCCCGCGCTGCGCATATTGGCGACGGCATGCACGAAATGCAGCACCATCCGGCTATATTGGCTCATCGAGCCCGAGATATCGCAAAGCACCACAAGATCGGGGGGCTTTGGCCGGGGGGTGCGGCGGGCGATCTGGGTGATTTCGCCGCCCTGGCGCATGGCCAGCCGCATCGTGCGCCCGGCGTCCAGCACGCGGCCCCGCGCATCCGCGCCCATCCGGCGCGAGGGTAGCGGCGGCACCGGCAGGCGCAGCGCGGCCAGCATGCGCTGCGCCTCGGCAATCTCGGCGGCGCCCATCTGCTCGAAGTCAAGAGTACGCAGCCGCTCCTGCTCAGATTGCGTCGCGCTCGCGTCGATCTCGAGCAGCGCGTCCTCTTCCTTGGGCTCGGGGATGTCGCGCTCGGGCGCCTCTGCGCCATCCAGGAGCGCCTCGGCCGCGCGCTTCTCGGCTGCCTCGGCGGCGCGATCCTCGCTGAGCCCGCGCATCGTGGGGATGAGCAGACCCATCATATGCTCCAGAAAGCGCGGATCGCGCCAGTAAAGCCGGAATATCTGGCCAAAGACCGCGCGGTGCTCGGGCCGGGTCACGCAGACCGCATGGAGGGTCCAGTAGAAATCGCGCCGCGAGGTAAAGCCGGCCGCCGCCACCGCGCGCACGGCATCCAGGATGCGCCCGGTGCCCACCGGCATCCCGGCACGGCGCAGCGCGCGTGCGAAATGCACGATATTGAGCGCCAGCTTGGGGTTTTCGGGGAGATCGAGGTCGGGATATTCGGGCATGGGCGCGAACCGGGGGTCTACCCCCGAACCCCCGGAGTATTTGCGGAACAATGAAAGATGCAGGGGGATGGTATCATGTGGGCGCGATCGCGGCGCGCGCCTCTTCCAGGATGCGAGTGGCCTCGCTGTTGCTCAGCTTGGCGATGTCGTCCTGGTATTTCAGAAGCGCGCCGAGCGTATCGGCGATGACCTGCGGGCTGAGCGCCACAGCATCGAGCGCCAGAAGGCATTTGGCCCAGTCGATGGTTTCCGCAACGCCGGGTTTCTTGAAGAGATCCTCGGTGCGCAGGGCTTGCACGAAGGCGACGACTTCGCGGCTGAGCTGGTCCGGCAACTCGGGGGCGCGCGCGGCAAGGATCTGGGCCTCTCGCTCGAAATCGGGGTAATCCACCCACGCATAGAGGCAGCGGCGCTTGAGCGCGTCATGCACCTCGCGCGTGCGGTTGGACGTCAGGATGACGATGGGCGGCTCGGGCGCCTTGATCGTGCCGAGTTCGGGGATAGTGACCTGATAGTCGCTGAGCGCCTCCAGAAGAAATGCCTCGAAGGGCGCATCGGTGCGGTCCATTTCGTCGATCAAAAGCACAGGCGCGCCGCCCGGCTGGGGGCGCATCGCTTGCAGGAGGGGCCGCTCGATCAGGAACTCTTCGGTGAAGAGCTGATCCTTGAGTGCGGCGCCGCTTGCCTCCTTGCCCGCCTCGGCCGCGCGCAGGGCAATCATCTGCGCGGCAAAATTCCACTCTGCCACGGCGCTGGACGCATCGAGCCCCTCGTAGCATTGCAGGCGAATCAGGCGCCGGCCAAGCGCGGCGGCGATGGTCTTGGCGATCTCGGTCTTGCCGGTGCCTGGCTCGCCCTCAAGAAAGAGCGGGCGCCCAAGCTTCAGGGACAAGAACAGGGCGGTGGCAAGGGCACGCCCGCAGACGTAGCCCTCATCGGCGAGCAAAGCCTGCACGTCCTCGATCGACTTTACATTCTGCATTCTGCCCTGCCCCTCATCTGCGCTGGCGATCTGCGCCGCCCCGCTTATGGTGGCGCGCGCCGGGCACGGTGTCCAGCAAACCACACGGATTTTTCAAAATTTTGCCTGAATTGCAGGATAGGTCCGAAAAATGCGCCCGCTGTCCCGCGAGTGCCCGAAAGACGAGGTTTCCCCCAATGCAAGACGCGCCCAATACGTTTCATATGCCACTCTCCGGGCTGGGCGGGCGCGAGGCGTGGCTGGACAAGGTTGCCGAGATCGCATCCGAGGACGGCTATGTCGAGCGTCTGGGCGCGCGCCACGCCGCCATATTCATTGAGGACAAGAAGACGCTTCTAGTGACGTTCGAGACCCATCAAGGCATCGCCGATCTGTCGCGCGACCTGCAACCCCTGGGCTGGGACATGGTCAAGGCGCTGGGCTGGTCGCATCTGTGCCTCGTCTCGGACGGCGACACATGGTTTCGGGACAAGGCGGTTTATGGCTACTTCGACCGATTGGTCGACGACGGCTTTTTCGAGGATTTCGATCAGGTGATCTTTTACGGCGCGGGCCCTTGCGGGTATGCGGCGGCTGCCTTTTCGGTGGCGGCGCCGGGCGCGCAGGTGGTCGCCTTGTCACCGCAGGCGACGCTGGATCCGCGCATGGCCGAATGGGACGACCGCTATCGCGGGATGCGGCGCACCTCCTTCACTGACCGTTATGGGTATGCACCCGACATGCTGGATGCCGCCGCCGAGGCCTTCGTGATCTATGACCCCGAAGATCATCTGGACGCGATGCATGCCGCGCTTTTCGCGCGCAAGAACGTGACGCTTTTTCGCATGCGCTTCATGGGGCCCGAGCTTGAGAAAGCGTTGATGCGCCTTCAGATCCTGTTTCGCATCCTCGCACAGGTCAGCGCGGGCAAGCTGGACCGCACGGCGCTGGCGAGGCTGTTTCGCGCCCGCCGCCATGATGGCGGTTATCAGTTCAGCCTGCTGGAACGGCTCAAGTCCGGCCAGCGGCGCTATCTGATCGTGCTGCTTGCCCGCAAGGTGCTGGAGCAGCGCAATGCCCGCCCCTTCCGCAAGGCGCTGGAGGCGGCGATGAAATCCGCCGAAGAGGATGGCACGCGCCTCCCTCCGCCCGCGCCGGCCGAGGCAGACGGCACCTGAAGGCGATCTTTGTCGCAGCTGGGTCTGGTGCGGCGCGGGCGGCCCGTGTATTGCCAGCGCCATGACAGATATGACCGAACAGCTGATCCTGCGCACACCTGACGACTGGCACCTGCACTTGCGTGACGGTGCGATGATGCGCGCCGTCCTGCCGTGGACCGCCGCGCATTTCGCCCGCGCCATCATCATGCCCAATCTGGTGCCCCCCGTGGTAACCTCCGCAGATGCCGCCGCCTACCGGGCGCGTATCCTTGCCGCACGGCCGGAGGGCATGGATTTCACGCCCCTGATGACGCTTTATCTGACCGAGGATACTGACGCGGATGACGTCGCTGCGGCCCATGCCTCGGGCCTCATCACGGCGGTCAAACTTTATCCGGCCGGCGCCACGACGAATTCGGCCAGCGGTGTTGCGGATTTCAGCCGTGTGCAGGGCGTGCTGGAGCGGATGGCCGAGATCGGCCTGCCGCTGTGCGTGCATGGCGAGGTGACGGATCCGGCGGTGGACATCTTTGACCGCGAGGCGGTCTTTATCGACCGCGTCCTCGATCCGCTGCGCCGCCGCGTGCCCAGCCTGAAATTGGTGATGGAGCATATCACAACATCGCAAGGGGTCGACTACGTCAAATCACATGACGCAGGCCTCTGCGCGACGATCACGACGCACCATCTGGTCATCAACCGCAACCACATTCTGGCTGGTGGCATCCGGCCGCATTACTACTGCCTGCCCGTCGCCAAGCGCGAGGAGCATCGCCTTGCCCTGCGCGCCGCCGCGACATCTGGGGATGCGCGCTTTTTTCTGGGCACCGACAGCGCGCCGCATACGGACTCCGCAAAACTTCAGCCTTGCGGCTGCGCGGGCTGCTTTACCGCACCCAATACTCTGCCCATCCTCGCTCATGTATTCGAAGAGGAAGGTGCGCTGGCCCGGCTCGAGGCCTTTACCTCGCTGAACGGCCCCGCCTTCTACGGCCTGCCGCCGAACGAGGGCACGGTCACGCTCAGCCGTGGCGCGCCCGACCTGCCCGCCCAGATCGAGACCGAGGACGGCCCCGTCACAGTCTTCGATCCAGGCTTCGCACCCGGCTGGCACATCTCTTCCCGTTCTTCTTGCTGAAAATATCCTCGCCGCAGGCGAAATCTGAACGCCGATACAAGGACCGCACCCATGATCCCCAGCACTTACCCCCCCGCCGATGAGATCGCTCGCCTGACAGCGCGCATGCTGCTGGAAATCGGCGCTGTCCATTTCAACGCGGACAAG
The DNA here is from genome assembly GCF_037083805.1 of Roseovarius sp. D0-M9. Classification (NCBI taxonomy): domain Bacteria; kingdom Pseudomonadati; phylum Pseudomonadota; class Alphaproteobacteria; order Rhodobacterales; family Roseobacteraceae; genus Roseovarius; species Roseovarius sp. D0-M9. Next base: position 57,687 of record NZ_JBAPKZ010000015.1, on the reverse strand, counting down.
CCCTATATCTATTCATCCGGCCTGCCCGGCCCGACCTACATCGATTGCCGCAAGTTGATCTCCTACCCTCGGATCCGCAGCACGTTGATGGATTTTCTGGCCATTACCGTGATGCGCAATGCGGGCTTTGAGGCGTTCGACAACGTCGCGGGCGGCGAGACGGCGGGCATTCCCTTTGCCGCGCTGATGGCCGAGCGTATGGCCCTGCCGATGACCTATGTGCGCAAGAAACCCAAGGGCCACGGGCGCGGGGCGCGTATCGAGGGTACGATGACCGAGGGCCAGCGCGTGCTTCTGGTCGAGGATCTGACGACAGATGGCGGCTCCAAGATCGGTTTTGTCGATGCCATCCGCGAGACCGGGGCCACATGCGCGCATACGGCTGTCATCTTCTATTACGGGATATTTCCGGATACGGTCAAAACGCTGGGCGATCACGGCGTCGCGCTTCACCATCTTTGCACGTGGTGGGACGTTCTGGCCGAGGCGCGCGAGCAAGGCACCTTCAACGAGGCCACTCTGCGCGAGGTCGAGGCGTTCCTGAAGGCCCCGCGGGCATGGCAGGACGCGCGCGCCTGAGCGCCGCAGATCGGGCATAGCAGACAGGTCATTGCGCGTTTTTTCGCGGCACATGGCGCAGCATCACACCATATATTGACATACATGGCGTCGTCGCCGCAACATGAGGCCAGTCAAGGCGGGGCGCGATTTATCCACAAAGATATACAATTTGCCCCGTAGCCCGCCCTGCCTGTAAGAGCAAGGCCGAGCAGCCGGGGATCAAAGATGAACGAAATCGCAACTTTCAATGCCACCGGAGGCGCCGCAGGCGCAGAAGTTCAGGCCGCCGACACGATGCCCCATTCGATCGAGGCCGAGCAGCAGCTCCTCGGCGCGATTCTGACCAACAACGATGTCTTCGACCGCATCGCAAGCATCATCGGCCCGCAGCATTTCTATGATCCGGTCCATGCCCGCATCTTCGAGACCGCATCGGCGCGCATCGCCAAGAACAATCTTGCCTCGCCGGTGACGCTCAAGGCGTTCATGGAAGAGGATGAGGGCCTCAAGGAGCTTGGCGGCCCCGCCTATCTGGTCAATCTCGCCGGTGCCGCGATCAGCACCTACGCGGTGCGCGATTACGCCCAGATGATCTATGATCTGGCGATCCGGCGCGAATTGATCAGCCTTGGCCACGACATCGCCGGCAAGGCCGCGCGCATGAATGTCGACAGCGAGCCGAAGGACCAGATCGTCGAAGCCGAGCAGATGCTCTACAAGCTCAGCGAGCAGGGTCAGACCGAAAGCGGTTTCCAAAGCTTTCTCAAGGCTGTATCGGATGCTGTTAATGTTGCTAATGCCGCTTATCAGCGCGAGGGTGGCCTTGCCGGCGTCTCGACCGGCCTCATCGACATGGACAAGAAACTGGGCGGTCTGCACAAGTCCGACCTTTTGATCCTTGCCGGGCGTCCCTCGATGGGCAAGACGTCGCTGGCGACGAACCTCGCGTTCAACATTGCCAAGGCGTATCGGCGCGGCACGCGCCCTGATGGCACCGAAGGGTCCATCGAGGGCGGTGTTGTGGGATTTTACTCGCTGGAGATGAGCGCCGAGCAGCTGGCCGCGCGTGTCCTGTCGGAGGCGTCCGAAGTGCCGAGCGAGCAGATCCGGCGCGGCGACATGACCGAGGGCGAGTTCCGCCGCTTTGTCGATGCGGCCAAGCAGCTGGAGTCCTGCCCGCTTTACATCGACGACACGCCCGCCCTGCCGATCAGCCAGTTGGCGGCCCGCGCGCGGCGGCTCAAGCGGACCCATGGCCTTGACGTGCTGATCGTCGACTACCTTCAGCTGGTGCGCGGCACCGGGCGCAGCGAGAACCGCGTCAACGAGATTTCCGAAATCACCATGGGCCTCAAGGCGATCGCCAAGGAGCTCGACATCCCCGTCATCGCTCTCAGCCAGCTTTCCCGCCAGGTCGAAAGCCGCGAAGACAAGCGCCCGCAGTTGTCCGACTTGCGCGAGTCGGGCTCGATCGAGCAGGACGCCGACGTCGTCATGTTCGTCTTCCGCGAAGAGTATTACGCCGAGCGCGAAAAGCCGTCCGACGAGAAGCTGGAAGAAATGGCCGCCTGGCAAGAGCGTATGGAGCGTTTGCACGGCAAGGCCGAGGTCATCATCGGCAAGCAGCGTCACGGCCCCATCGGCACGATCGAGCTCAGCTTCGAGGGCCGGTTCACCCGCTTTGGCAACCTCGTGCAGCCTTGGCAAAATGGCGGCGGCGGCGGCGATCAGGAGTTTTGACGTGGCGGCCACGTCTGCGCGGCGGCGCGCTTTGGTCTTGACGCGGCCCGCGCCCATGTCAAAACGCCCATCATGAGCACACCTACCCTTACAGTCGATCTGAACGCCCTCGTTGCCAACTGGCAGGTCCTTGCCGCGATGAGCCGTGCCGAAACCGGCGCGGTCATCAAGGCTGACGCCTACGGCCTTGGGGCTGCGCGCGTGGGCCGTGCTCTGGCCCGTGCGGGCGCGCGCACATTCTTTGTCGCCGTCGCCGAAGAGGGTGCGGCACTGCGCACCGCCCTTGGCCCCGGTCCGATGATTTACGTTCTGTCGGGCCACATGCCGGGTGACGCGGACATGCTGGGCGATATGGACCTGACGCCGATCCTCAATTCGCTCGATCAGATGATCCGCCACCTCGAGGCGTTGCCGGGCCATCCCTTTGGCCTGCAACTCGATACTGGAATGAACCGGCTGGGCATGGAGCCGAGCGAGTGGTCGGCGGTGCGCGACATTGCCGTGGCGCAAGGTCCGCAGCTGATCATGAGCCATCTGGTCGCCGCCGAGGTTCCGGACGACGAGATGAACAGGCACCAGCTTACGCTCTTTCGGCAGATGACGGCGGGTCTGGACTGTCCGCTGAGCCTTGCGAATACGGGAGGTGTCCTGCTGGACAAGGCGTATCATTTCGACGTGACGCGGCCCGGTATCGGCCTTTATGGCGGGCGCCCCTTTGCCGATGCGCGCCCGGTTGCGTCGCTGGATATCCCGGTCATCCAATGCCGCGACGTGGCACCGGGCGAGACGGTCGGCTACAACGGCACATGGACGGCGCAGCGGCCCAGCCGGATCGCCACGATCGGCGCAGGCTATGCCGACGGGATATTTCGGGCCCTGTCCGGACACGCGGCGGTCTGGGTGGACGAGGTGCGCTGCCCGCTTGCCGGGCGCGTCTCGATGGATCTGGTCGGGGTGGACATTACCGATGCGCCGGGCGATCCCAAGACGGTCTCGCTGCTTGGCCCGGATCAGGGCATCGACGATGTGGCGGACGCCGCCGGCACCATCGGCTACGAGATCCTCACCGCGCTGGGTGCGCGCTATACAAGGCGGTATTTGGGCGGATGAACATGATCTTGCGGCTTCTGGCGGCGCTTGGGCGCAGCGCACTTGGTGCGCTTGCAGGGGCCGGGCGCGTCGCGATCTTTACTGGACAGACTGTGTCGCACCTCGTGCGGCCACCCTTTTACGGGCGCGAGTTCGCCCATGCCTTGATGCAGATCGGCTGGCTGTCGCTGCCGGTCGTGGGCCTTACGGCGCTCTTTACCGGGGGCGCCTTGGCGCTTCAGATCTACGCCGGCGGCGCGCGCTTCAACGCCGAGACGATCGTGCCCTCGATCGTGGCCATCGGACTGACGCGCGAGCTTGGTCCCGTTCTGGGCGGCCTCATGGTGGCCGCGCGCGTCGCCTCCTCGATCGCTGCCGAAATCGGCACCATGAAGGTGACCGAGCAGATCGACGCGCTGACCACGCTCAGCACCAATCCGATGAAATACCTCACCCTGCCCCGCGTTCTGGCCGCGACCCTCGCGGTGCCGCTGCTGGTGGGCGTGGGCGATGTGATCGGCATCATGGGGGGATTTCTGGTCGCCATCGGGCGGCTGGATTTCAACGCCGCGACCTACCTGCACAACACGCTCAACTTCCTTGAGGTCTGGGATGTGCTGAGCGGGATGATCAAGGGCGCGGCCTTCGGCTTTATCGTCGCGCTGATGGGATGCTACTACGGCATCAACTCGGGCCGCGGCGCACAAGGTGTGGGCCGGGCGACCAAATCGGCTGTCGTTGCCTCCTCGGTGCTGATCCTCGCCAGCAATTATGTCCTGACAGAGGTGTTTTTCTCGGCATGATCACGCTTTCGGACGTTCACAAGAGCTTTGGCACCACCCCTGTTCTGCAGGGCGTCGATCTGACCATCGAGAGCGGCACGTCAATGGTCATTATCGGCGGGTCGGGCACCGGAAAATCCGTGCTCCTCAAATCGGTGCTGGGCCTCGTGCGGCCCGATAGCGGGACGATCACGCTGGACGGAAAGGATGTGACGCGGGGCGACCGGGACGCGTTTCTGGCGCGTTTCGGCATGCTCTTTCAGGGCGGTGCCCTATTTGATTCGCTGCCCGTCTGGCAAAACGTGGCCTTTCGCCTTCAGCGCGGCAAGGCCAAGCGACCTGCCGCTGAGGCGCGCGAAATCGCGATCGAGAAGCTGCGGCGCGTTGGGCTGACCCCCGAGCAGGCCGATAAATACCCCGCCGAGCTGTCGGGCGGCATGCAAAAGCGCGTGGGCCTTGCCCGCGCCATCGCAGCCGAGCCCGAGATCATCTTTTTCGACGAGCCGACCACGGGCCTCGACCCCATCATGTCGGGCGTCATCAACGATCTTATCCGCGAGATCGTGACCGAAATGGGCGCAACCGCGATGACCATCACCCATGACATGACCTCCGTTCGCGCCATCGCCGACACCGTCGCGATGCTGCATGATGGCGTGATTCAGTGGACTGGCCCGGTCGGCGAGCTTGAGACATCGGGCGATCCTTATCTGGACCAGTTCATCCACGGCCGCGCAACCGGCCCGATCGAGGCTGTGCGCTGATCGCGATTTAAATCCGTTACGCCTTGGTGAATTGTTGAGCTGCGGGAAACAGTTGCATGGAAGCTTGGGTAAATGGGCCACGCCCTGACGCTCTTCTGTGCCCATTTTAATAATTATCTTCTCGATAGGGCCAGTATCGGCGTATAATTGCCGATAGTCGGAGGGGGCGCTCTGTCTGGGGGTTATGATGCAAGGTCATACTAAAGCCGCGCTCACATTGGCGCAGGCAATGATGCAGCGGGTCGCGTTCGCCGCGATTGTCGCCGCCACGATTTCATTACTTGCCGCGACGCTGATGGCATCCATCGGCGCGCTGCCCTGGCTGGAGTTTACCGCGCGTTTCAATGGCGCGGAGTATGCCAATGCGGGTCAGATATTTCAGATCGGCCTTACTGCGCTCTTCGTGATGCTCTGCTTTTTCCTGCCGTCCAATGCGCGCATCATGCGGCTGGAAAATTCGCACCGGCGTTTTTCGATCAACATGGAAGATGTGGCGCGGGCCTATGCCGCCGCCCATGCCGCCGACCGCGCGGGCACTTTTGGCGTCCATTCCGAGTTCGACGCCGTTCGCGCGCGGCTGGCCCATCTGAATGAGCATCCCGACCTTGGCACGCTAGAGCCTGCAATGCTGGAAGTTGCGGCCCAGATGTCCTACCTCAGCCGCGAGTTGGCCGAGACCTATTCCGATGAAAAGATCGAACGCGCCCGCGCCTTTCTGATCCAGCGCCAGCAGGAAATCGAAAGTTTTGAGACGCGTCTGGAAAAGGCCAAGCTGGTCTGCCAGGAGCTCAAGCATTGGTCCACCCGCGTGGACATGGACGAAAGTGTCGCGCGAAGCCAGCTGGGCCGGCTCAAGGATGACCTCAAGACCATCCTGCCCGAACTCGACGCGGGCGCCCCGCGCGGGCCACGCGGCCTCGTGGACGTGACCAAGACGGCTGCGGAATAGGGACGATGGCAGGCAGAGGCGTTTGACTGCCCTGCCCGCATGGGGCATGAGCAGTGGATGGCGAAAAAGCAACAGACATTCACTTGCACGGCTTGCGGCGCGGTCCACACCAAATGGTCAGGGCGTTGCGACGCCTGCGGCGCGTGGAACACCATCCAGGAGGATGAGGGCCTCAGCTCTGGCCCTGCCGCGAATTCGCTCGGCACAAGGCGCGGCTCCGGCATGGTCCTTAGCGATCTTTCGGCCAAGGAGGCGCCGCCGCCGCGCACTTCCTCTGGCCTCGATGAGCTTGACCGCGTGCTGGGCGGCGGTCTGGTGCCCGCCTCTGCCATCCTGGTTGGCGGCGATCCTGGCATCGGCAAATCAACGCTTTTGCTGCAGGCGGCTGCGAGTTTCGCGGCCCAGGGCCTCAAGACGATCTACGTCTCGGGCGAGGAGGCCAGTGCGCAGGTCCGCATGCGGGCCGACCGGCTGGGCCTTTCGGGTGCCAACGTGCAACTGGCGGCCGAGACGAACCTGCGCGACATTCTCACCACGATCGAAGCCGAGAAGCCTCAGTTGGTCATCATCGATTCGATACAGACCATGTGGCTCGATACCATCGGCAGTGCGCCCGGCAGCGTCAGCCAGGTGCGCGCCGCCGCCCATGAATTGACCAGTTTCGCCAAGCGGCGCGGCGTCAGCGTCGTTCTTGTCGGCCATGTCACCAAGGACGGGCAGATCGCAGGCCCCCGCGTGGTCGAGCATATGGTCGATACCGTGCTCTATTTCGAGGGCGAGCGCGGGCACCAGTTCCGGATTCTGCGCGCCGTCAAGAATCGCTTTGGCCCCGCCGACGAGATCGGCGTTTTCGAGATGACGGGCGCAGGCCTTTCGCAGGTCAGCAACCCCTCGGCACTGTTCTTGTCCGAGCGCGGCTCCCCCTCGCCCGGATCGGTTGTCTTTTCCGGGATCGAAGGCACGCGGCCCGTCCTGTGCGAGCTTCAGGCCCTTGTCGCGCCCTCGCCGCACAGCCAGCCGCGCCGCGCCGTCGTCGGCTGGGACGGGGCGCGCCTGTCCATGATCCTCGCCGTGCTCGAATCGCGCGTCGGCATCCCGTTTGCCGGACTCGACGTCTATCTGAACGTCGCGGGAGGCATGAAGATCACCGAACCTGCCGCCGATCTGGCCGTCGCCGCCGCGCTGATGTCTGCGCGAGAAGATGCCGCCCTGCCCGGCGATACGGTTGTTTTCGGGGAAATAAGCCTCTCTGGTGCGCTAAGGCCGGTGGGCCAGACCGAAAACAGGTTGAAAGAAGCCGAAAAACTTGGTTTCACGGCGGCAATACTTCCCGAGGGCGGCAAGTCTGGCGGGAAGAGTGGTCTGAGACTGACGCGTGCGGCGGACTTGACCGGTTTCGTAGGTGATATTTTCGGCGCGGGATAACCCGCGCTTCAGGATCGGGGCGACATGGACGGATTTACCATTATCGACGGCGCGGTGGCGCTGATTATCGTTCTGTCGGCGCTCTTGGCCTATAGTCGCGGCTTCGTCCGCGAAGCGCTTGCGATTGCGGGCTGGGTCGTGGCGGGCATGCTCGCCTTTCTCTTTGCGCCGCAGGTCGAGCCGCTGGTCAAGGAAATCCCCATGGTCGGTGATTTCATCGCCGACAGCTGCGAGCTGAGCATGATCGGTGCTTTTGCGGTCGTCTTTGCGGTGGCGTTGATCGTTGCGTCGTTCATTACACCGCTCTTTTCGTCGCTGGTCCAACGCTCTGCACTTGGCGGTCTCGACCAGGGTCTCGGCTTTGTCTTTGGTGTGGCGCGCGGTGTTCTGCTCGTCGCGATTGCCTATTTCGTCTATGACACCATCGTCACCGCTCAGGATATCCAGATGATCGACGATAGCCGCTCGGCCCGCGTGTTCGGGCAGATGACGAGCAAGATCGAGGATGGAAACCCCGAACAGGCGCTGGGATGGATCACCGCACAATATGAGGCGCTGGTCGGGGCCTGTGACGGGCCGAGCACGCCAGCCGACGATGCAATCAACCCACCAGCCCCGGCAGAAGAGCCTGCCGCACCCGCCGAGTGATATCTGAGTGACCAACCAGATCCTCATCGCGACCATCCTCATGGCGATCACGGGTGCGTTGATCGCCAGCCAGGCACCGATCAACGCTGCGCTTGGCCGCACCATCGGCAGCCCTGTGGGCGCAGCCACCGTGTCCTTTGCCGTCGGATTTGCGGTGCTGCTGATCGCGACCATTGCCATTGGCGACGGCGCCAGCCTGCTGCGCGCGGCCAGTGCCCCGCCCCTTTTACTGGTCGGCGGCGCGATGGGTGCGGTGTTTGTCTTTGCCTCGCTCTGGAGTGTTCCGCTGCTCGGCGTGGTCACCACTGCCTCGCTGATGATCTTTGGCCAGATGGGCGCGGCGCTGCTTTTGGATCACTACGGCGCCTTCGGCGTAGCGCAGCACAGCATCAATATCACGCGCGTCCTATCGGCGGCGCTGGTGGCGGCTAGTGTGATCCTGTCGCGGTGGTAAGTCACTTCCCCGAGATCATGCAGTGACACCGGCGCCGACAGCCCCTATGTGTGACACATCTGTGAAAACCGGATTCGGAGCGCCCCATTGACCAAAATCATGCCTCCCGCCCATCCCTTCGATACATCTTACCTCAACGACGCGGATGACGGCGACAAGCTCAAGGAAGAATGCGGCGTCTTTGGCGTGATCGGGGTTCCCGATGCGGCCAATTTCACCGCCCTCGGCCTCCATGCCCTGCAACATCGCGGCCAGGAGGCTGGCGGTATAGTCAGCTACGACGCCAGCGCAGGCTTCAATAGCGCGCGCCGCTTCGGCTATGTGCGCGACAATTTCACCAAACAGAGCCTGATGGAGACGCTGCCCGGTGATCTGGCCATCGGCCATGTGCGCTATTCGACGTCGGGCGGCAAGATGCCGGTGATCCGCGATGTGCAGCCCTTCTTTGGCGAGTTTTCCATGGGCGGGGCAGCGATTGCCCACAACGGCAACATCACCAACGCCATCGCCCTGCGCAAGGAACTGATCGAGCGTGGCAGCATCTTTCAGTCCAATTCCGACAGCGAATGCATCATCCACCTGATGGCGCGCAGCCTTCAACGCACCATCCCCGAGCGGATGGAAGATGCGTTGCGCCGCGTCGAGGGGGCGTTTTCCATCGTTGCCATGACCCGGACCAAGCTGATCGGCGTGCGCGACCCCTTGGGCGTGCGCCCGCTGGTTCTGGGCCAAGTCGCGGATGGCTGGGTGCTTAGCAGCGAAACCTGCGCGCTGGACATCATCGGCGCCAAGTATATCCGCGAAATCGCCCCGGGCGAGCTGGTCGTCATCACCAACAGCGGTGTCGAGAGTCACTATCCGTTCCGCAAGCAGAAATCGCGTTTCTGTATCTTTGAGCATGTCTACTTCAGCCGTCCCGACAGCATCATTGGCGACCGCAGCGTTTACGAAACGCGTCGCCAGATCGGGGTCGAACTGGCCAAGGAAAGCCCTGTCGAGGCCGATCTGGTCTGCCCTGTGCCGGACTCCGGCGTGCCTGCGGCGATCGGATACAGTCAGGAATCGGGCATTCCATACGCGATGGGAATCATCCGCAATCAATACATGGGCCGCACCTTCATCGAGCCGACCGAGCAGATCCGCAACATGGGTGTGCGCCTCAAGCTGAACGTCAACCGCGCGCTGATCGCAGGCAAACGCGTGATTCTCGTCGATGACAGCCTCGTGCGCGGTACCACCAGCCGCAAGATTCGCGAGATGATCCTGGATGCGGGCGCCGCCGAGGTGCACTTCCGCATTGCGTCCCCGCCCACGGCTTGGCCGTGCTTTTACGGTGTCGATACGCCCCAGCGCGACAAGCTGCTGGCCGCGACGATGAGCGCGGAAGAAATGCGCCAGCATCTGGCGGTGGACAGCCTCAACTTCATCTCGCTCGATGGTCTGTATCGCGCCGTAGGCGAGGAAAACGGGCGCGATGCATCCTGCCCGCAATACTGCGATGCGTGCTTCTCGGGCGAGTATCCGGTGCGCCCGACTGACCAGATCGAGCAAGGATTCGAGCTGAAGGCGGCGGAGTAAGGGCGAAAACCTGAAAACGGTTGCGTCTGTGCATGCGCGTCATCTTTGATGGCGCGCATTTTGCCTTGCGGCGTTCCAGCCCTCTGCCAGAACGACGGATGCAGGCTGTAAAACTTGGAAAAACCGCCGGAGCATGCCGCGCGGCGCGCATAAAAAAAGGCGCACCATCAAGGTGCGCCTTTCCAACTATCTAAAACACCACCTCGCTAGCGAGATGGTTTCACGCCAGTGCGAGGTTCGATGCCGACTCGCGGCCATCACGGCCGGATTCGATGTCGAAAGTCACTTTCTGATCGTCGTTCAGACCGGTCAGGCCAGCCTGCTCGACGGCAGAGATGTGCACGAACACGTCCTTAGAGCCGCCATCGGGCGCGATAAAGCCGAAGCCTTTAGTTGTGTTGAACCATTTGACGGTACCAGTAGCCATCGTCCGTACTCCTATAAAATAACTGCCTGCAGGGTGCAGCAGATCGGGCAAGTCAGCGCAAGATCGCATAACTAGTCCGGTAGGAGCAGTGATGTCGAAAAACGTAGAGCCGCGCCCTCCGTATGATCCCATCTGCGGCATAACACAAGCGCTCATTTGATTTTATCGACGCCGGACGGATCATCTTGGTGCAAATCAGGTTTGCGCACCCGCATCGGGCCACTCCCCATCGCCCAACTTACTGGAGCTTGGAGATACCCGTTGGGGCGGATCCTCTTGACGGCGCCGTGTCCGGGGTGCACACCGCGCGCATGACCCAGATCGCACTCATCACCGGCGCCTCGCGCGGCCTTGGCGCGGCCATCGCCCTTGAATTGGCCGCCACACATCATGTCGTGGCCGTCGCGCGCACCACCGGCGCGCTCGAAGAGCTTGATGACCGCATTCAGGCGGCGGGCCATTCGGCCACGCTGGCGCCCATGGACATCACCAATATCGATGCAATGCGCCAGCTTTGCCGCAGCATCCATGATCGCTGGGGGGGGATTGATATCTGGGCGCATACCGCGATCCATGCCGCGCCCCTGACGCCGGCCGATCACCTCGATATGCGCGACTGGGACAAATCGGTTGCGACGAATGCGGCGGCCACGGGGCATCTCATTCCCTTCATCGCGCCGCTTCTGGGCGCGGACGGCCAAGCCATGTTCTTTGAAGACTTCAAGGCGGGCGAGAAATTCGCCGGCGCCTATGGCGCAACCAAGGCCGCACAGATCGCCCTTGCCCGCTCGTGGCAAGCCGAGAGTGCCAAACACGGCCCCAAAGTGCATATCGTCAGCCCCGGACCAATGGCCACCGCGACGCGCGCGCGCTTCTACCCCGGTGAGGACCGCGCGGCCCTCAGCGATCCGCAGACCGAGGCGCGCCGCCTCCTCGCGCTGCTGGGATAGCGGCCGGTCGCGGGACCATTCTCGCGCCAGCCGCACACTTCCTAACCTTGCAGATTGCCCTCGCGCCTCCTTCCCACAGTGGCGCTGGCTCAACACTGCCTGCCTGATCCGGCTACGGCGCTTGCCCGTCTCGGGCGCGCCCGGTAGAGAGGGTGCAACGAGGCACAGGCACGAGGCGATAATGCGCATACTCATCACCAATGACGACGGTATCAACGCGCCCGGCCTTGCCGTGCTGACCGAGATCGCGCATGAGCTGGCCGGCCCCTCGGGCGAGGTCTGGTGCGTGGCGCCCGCCTTTGAGCAATCGGGCGTCGGACATGCCATCTCCTATACGCAGCCCATGATGGTCAGTGAAATGGCCCCGCGCCGTTATGCCGTTCAGGGCAGCCCAGCCGATTGCGTTCTCGCGGGCCTGCATGACATCCTCAATGGATCACCCCCCGATCTGGTCCTCTCGGGCGTGAACCGGGGCAACAACGCCGCCGAGAACGCGGTCTATTCCGGCACGCTCGGCGCCGCGATGGAGGCCGCCTTGCAAGGCGTGCGCGCCATCGCGCTCAGCCAATTCTACGGGCCTGCCAACAAGGATCTGGACGACACCTTCGAGGCCGCGCGCCAGCATGGGCTGTCCACCGTCCAGCGCCTGCTGGACAAGGGCGTCTGGACGAATGACGACTACGGTATCTTCTACAACGTGAATTTCCCGCCGATCCCGGCCCGCGACGTCAAGGGTCTGCGCGCTGCGCCGCAGGGCTTTCGCCGTGACATCGGCTTTGGCGTTCAGCCCCATATCGCGCCCTCGGGTCGCCGCTTCTTGTGGGTCACCGGCGCCCCGCAGCAAGAGCCGACCTCGCCCGGCTCGGACGCGGCCGTCAACCTCGAGGGTTATATCTCGGTCACGCCCATGCGCGCCGATCTCACGGCCCATGATATTCTGGAGCCGTTGAGAGCCATCGAATGACCGAGCCAGAGGACGATCAGGCAGAACGCAAGATGCAGTTCCTCTTCGCCCTGCGATCGAAGGGGATCACCGATAGCCGCGTGCTGACGGCAATGGAGCGGATCGATCGCGGGCCGTTCATTCGCGGCTACTTTGCCGATCGCGCCTACGAGGACATGCCCCTGCCCATCGCCTGCGGCCAGACGATCAGCCAGCCCTCGGTCGTCGGACTGATGACGCAGGCACTGAAGCTCAGCGCGCGCGACAAGGTGCTCGAGGTGGGCACCGGCAGCGGTTATCAGGCGGCGATCCTCAGCCTGCTGTCGCGCCGTGTCTATACGGTCGACCGTCATCGCCGCCTCGTGCAGGAGGCCAGTGAGATCTTTCGCGCGCTCGATCTGACGAATATCACCGCTCTGACGGCCGATGGCAGTTTCGGCCTGCCCGAGCAGGCCCCGTTCGACCGCATTCTCGTCACGGCTGCGGCCGAGGATCCGCCCGGACCGCTCTTGGCCCAGCTTAAAATCGGCGGTATCATGGTGGTACCGGTCGGGCAGTCCGACACCGTGCAGCGCCTGATCCGCGTGACGCGGCACCAGTCAGGTTTTGACTATGACGAGTTGCGCCCGGTGCGCTTTGTCCCACTGATCGAGGGTCTGGGGCGCGATACGGCCTGACGCTGGGCCTGAAACTGGGGGCCCAATGACACGCAAATGCCTCGATCAAACGGGGCAGAACATGAGGACGAGACCGACATGAGCAGCACTTCGCGCCAGCATTTCCGCCCCCTTCGGCGCCCCCGTCTGATGTCCCTGATGGCAGGCACATGCGCGCTGGCGCTCTCGGCTTGCGGCGTCACGATGGATTTCGACCTGCGTGGCCCCATCGGCGGGCTCGACACTGCGGCTGCGGCGCGGACCGCCACCGCAGACAGGCCAGAACCGGACTCCCGCGGCATCATTTCCTATCCTGGCTATCAGGTCGCTGTGGCAGAGCGCGGTGACACGCTGGCCAGCCTTGCAGAACGCGTCGGCACCGATCCGAATGCCTTGGCGCGATATAACGGCATCCAGACCGATGATCCCTTGCGCGCGGGCGAGGTGATCGCCCTGCCCGGCCGCGTGGCCGAGCCTGCGGGCGGCCCGATCCAGCCCGGCGGCAGCGACATCACGCAGATCGCCGGCGCGGCCATCGACAGCGCGTCAGCCAGCGAGATCCAGACCAGCAGCCTGGAGCCTGCAAACCGGTCCAGCGGTGCCCAGCCAAGCGGGGCCGAGCCGGTGCGCCACCAGGTGACGCGCGGCGAGACAGCCTATACCATCGCGCGGCTCTACAATGTGTCGATCCGTAGCCTGGCAGAATGGAACGGCCTCGGCTCGGATTTCGCGGTTCGCGAGGGGCAGTATCTGATCATTCCCGTTGCCCTGCCGGGCGAGCAGACGGCCCCATTCGATGCCGATGACCGGCCCGAGACCGAGGCACCGGGAACAGGATCGCCCACCCCCGAGCCGCCGAGCGCGGCGCGCCCCCTGCCCGAGGAAGACACCGTTCCGGCCGCCGAGGCGCAGGCCGCCCCCAAGGAAGCACCGGATCTGAGCGCCGAGCAGACAACCGCTTCCGCGCCCAAGGCCCGGATGAGCTATCCGGTGCGCGGCGATATCGTGCGTCCCTTTTCAAAGGGAAAGAACGACGGCATCGACATTGCCGCCAGCCCCGGCACTGCGGTCAAGGCCGCCGATAGCGGCACGGTCGCGGCGATCACGAAGGATACCAAGGGCACGCCGATCATCGTGGTCAAGCACGCGAACAATCTGCTTACCGTCTATTCCAACGTCGACAACGTGGCAGTCGCCACAGGCGACAGCGTCAGCCGCGGGCAGACCTTGGCCAAGATCCCCTCGACCGGCGCGGCGGCGGTCCATTTCGAGGTGCGCAATGGCTTCGACAGCCTCGATCCGGTCCCGTATCTGACCGAGTAGAATAGAAAGGCGCGCGGTTCGTTGCCGCGCGCCCCATTTTCATTGTTCCAAAAATACTCATTGCCCGGCGTGGCCGCCCATGCGCGCCGTCAGCCCATCTTGCGCAGCCGCTCGATCAAGCTCGACGTGTCCCAGCGGCCGCCACCCTGCTTTTGCACATCCTTGTAAAACTGATCGACCAGCGCCGTGACCGGAAGCGAGGCGCCGTTCTCGTCCGCGGCCTCAAGGCAGATGCCCAGATCCTTGCGCATCCAATCGACCGCAAAGCCGTGCTCGAAATGCCCCTCCAGCATCGTGGTCGAGCGGTTGGCCATCTGCCAACTGCCTGCCGCGCCCTGACTGATGACCTCGACGACGGATGCGCCGTCCAGCCCAGCCTTTTCGGCAAAATGCAGCGCCTCGCTCAGCCCCTGAACAAGGCCGGCGATGGCAATCTGATTGCACATCTTGGTCATCTGGCCCGCGCCTGATCCGCCGATGCGGCGGCAAAGCTTGGAGTAGACCTGCAAGATCGGCTCAGCGGCGGCATAGGGCTCTGCGTCGCCGCCGCACATGATCGACAGCTGTCCATTCTCGGCCCCTGCCTGCCCGCCCGAGACGGGCGCATCGACAAGGGCAATGCCCCGCTCGGCTGCGATGGCAAAAAGCTCGGCAGTCACCGCCGCCGACACCGTGGTGTGATCGACAAAGGTCGCGCCTGCGGTCATTCCCGCAAAAGCACCGTCATCGCCCAGGCAAACGCTGCGCAGGTCGTCGTCGTTGCCGACGCAGGCCATCACGAAATCGGCGCCCTCGGCTGCGCCGCGCGGGGTCGGCACCGATGTGCCGCCATGCTCGGCCACCCAGGCGTCCGCCTTGGCGGCGGTGCGGTTATAGACGCACACCTCGTGACCAGTCTTGGCCAGATGCCCGGCCATAGGATATCCCATGACCCCCAGACCCAGAAATGCCAGCTTCGCCATTCGTCTCTCCTCTGATCACATTGCCGCTTGCGGCCATTGTCCTTCATTCCCTTTCTGACTATCCCCTCGTGAAAGGGCAAGACTGGGAAGGCAGGGCAGCGCGGCATGGCACTGGTGTTCAAATGGCTGATGCGGATCGCAGGCGGGCTGATCGCGCTGGCGCTGCTGGCGGCGCTCGGCCTCTATTTCCTGCTGTCGCGGTCCTTGCCCGAATATGACAAGACGCTGGTCGTGCCTTCGCTCTCGGCGCCGGTCGAGGTCGTGCGCGACAATGCCAATGTGCCGCACATCTTTGGTCAGTCCGAAGAAGATGTGTTCGAGGCGTTGGGATATGCCCACGCGCAGGATCGCCTCTGGCAGATGACGATCCTCCGGCGCACGGCGCAGGGGCGACTGTCCGAGGTCTTTGGCGCGCGCAGCCTGGCCACGGACCGTCTGATGCGACGCTTTGACATCTACGGCGCCGCGCGCCGGTCGCTCCAATGGCAGGACCGCGCGACGCGCGCGGCGCTCGATGCCTATGCGCGCGGCGTCAACGCCCGCATGACCGAAATCAACGACAGCGCCCTCGGGCGCGGCGCACCCGAAATGTTTCTCTTCAACGCGCCCATGGCGCCGTGGGTGCCCGCCGATTCCATCGCCATCATCAAGCTGATGGCCGTGCAACTCTCGCCGCATCTGCAAAACGAGGTTTTGCGCGCGCGCACGTCACTGGCCCTGGAGGATCCGGCCCGGTTGCAGGACATCATGCCCGATGCGCCGGGCGGCGGGATCGCCGCCCTGCCGAAATACGCCTCGTTTTTCGAGCCCGGCGCATTGCCGCGCTTTGCCGAAGCGGTGCAGACGCCCCAAGATCCTCTGTCGCCCATCGCGCCAGCCAATCTCGCGGGTGCCTCGAACGCTTTTGCCGCAGCGCCTGCGCGCTCGGCGTCGGGTGGCACGCTCTTGGCCAATGATCCGCATCTGGGCCTGACGGCCCCCTCGATCTGGTATCTGGCCCGGCTCGAGCTGGCCTCGGGCGGCGTCATCGGCGCAACTATTCCCGGTGTGCCGCTGGTCCTGTCGGGGCGCAGCGACAAGCTGGGATGGGGAATCACTTCGGCCTATCTGGACGATCTCGACGTGCATATCGAAGAGCTGAATCCTGAGAGGCCCAACGAATACCGCACACCGGACGGCTTTGCCGAGTTCACGACGCGCCGCACCATCATCCGCATCAAGGATGAGGCGCCCGTCACACTGACCCTGCGAGAGACCGAGAACGGCCCGGTTCTGCCCGGCTCGCAATTTGGCCTTGGCGCGATCACGCCACCCGGCCATGTCGCCAGCATCTCCTGGACCGCGCTCAGCCCGCGCGACACCACGATGAGCGCGGGCATCGCCCTGATGCGCGCCGCCACCATCGACGAGGCGCTGGCGGCGGGCGAGGATTTTGTCGCGCCCGCGCAGATTCTGACCGTCGCGGATGAGCAGAAAATCGCGATGAAGCTGGTCGGCGCCATGCCGCGGCGCAGCGCAGACCACGATACCGAGGGGCGTTTGCCCAGCCGGGGCTGGCTACCCCAGAACCGTTGGCAGGGGCGCTATCGTTATTCCGCCAACCCCGAATTCATCGACCCGCCCGGCGGGATCCTTGGCAATACCAACAACAAGATCGTCGATCGCCCCTTTCCCTCGCATGTCAGCCACCTTTGGGGCGATACGCAGCGCATCCACCGCTGGCAGCGTCTGATGCAGGGGCGCGAGGTGCATACCCGCGACAGCTTTGTAGAGGCGCAGCTCGACACGGTCAGCTTTACTGCGCGCTCACTCTTGCCGCTCATCGGTGCCGATCTGTGGTTTACGGGCGAAAGCGCGCCCGAGGGCACGCCGCAGCGGCTGCGCCAGCGCGCGCTGGAGCTTCTGGCCGAGTGGAATGGCGAGATGAACGAGCATCGCCCCGAGCCGCTGATCTACGCCGCCTGGCTGCGCGCCCTTGGAGAGCGTTTGGTGCGTGACGATTTGGGGCCGCTCGCCGATGAGTTCACCCATACCGATCCCGTCTTTGTCGAGCGGGTCTTTCGCGATGTGGATGGCGCATCGGCCTGGTGCGATGTCAAACAGTCAGGGCCGATCGAGACCTGCACGGATATCGCGCGCCTCGCGCTGGACGATGCGCTGGTCTGGATCACGGAGCGCTATGGCACTGCGCTGGAATCCCTGCGCTGGGGCGATGCACATCAGGCGGCGCATGATCATCCTGTGCTGGGCGATATTCCGGGCCTCGGCTATTTCGTGAACATCCGCCAATCCACCGGCGGCGGCGATCATACGCTGCAACGTGGGCGCACGTCGGGGACGGGCGAAAACCCCTTCGCCAATGTGCATGCGGCAGGCTATCGCGGCGTCTATGATTTTGCCGATCCCGGCAGCAGTGTCTTTATCGTCTCGACCGGGCAGTCGGGCCATTTCCTCAGTCGTCACTATGACGATCTGGCGCAACTGTGGCGCCGGGGTGAGTATATCCCGATGTCACTGGACCCTGACCTTGCACGCGCAGGAGCAGTCGGCGTCACGGTGCTGACGCCGGGGGCAGAGTAGGCTTTCGGTAGCGGCAATTATGTCAGCGCGTCGAACTCGGCGCGCTGGCGGGCCGTCCAGCGCAATGTCAGGCGATAGCCTTCCTCGCCCTTGTCCTCGTTCTCGATCAGCCCGTGCTCGTGCAGCCATGCGCGCTTGCGCCCCTCGGCATAGGGCAGATCGATCTGCTCGACGCGGGCATCTCCGGTCAGCATCTCGCCAAGCCTGTCCACCAGCGCCTGCATCCCCTCGCCCGTGATGGCCGACAGGGCATAAACATCTTCGGTGCGCTCGGCGCGGGTGATCAGCGCCGCACGCTCTTCGGGGTCCATCAGGTCGATCTTGTTCCAGATCTCGATACGCGGCACATCCGCGCCGACCTTGAGACTGTCGAGAATGGCCTCGACATCGGCCTTCTGCGCCTCGGTCTCGGGATGCGAGATGTCGCGGACATGGCAGATCACATCGGCGCTCAGCACCTCTTCCAGCGTTGCGCGAAAGGCGGCGACAAGCTCGGTCGGCAGATCGGATATGAACCCGACCGTATCACTCAGAATGACCTCGGGCCCGCCGCCGGGCAGCGCGATGCGCCGCATCGTCGGATCGAGCGTGGCAAAGAGCATGTCCTTGGCCATCACCTCAGCCCCGGTGAGCGTATTGAAAAGCGTTGATTTCCCGGCGTTGGTATAGCCGACCAGCGCCACAATGGGAAAAGGCACCTTGGCGCGCGCGGCGCGGTGCAGGGTGCGCGTCTTGGCCACCTTCTCCAGCTGCCGGCGCAGGCGCACCAGCTGCGTGTCGATGGCGCGGCGGTCCGCCTCGATCTGCGTCTCGCCCGGTCCGCCGACAAACCCAAGACCGCCCCTTTGACGCTCAAGGTGGGTCCAGGCGCGCACAAGGCGGGTGCGCTGATAGCTGAGCGCGGCCATTTCGACCTGCAACACACCCTCACGGGTCGCGGCGCGATCGCTGAAAATCTCAAGGATCAAGCCGGTCCGGTCAAGGATCTTGACCCCCCATTCCTTCTCCAGATTGCGCTGCTGCACTGGGCTGACCGGGCCGTCGATGAGCACCAGTTCGATATCGCTGCCGGCAAACTGTGCCTTCAACTCGGCAATCTTGCCCTTGCCGAAAAGCTTGCCGGGATGAACCTTGGGCAGGCGCACCACGGTGCCGCCCAGCACCTCCAGCCCCGGAAGTGCATGACCCAACGCCTCGGCCTCCTCGAGCGCGAGATCGGGCTTGCGGGCGTTGCCACCAGATTTCCAGATGTCGGGATGCAGAACCCAGGCGCGCGTGTCGCGCACTCTTGTGTCCTGCGCGCCGCCGCGCAGGGCATCGAAGTCGAAATCGTCTTCTTCAGTCATGTATTGGCTTTCGGGCCGCGCCGATCAGGCCGCATCATCACCGTCATAAAGACTGATGGGCTGCGACGGCATGATCGTCGACACGGCGTGTTTGTAGACCAGTTGCGACTGGCCGTCCCGACGCAAGAGGATGCAGAAATTGTCGAACCACGTGATGACACCCTGCAACTTGACCCCGTTAATGAGGAACACCGTCACGGGTGTCTTGGTCTTGCGCACCTGATTGAGAAATGCGTCCTGCAGGTTTTGACGGTCAGATGCCATGTTGGTCCCCAGATCCATTATTCTTGCTATATGCCGCGGATCGGCATTCGGGTGTCGTTAAATTGTCGCGCCCAATATGAAGCGCGAGTGTAGGAGTTTCCAGCCCTAAAATCAAATGACTGCGATGGTTTGCCAGTGTTGCTGCAATTCACCCCAAGGCATCGCCTTCCGCAACGTAACCTGCGCCTTGGGCGCAGCCGTGCCCTGCGTGTCAATCGCGCCAGAGGCTGGGGCTGATCAGGGCGATGATCGCCAACGTCTCGAGCCGCCCGAGAACCATCGCGGCGCAGACCACCAGCTTGGCCCCCGGTGCCATCAGGTTCAGCGCGATGGGCACCTCGCCTGCGACCTGTGTCAGCGGCCCGGTGGTCGAAAGCGCGGCGATGGCAAGGATGATCGCCTGTTCGAACTCCACACCGAATGCCGCCAGAACCACGGTCACAAGCGCCAGTGTCATGGCGAAAAGCATGAAGAAAATCCAAGCCACGAACGCGCCCTGCCTGCGCATCCGGCGGCTGCGCGCGCCGGCACGGCCCACGGAATTGGGATGGACCAGACGCTCCATCTCGCGCTGTCCATTGAGGTAGAGCGCATAGACGCGCAGCAGCTTGACCCCCCCCGCTGTCGTAGCGACGCCGCCCCCCACAAGGGCGGCGCCCATCAGGATGAGACCGGGCGTGCCTAGGCCCGACCACTGGCGCGCGATGTCCCAATGCGCGCTTTCAAAGCCGGTGGTGGACAGGAAAGACGCCACGCTGAACAATCCGCCCCACAGCGCGCTCATCGCTGATGGCATATCCTCGACCTGATCGACGCCCACTGCCGCGATCCAATGGCGCGAAAACAGCAGAAGAGGCACGCCAAGCACGATCACCATGCCCAGACGGAACTCGGGATCATTGTGCAGTCCGGGGCGCGCGGAGGTGATCGTGTCCGACGAGAACGTCATGCGTGACAAGCCGAACATCATGAAAAAGAAGATCACCAGCTCGCCGCCGATCCCTGACCCTGCGCGCTCGACCCCGCCGATGGGCGAGATGCCACTGGTTGCCATGGTCGACATCGCATGGATCAGCGCCACCAATGGCCGGTCGCCCCCGATCGCAAGAAAGAGCCAGAGCGCGCCGGTCAGGCCAATGTAGATGGGCGCCAAAGCCGATGTCACCTGCCACACGCGCCGACCTGAGCTTGCACGCTGAAAGCGCCCCTGTTGGTCATCTCCCTGCCCCGGCTCGGCCGTCGCCGTCAACTCGAAGCCCCCGAGGTTGAGCGGCGCAAGGATGGCGGACGCCGCGATCCACATCAGAAGGCCGCCCATCCAGCCGACCATGCCGCGCCACAGGTGCAGAGTGTCGACCAGCCGCCCCGGTTTGTCGAAAAGTGTCGCACCGGTGGTCGTGATCGACGACACCATTTCGAAATAGGCGTTGAGAAAGGTGGTCGTGCGCAGCCCCTCGTAAAAGGGGATGGCCAGAAAGACCGGCAGCGCGATGAAGGCAAGGCTGAGCGACATCAGATTGTCCAGATCGCTGACCTCGCGCCGCGGATTGCCGCCCATCGCCAACGCAATCAGCCCGATGACCACCAGCCCCAGCGCCCCCGAGTATCCGAAGCTGCGCGATACCGTATGCTCGCCCTGAAAAAGCGCATGGAGCGCGGGCACGAACATCGCCGCAGACGCAATCGCCGCAAACAGCAGGATCAGCGGCATCCGGGTCAGCGGCGATTGCCGCAAGAAGCGTGCGCGCGCGTCCATCGGTCAGAAAAAGTCGATCGAGACCTGAAGCAGCTGCTCCACCCGCTCGACATCCGCCGCCATGGCAAAGATCACGATCACATCGCCCTCGTCGATCCGCATCGCGCCGGTCGGCTTGAGGATCTTCTCGCCCTTCTTGACCGCGCCGACCAGCACGCCTTCGGGGAAATCAATGTCGCGGATCATGCTGCCCGCGATGGAGGATGTCGACATCACCTGCGCCTCGATCACCTCGGCCTCGGCATCACCGATGGAATAGACGCCGCGCACGCGGCCATGCCGGATGTGGCGCAGGATGCTGCTGACGGTCGTGGCACGCGGGTTGATATAGGCGTCGACGCCGATCGGCTCCAGAAGCGGGATCAGTGTCGGATCGTTGATGAGAGCGATGGCAAAGGGACACCCTTCTGACTTGGCGCGCACGGCGGCCAAGAGGTTCGTCTTGTCATCGTCGGTGACGCAAAGGACCGCGTCGGCCTTGCCGATGCCCGCCTCAACCAGAATCGAGCGATCAAGCGCGTCGCCGTTCAGCACAATGGTTCGCTCCAACGCGTCAGCCGCGCGCTCGGCGTTGCGGCGGTCGCGCTCGACCATCTTGGCCCGGATGCCGCGGCCCTTGGCCTCGAGTGCGCTTGCCACCGCAAGGCCCACGTTGCCGCCGCCCAGAATGACCACGCGCTCCTGCTTGTGGGCCTTCTTGCCAAACACTTCAAGCGTGCGGGGAATATCCTCGTTCGGGGCAAAGACATAGCACTCATCGCCCACAAAGAGCTGATCTGCCGCCTCGGGCGCAAAGAGCCTGCCGTCGCGCCGCACGGCCAGAACCACCACCCGCAGGGTCGAGAACAGATCGCTGAGCTGGCGCAGGGGCGTGTTGACGACCGGGCAATCCTCATCAAGGCGCAGGCCCATCAACTGCGCCTTGTCCCCCATGAATTTCTCGGTATCAAAGGCGGCGGGTGCGCCAAGGCGCAGCAGCGCCGCATCGGCAACCTCCTTTTCGGGGCTGATCACGACGTCGATCGGCATGTGATCGCGGCGGTAGAGCGCCGAGTAGATCGCATCGAGGTAGGATTTGCTGCGCAGGCGCGCAATCTTGCGCCTGATGGCAAAAACCGAATGGGCGACCTGGCAGGTCACCATGTTCACCTCGTCCGAATGCGTTGCGGCAATGATCATATCCGCATCGCGCGCACCCGCGCGGTCCAGAACGTCCGGGTAGCTGGCGAACCCGTGCAGGCCCTGCACGTCCAGCGTGTCCGTGGCGCGGCGCACCAGATCTGCATTGCTGTCCACGACCGTCACGTCGTTGTTCTCGCCCGAGAGGTGGCGCGCGATTTGCCAGCCGACCTGGCCCGCGCCGCAAATGATGACCTTCATGCCATGCCTTTCAAAGCTGCATTGCCGGGTTTGCCTGACAATCGCCCGGTGGTCAAATGATCCCGGTTTCGGCGCGGACAGAACCCGCCTGCGCCCGCCTTAGCCGGTGCGCGCGCCCGCCTTGGAAGAGGTCATGACACCCAGCGATTTCAGCTTGCGGTGCAAGGCGCTGCGCTCCATCCCGACGAATTCGGCGGTGCGGCTGATATTGCCGTTATAGCGGTTGATCTGGGTCAGCAGATACTCGCGTTCGAATGCCTCGCGCGCCTCGCGCAGCGGCATGGTCGACAGCGCCCCCGACAGAACGACGCGCCCGTCACTGGGTGCGGCTTCGGCCTCGCCCGGCAATTCGCGCGACTGGATCTCGTCCGTGCCATCGCCCAGGATCAGCACGCGCTCGATCATGTTGCGCAGCTGGCGCACATTGCCCGGCCAGCTCATCGTCTGAAGCTGCGCGCGCGCCTCGCTGCTGATTCTACGCAGCGGCAAGCCTTGGGTCTTGTTCAGCATCTCGATGAAATACTCAGCCAGAACGGGAATATCGTCGCGCCGCTCTTCCAGCGAGGGAACTTCGATGGGCACCACGTTCAGCCGGTGAAACAGCTCGCGGCGAAAACGGCCCTCGGCGATCTCGTGCTCAAGATCGCGCGAGGTGGAGGAGATGACGCGCAGATCCACCTGCACCTTGTCCGAGCCGCCGACGCGCAGGAATTGCTGATCGACCAGAACGCGCAGGATCTTGCCTTGGGTGCCCTGCGGCATGTCGGCGACCTCGTCGAAATAGATGACGCCGCCGTTGGCTTCCTCCAGCAGACCCGGCTCGATCCCCTTTTCCTCGCTCTCGCGGCCAAAAAGCACCTCTTCCATGCGCTCGGCCTCGATCGAGGCGCAGCCAACGCTGACGAACGGCGCGGAAGAGCGCCCCGAGTTCACATGGATATAGCGCGCGGCGAGTTCCTTGCCCGATCCTGCCGGCCCCGACAGCATCACCCGCCCGTTCGAGCGCGTCACCTTGTCGAGCTGGCCGATGAGGCTCCGAAAGACCGTGCTCTCCCCCAGCATGTCGGCAGGTGTCGTCTCGCGCCGCTTGAGGCTGGAGTTTTCGCGGCGCAGGCGGCTGGTCTCCATACCGCGGCGGATGACGACCATCAACTGGTCGATGTTGAACGGCTTCTCGATGAAATCATAGGCGCCCTGTTTGATCGCGGCGACGGCGATCTCGATGTTGCCATGTCCCGAAATGATGACGACGGGCACCTCGGGATAGTCGCGCTTGACCGCCTTGAGGATGTCGATGCCATCCATGTTGCTGTCTTTCAGCCAGATATCGAGCACCAGAAGGCCCGGCTGCTCGGCGGCGATGGCGGCCATCGCGTCGTCGGAATTCCCGGCGAGCCGCGTGGCATACCCTTCGTCTTGCAAGATATCGGAAATCAGTTCGCGGATGTCCCGCTCATCGTCCACGATCAGAATGTCGCTCATGCTTGTCATGCTCCCACCGCCGCATCGGCGTTCTTGTCGTCATCAATCACTTCAGTCAAATCCAGCCGGATCACGGCCAAGGCGCCCGGATGTGCGCCCTCCTCGAAGGGCGCGGCATCAAACAATGTCAGCGTGCCGCCGTGCTCTTCGATGATCTTCTTGACGATCGGCAGGCCAAGGCCCGTGCCCTTGGCGCGCGTCGTCACATAAGGCTCGAACAGGCGCGACCGATCCTCGGGCAGACCGGTGCCATTGTCCGATATGCTCAGCTCGGCGCGCCCGCCGTCAAAGGTGCTGCGCACGCGGATCGTCGGCTGATAGCCTTCTGGTGCGATGCCCTTTTCAATCATGGTTTCAGTGGCTTCGCCTGCGTTCTTTATCAGGTTCGTCAGCGCCTGACTGATCATTGTCGCATCCACATCGGCCCAGAGCGGCGCATCCTCCAGATCGGTCTCGATGCGCACATCCGGCTGTCCCGCCTCCTGCAAGAGGATTGCCTCGCGCAGCAGGCGCGTCAGGCTCTCGGGCTTGCGGTCGGGCTCGGGCATCCGGGCAAACTTGCTGAATTCATCCACAATTCGGCGCAGATCATCGGTCTGGCGCACAATCACATCCGTCAACTGGCCCAAGGACGCGGCGTCCTCCTCGCTCAGCAGCTTGGTGAACTTGCGCTTGGTGCGCTCGGCGCTCAGCTTGATGGGCGTCAGCGGGTTCTTGATCTCATGCGCGATGCGGCGCGCCACATCGCCCCAGGCGGCCATGCGCTGTGCACTGACCAGATCAGTCACATCGTCGAAGGCAACCACATAGCCCTCGCGCTTGCCGCTGTCCTCGCGGCGGGTCGACATGCGCACCAGCAGGCTCTCTTGCGAGCCGCCCCGCGTCACGCGGATCTCGTCCTGCACAAAGCCGCCCGTGCTTTTGCGCAGGCGTTTGAACAGCTCGGCGAACTCGGGGACCGCCACGCAGAGGTCCACGGACTGGCGGTCCTCCTGCCAGTCCAGAAGCTTCTCCGCAGCCCGATTGACGAAGGTGATGCGCCCCTTGGCATCAAGGCCGACGACGCCCGAAGACACCGACCCCAAAACCGAATCAAACAGACGGCGGCGCCGCTCAATCTGATCGGTATTGGACAAAAGCGCGGCGCGCTGGCCCTTGAGCTGCCGGGTCATCTGGTTGAAGAACGTGCTGAGCTGGGCGATCTCGTCATCGCCCTCCTCCTCGCGCACCTGCACGTCCAGATCCCCTGCCCCGATGCGCTGCGCGGCGCTGGTCAGACGGCCCACGGGGCGCGCCAGACGCTCGGCAAACCACAGGCCCAGCCAGACCGCGGCAAGGATCAGAATGACGGCAAAGCCAAGATAAAGCAGGCCGAATTCAAAGAGGACGCGGCCCCGCTCACTCTCGCGCTGTTGATAGAAATTCGCGGTTTCCTTGGTCTCGTCCAGAAGGTTCAGGATGTCGCCATCCACATTCCGGCTGACATAGAGATACCGGTCGGCAAACCCCTCCAGCGGCATCAGCGCGCGGAATTCGTTGTTGTCCCAGTCCTGAATGATCAGCAGACCGTCTTCGCGCGCTTCTGCGAGAGCGGCCGCGCCCGGCTCTTCGTAGTCAAACAGATAGGAGCTTTCGCCGCGCGCGCGGATCTCGCCGGTGCCGTCGATGACAAAGGCCTCGCGCAGCCCGCGCTGGATCTCGCGCTGGCCCTCGGACAGGATCTGACGGATATCGCCGTCATCCAGAAAGACACTGCGCCGCTTCACGTCTTCTAGGAATTGGGCAACCACCTGCGCGTCGATGATCAGATCGCGGCGATGCTCTTCCTCATAGGCTTCGGCGGCGGCGACCGAATTGCTGACAACACGGCCCACGCGGTCGGAAAACCACGCCTCAAGCCCCATGTTGACCGAAAGGGTCGCAAAAACGGCGACCGTCACAGTCGGCAAGAGCGCCATGATGGCAAACACGCCGGTCAGCCGCAGATGCAGCCGCGAGCCAGCCGATTGCGAGCGCCGTGCCGAGACCATCTGAACCACGCGCTGCATCACGAGGGCGGCGACGGCGATGACGTAAACCAGATCGGCCAGGAGGACGATGCGCAGGACATTGGACTGCGCGTCCTGATCCAGCGGCCCCATGGCGAGGAAAGTCGCCAGCGCAAGAACAGGCCCCAGAACCACGAGCCCAAAAGTGGCGGCCGTCTGAAAACGCTTGGCACGGCGCAGACGCGAAATCCGCTCCCAGCCCATCTTGCGTGTCCTTGCGGCCACTCGCACCCCCCAGCGCATCGACACCGCAAGGGCGGTGCCTACAATATCTTGTGGCACGCGAGGAGCAAACTCCATTTACGCCACAGGTCTGTTGCTCTTTTACATCAACTTGCGGCGGCGTGTCACCTCAATATCCAGTTCGGTCATCTTTTTGCGCAGCGTATTACGGTTAATGCCCAAAAGCTCGGCGCATCTGGCCTGATTTCCCCCGACCGCATCCAGCGCGATTCGCAGCAGCGGTGCCTCGATCTCGCGCAGTACCCGCGCGTAGAGCCCCGCGGGCGGCAAGTCATCGCCATGCAGATCAAAGTACCGCTGCACATGGGCCGCCACCGCGTCCGGCAGCGTATCGGCAATCGTGGCGGGCGCGGACGTGGGCGCAGCCGGACCCATCGCCAGCAGCGCATCCACCTCGGCGCGCGGAATGACCGGCGCGCGGGCCGCCAGCGCAAGGCGCCGCGCAGCATGGTCCAACTCGCGCAGGTTGCCGGGCCAGTCATGCGCGCGCATCGCGTCCAGCGCATCGGGGGCAAGGCGCCGCGCGGGGGCGCCGCCCTCTTCGGCCAGATAGAGAAAATGCGTGGCCAGCAAAGCGATGTCATCGCGCCGCGCGCGCAGCGGCGGCACCTCGATCACCGCACCCGCAAGGCGGTAATAAAGGTCACCGCGCAACTTGTCGCTGGCCTGCGCCGTTCCGATCAGGCGCGGCGGCACCTCGGCGCGCCCCGCAAGGTCGATCAGCATGAGGGCGCGCAGTTGCGCATCCGCGCCGAAATCATGCAGCCCGTCCAGCACCAGGGTGCCGCCCCCGACCCGCGCAACAAGGCGCGCAGGCGCGCCCTCGTCGCCCAGATCGCCCGGCCCGACGGTGATGAAGGGATGGGAGCGGCGGCTTGAAACATCGTGGATGACCTTTGCGATAAGCGATTTGCCCGTCCCCGATTCGCCCGCGATCCAGACCGGCAGATCGGTATTCATGACCCGCGCCAGCACGCGAAAGAGCGCCTGCATCGGCGCGCTTTGCCCGACGATCGGCAATTCCTCGGGCGGCTTTTCGAGGGCCGGCGCGCGCGCGGCGCGGCGGCTGTCCAGCGCGCGCGCGGTGCGCGCCATGAGGTCAGGCAGATCAAAAGGCTTGGGCAGATAATCCCACGCCTCGGCCTCGGCCGCGCGAATGGCCGTCATGACGGTATTCTGGGCCGAGATGATGATGACCGGCAGACCGGGACGCTCGGCCGCGATCTTGGGCAGCATCTCAAGCCCGTTGCCATCGGGCATGACGACGTCCGAAATCACCGCATCCCCCATCCCCTCGCCGATCCACCGCATCAGCGTCGTAAGGCTGGAAGTCGCATGCACCTTGCAGCCGGCCCGCGTGAGCGCCTGCGACAAGACAGTGCGAATGGTGCGGTCGTCATCCGCGATCAGGACTGTGCCATCCATCAGATCTGCTCCGTGCCAGAGGCCGCCATCGGCAGCGATATGCGAAAGACAGTATGGCCGGGCCGCGACGTGGCCGTGATCCAGCCCCCATGCGCCGAGATGATCCGCGCAGCCAGCGCGAGGCCAAGGCCCGTACCATTCTCGCGGCCCGATACGAAGGGCTCAAAGAGGCTGGCCGTCATGTCGGGCGGCACGCCCGGCCCATCGTCTGCCACCTCGATCTGCAGGGGCAAGGGCGCGGAGGCGCCATCTTCGCCGCGCCGCCGCGTGCCTTGTTCGAAGTAACTGCGCAAGGTGATCGTGCCGCCCTCTGCTCCTGCCGCCTCTGCGGCGTTCTTGAGCAGGTTTTGCAGCACCTGAAGCAGCATGTCCGGATCGGCAAGCGCATCGGGTAAGGAGGGGTCATAGACCTCATTGATTCGCATTTCAGACGCAAACCCAAGGAGCGCGCTGCGCCGCGCACGCCGCAGGACATCATGGACATTGATGCGCCCCAGGCGTGGCTGAGGCAGGTTGCCATAGCTTTCGACCTGGCCCAGCAGGGCCACGATCCGGCGGCTTTCGCTGACGATAAGATCGGTCAGCTCGCGGTCCTCGGGGCTCAGACCCATCGACAGAAGTTGCGCCGCGCCAGTGATACCGGCCAGCGGGTTCTTGATCTCATGCGACAGCATCTCGGCCATGCCGATGGCCGAGCGAGCCGCCGGCCGCGCCCGCGGGTCGAGCATCATGTGCCCGGACAGCTCGCGCGGGGTGATCAGCATCAACATCGTGCCATCGCCGCCGTTCAGCGGCTCTGTGTCCTCTGGAGCGCCATAGGGAGACACATGCACACTGCATTGGACAGGCGGGTGGCCGCCCGCATTGATCGCCACATCCGCGACGAAAAGCGGCGCGCCGTCGCTGCGCGCGCGCGCCAGTGCCGCCTCGATCGGCGTGTCGAGCAGCATCAGCGTCCAGAGCATCTGGCCCACGATCCCGCGCGTGGAGGTGTTCAGAAAATGCTCTGCTGCCGGATTGGCCCGAAGCGCCCGGTTGGCGCCATCCAGCAACAAGGCAGGCACTGGCAGCGCCGCCCAGAGTGTATCGCCCCCCGCGCTCACGCAGCCACCTGCAAGGTGGGGGATGGCAGCGACGCGGCAGCCGCCGGGATCAGGCGCAGCACCGCTTCCGGATCCTGCGCCGTCAGAAGCGCGCGGCGTAGCTGCGGGTCTGCGTTCTCCAGATACCAGCCCAGATGCTTGCGCGCGACGCGCCCGCCCAATTCCGATCCGTAAAACATGAGCATCGCCTCGTAGTGCATTGAAATCATGTCAGAGAGCGCGCCACCTGAAGGGATGTTTGGCGCGGGCAGCCCGGCGATCTGATGGGCAATCTCGGCCAAGGCCCATGGGCGCCCCTGCGCCCCGCGTCCCACCATCACGCCTTGCGCGCCCGACGCCGCCAGCGCCCTGCGCGCCGATGCGGCATCGGTGATGTCGCCATTCGCCACCACCGGGATCGACACCGCATCCCGTACGGCGCGGATAGCGGCCCAATCGGCGCTGCCCTTGTAGAATTGGCACCGCGTGCGGCCATGAACGGTGACCATCGCGATGCCCGCCGCCTCGGCCATGCGTGCCAGCAGCGGCGCATTGCGCGTGGCATCATCCCAGCCAAGCCGCATCTTGAGCGTTACGGGCACATCCACCGCGTGCACTACCGCCTCGATCAAGGCGCGCGCATGGTCCGGCTCCCGCATCAGCGCCGATCCCGCGGCCCCCGCCCCGGCGGCGCGCGTCACCTTCTTTGCGGGGCAGCCCATGTTGATGTCGATGACGCGCGCGCCGCCTGCCTCGGCGATGCGGGCCGCCTCGGCCATCCAGTGCGCCTCGCATCCGGCGATCTGCACAGCGGTGGCCGCCTGCCCAAGCCCCAGCTCCGCCTTGCCGCGCGCCGATGGTTTTGCCTGCACCATTTCCTGACTGGCGATCATCTCGCTGACGACCAGTCCCGCGCCAAAGCTGGCGACGAGCGTGCGAAACGGCAGGTCCGTGATACCAGCCAGGGGCGCCAAAAGGACCGGCGAGGCCAGAGGTGTGTCAGCGAGGGTCAGACTGTCTTTGGGCAGCATGCGTGTTGATCCCTGTGTACCATAGCTATCTCTATCGGGCGCGAAGAGGCTCTGCAATGAATTGCACGCTGCAACGCGGCACGCTAGCGTAACGTGCATGACATTGGCCATTCTCATCGTCGCCGCCGGGCGCGGCACCCGCGCGGGCACGGATCTGCCCAAGCAGTGGCAGCCGCTTGCAGGCGCGCGCGTCATCGACTGGACCATACGCGCGTTTCAGCAGATGAGCGAGGTGGATCACATCATGATTGCGCTTCATCCTGATGATATCGAAGGTTATTCTGCGCCCCCCGGCGTGCATGCAACCAAGGGCGGCGCCACGCGCGCCGCTTCGGTGCGGGCCGGGCTGGAGGCGTTGGAAGGGATGGGGTGCAGCCGTGTTCTGATCCATGATGTCGCCCGGCCTTGCGCCACGCCCGCGTTGATACGCCGCGTGCTGGCGGCGCTTGAGGGTGGCGCGATCGCCGCCGCGCCTGCGCTGCCGGTGACCGATGCACTCTGGACGGGGGCAAACGGCTGCGTGACCGGCACGCAGGAGCGCGCCGGTCTCTTCCGCGCCCAGACCCCGCAAGGCTTTGATTTCGCTGCCATCCTATCTGCCCATCGAAGCCATGCAGGCGATGCGGCGGATGATGTGGCCGTCGCGCGGGCCGCCGGGCTTGACGTGGTGATCGTGCCGGGCGATGAGGATAACCTCAAGATCACCTACCCCCCTGATTTTGCGCGGGCAGAGGCCCGGCTGAGAGGCAGAATGGATATTCGCATCGGCAGCGGCTATGATGTCCACCGCTTTGGCCCCGGAGATCACGCAATGCTCTGCGGCGTGGCCGTGCCGCATGGACGCGCGCTTCAGGGGCATTCCGACGCGGATGTCGGCCTGCACGCGATTTGCGATGCAATCTACGGCGCACTGGCCGAGGGTGATATCGGACACCATTTTCCGCCCAGCGAGGCCGAATGGAAAGGCGCCGAGAGCCATATCTTCTTGCGCCATGCCGTCGCACTCGCAAAGGAGAAAGGGTATGATATCAGCAACATGGACATCACACTTGTTTGCGAGCAGCCCAAGATCGGGCCCCATGCCAGCGCCATGCAAGCCGCCTTGTCCGAGATGACCGGCCTCGCGCAAGACCGCATATCGGTCAAGGCGACCACCTCCGAGCGGCTTGGTTTCACCGGCCGCGAAGAAGGCATCGCGGCCATGGCCAGCGTCCTTCTGGTGGCACCATGACGATCGCGCAGATCGTTGCGACGGTGGGAGGCGTCGGCTACCTGCGGCCCGCACCCGGAACATGGGGCTCTGCCGCGGCGCTGCCCTTGGCGGCGCTCTTGCATCTGATCGGCGGGCCATGGCTTCTGGTGATCGGCATTGTTGCCGCGTTCTTCGAGGGGCTATGGGCGACGACGGCGGTTACCCGTTGGGGGGACGATCACGATCCCTCCTATGTGGTGATCGACGAGGTCGTCGGCCAGTGGGTCGCGCTTCTGCCGTTGTCCTTTGGCGCGTGGCATGCCGGTGTCTCCGTCTTCGATCTCTGGCCGGGCTGGATCGCGGCCTTTGTGCTCTTTCGGCTCTTCGACATTTTCAAGCCCGGCCCCATAGGCTGGGCCGACCGGCGCCACACGCCCCTTGGCGTCATGCTGGACGATGTGATCGCAGGGGTCTTTGCCGCGATTGGCGTCATCGCGCTCGCCGCGTTGGCCCATGGGCTGATGGGCGCATGATCGCCGCCGATCTTCTGGCGCTGGCCCGCGCACGGGGCGTGATGATCGCCGCCGCCGAAAGCTGCACTGGCGGCATGGTCATGGCCGCGCTGACCGAAGTGCCCGGCAGCTCGGATGTGGTTGAGCGTGGCTTTGTAACCTATTCGAATAATGCGAAAATACAGCTTTTGGGTGTCAGGCGGGAAACGCTGGAGGCACATGGGGCGGTCAGCGTCGAGGTGGCCGCCGAGATGG
This sequence comes from Roseovarius sp. D0-M9, assembly GCF_037083805.1. NCBI lineage: Bacteria > Pseudomonadati > Pseudomonadota > Alphaproteobacteria > Rhodobacterales > Roseobacteraceae > Roseovarius > Roseovarius sp. D0-M9. Next base: position 25,840 of record NZ_JBAPKZ010000015.1, on the reverse strand, counting down.
CCAGCGGCGCTCTGGCCGCCTCAGACGCGCAATTGGCTGTCTCGATCACCGGCATCGCCGGTCCTGGTGGGTCCGAGCACAAGCCCGAGGGGCGAGTCTGTTTCGGCGTTATGCGCGAGGGCCATGCAGTGGTGACCGATGTGCAAGAGTTCGGGGCGCTCGGCCGGGCCGAGGTGCGGCGCGCAGCGCGCGATCACGCCCTAGTGCTGATGGCGCAGGCGCTGGATCAGCCGTAGAGTTCGCGCGCCCGGCGCTCAAACGCGCGCACAATGCGCTGCATCGCCTCGTAGAAAAAGAGGCCCGCCGCCGATTGCAGGATTCGGTTGCGAAACTCGAAATCGACGTGAAAATCGACTTTGCACCCCTCCTCCGTGTCGGTGAATTCCCAATTCGAGATCATATGCTTGAACGGACCATCAAGATACTTGGTGTCGATCTTTTTCGCCTCGGGATAGAGCACGACACGGCTTGCGAATTTCTCTCGAAAAACCTTGAAGCTGATGACCAGATCAGCCTCCATCACTTCCGATCCGTCTGGCTGCTGGGCCGTGCTGCGCACGCGCGCAGCCGCCGTCCAAGGCAGGAATTTCGGGTAGTTGCCGACATCCGCGACCAGATCATACATCTGCTGTGCGGAATAGGGCAGCTCTCGGGTTTCGGAATGGGTGGGCAAGGCCGTCTCCGGGGTAATTTCGTGTAACAGTGGCGCCTTATGTCATAGACTGAGGCTGAAATGGCAAGGGAAACTGGCCGCGACCAAAACACCGATAGCATCCCAACGCGCTGCGTCCAAGGGCGGTTGCATCCCTTGTGCGTCGATCATCAATCGAAGGAACGGACGTCTCATGAATACCAGATGGCTTTTGCGCATGACACGCTGGGCGCAGAACCCACCCAGTGCAGGGCGCGTGAAATTCGTCCTTGCGATCATCGGGGTGTGTATCGCCCTTTATGCGGTCGAGCGCATATACGGCTGGCCCGAGGCACTGACGCCGGACAAGGCCATTCACCGAGGCTACAAGCCATGAACGGCGGCAGAAGGGAAAAATGGCGCGGTTGACGGGGCTCGAACCCGCGACCCCCGGCGTGACAGGCCGGTACTCTAACCAACTGAGCTACAACCGCGCGTGCTGTGTCGGATAATCCAGGCAGCTTGGCCCGTCAATGCCGAAAAGCCGGGATTTTCAAATGGCGCAATGTTTTTCTGATGTATGACCCAAGCGCTGGCACCGCACCACAAAGCGCGAGGTCTGGCGCGGCCCGATGGCCTCTAATTCCATCAATATCAAGAGAAAAGCAGCGGTGGCGCGGTTGACGGGGCTCGAACCCGCGACCCCCGGCGTGACAGGCCGGTACTCTAACCAACTGAGCTACAACCGCCCACTGCAAGCGCTCCCCGGGCCGTTGCCTCGGTCGCGATGGGATGTCTTTAGTCGTCGGGACCGGAGGCGTCAAGCGGCAGTTTCGCCTAAATCGTCAAGCCGCTAAGCTGAGGCATCCGCCTCAGGCGAGGCGCATCTCGGTCGGCATTGAGGACGGCACACCGCCAAGGGCTGTGAGCCAGCTTTTTGTGGGAACGCTTCGATCTTGGAGTGCTGTGCGCAGGCCCTCAGAGTTTGCGCCGAACGGTGCGCATCCACTCGTCTGCACCTGCTGCAACCGCTTGATGGACAGCGCGGCCAGCCGCCTCGCCGAGGGCGGTATGCAGGCCAGCGTAGTTGATATCGCCGGGCGCCGCCGCCACGGCAATGCAGTCGGTGCCAGTGCCCGTCGCGCGCCCAGTCGGCAGGTCCAGCCCCGCCTCCATCACCGCCGCCGTGCGAGCTGAGGCCGCAATGCTGAGCGCCTCGGCAAGTCCGGCGTCGGTCAGACCATTCTGCACGCCGCGCCCCTGCCCTGCATCCAGCCGCAGCGCGATATTGATCGTGCCCCAGTCATGCCCGCTGAGGTCGAGGCGGGTTCCGATGCGCTCGGCATTCGACAAACCTACCGTGGCCATGGCAGTGGCGATGGCATCCTCAACGTGAACCTCCGAGACGTGATGATGTCTGATATCGCGAGAGGTGAGGAATGTGACCGCATCGAGCGCATGACGCGCCTTCAGCGCATGCTCCAGCCAATTAGTCACGTCCAGATCAGCCGGCAGGTCAGCGTTGCGCACTTCGCGCCAGAGGATGCGCCGCGCACTGACAAATCCGGGCCTGTTGACCGCCCAGCTCAGCACGCGCATCTCGCCGCCCAGATCAAACTCGAGCCATGGCGCCTCCAGGCGGACCCGGCTCACCGCGTCACGCGCAGCGGCTGAAAGAGCGGGCCATCCTCGCCCGTCCGAAACGCCGCCGAGATGCCGAATACGACGTCCAGCCTCTCGGGTGTCAGCACTTCTGCGGGCGCGCCGTCGGCCACGAGGCATCCCTCCGGTGACAGCAGCACGAGCCGCGTGCAGTGACGCACCGCGAGGCCCAGATCGTGCAGCGACACGAGGCAGGATTTGCCCGCCGCGGCCAGCCCGGCAAAGGTTTCCATCGTCGAGATCTGATGCGCGGGATCAAGGCCGGCGGTCGGCTCATCGGCCATCAGAAGTGGCGTCTGCTGTGCCAGTGCGCGGGCGATCAGCGCGCGCGCCGCCTCGCCGCCCGACAGGCGCGTGGCGGCGCGGTGACGCAAGGCTTCGAGGTCCATCTGCGTGATCGCGGCCTCGGTCGCCGCGATATCCTCCGGCGCGGCGCGCTGGCCTGCGCCAAGGTGCGGCACCCGCCCCAGCATCACCAACGTCTCGACGCTGACGGGCCACGCGATCTCGCGCGCCTGCGGCATCCATGCCGCGCATTTGGCGCGCGCTCGGGGGGGCATGCCCGCAAGGCTGCTGCGCCCGGTGCAGGGGATCAGGCCAAGCGCCGCGCGCATCAGCGTCGTCTTGCCCGCGCCATTCGGCCCGATGAGACCGACGAATTCGCCCGGCTCGATGGTCAGACTGATGTCCTCGAGGATGGTGCGCCCTCGCAGGCAGACGCCAAGGCTATCCAGCGCGAGCAGGCTCATATCCCGTCCTTTCGCGTCTTGAAGATAAGGTGCAAGAAGACCGGCGCACCGACGATGGCCGTCAGAACGCCCAGCTTGAGATCTTGGGACGGCAGGATCAGGCGCACCGCGATGTCGGCGGCCAGGAGCATGATCGCGCCACCAAGCGCCGAGGCCCAGAGCAGCCGCGACGGGCGTGCGCCCACAAACGGGCGCAAGACGTGCGGCACCACAAGGCCGACAAAGCCGATGGCCCCCGCCACCGCCGTCCCAGCGCCGACGACACAGGCCGTGCCGATCACCAGAACAAGGCGCATCCAGGTCAGGCTGATGCCCATCGCGCCCGCCGCATCCTCGCCCAATGTCAGCGCATCCAGGCCCCGGCCCAGCGTCGCAAGCAGCAGCGTGCCGACCGCCATGAACGGCAGCGCCAGCCAGACATGCACCATCGAGCGATCCGAGAGCGAGCCCATCATCCAGAACACGATCTCATTCGCGGCAAAGGGGTTGGGCGAAAGATTGAGCACCAGTGAGGTAAGCGCGCCCGCAAGTGCCGAAATGGCGATGCCTGCAAGGATCAGCGTCAGCGCGCCGCCCCTCGGCCCCGCGAGGCCCATGACCAGAACGACACCGCCAAGCGCCCCGGCAAGCGCCGCCAGCGGCAGGCCAAGCGCAAAGGCGCCCGCCAGCCCGGTCTGGATCGCCAGCACCGCGCCGAGGGCGGCAGAGCCGGACACACCGATCAGCCCCGGCTCGGCCAGCGGGTTGCGCAGGTAGCCCTGCATCGCCGCCCCCGCAAGGCCCAGACTGCCCCCGATCATGGCCGCGAGGATGGCGCGCGGCAGGCGGATCTGGCGCATGACCATCGCTGCCGGATCATCGCCGCCCCGCCAAAGCGCGACGAGGCTGTCGCCCACTCCAAGCGCCGCAGGTCCGACCAAGAGCGATCCCGCAAAGAGCAGCAGCCCCGCCAGCACCAGAGGGATCATCACGCGGCTCATTCGCGGCCCCGAACCATGCGGCGCGCCTCGGCCATATCCGCGATGGCGCGCAGCACGAAGGGCGTGCCGCAGACCCAGTCCTGATCGGTCATCCCTGCGCCCTGCCCGCGCAGACCGTTGACGACCGGATGATCCATGACTTCTTCGGCGCGGCTGCCGCCGGGATACCGGCGCGCCGTGATGACCAGATCGGGGTCGATCATGGCCAGCATTTCGAGCGGCAGCTTGCCCCAGTCATAGCCCGCTTCGGCGGGCGCATTGCGCAGACCGGCTGCGGCGAGGATGTCATTGGCCAGTGAATTGGTGCCCGACGTATAGCCATTGGCGTAGTATAGCGCCGCGCGGGGCGCTGGCCCTTCCGGACCGCCTTGCCCGTCCGGTGCCGAGCGCAGCGCGGCAAGATCGGCGTCAAAACGCGCCACCATCGCCTCGGCCGCGTCCTGCCGCCCCAGCGCCGCGCCCATCTCGCGCATCCGGTCGCGCACATCGGCAAGTGAATGAACGATATCGAATTGAACGACCTCGATCCCGAGGCGGCGCAGCATGGCCACGGTCTCGCGCGACGTATAGATGCCCGCGACAACCAGATCGGGCTGCAAGACATGCACCTCCTCGGCGCGGCCCGAATTGATGGTGTAGTGCTCTGCCTCATCAGCCATGGGCGACACGCGCCGGTCCAGCGCAATGCGGCTGACCGAGATCAGTTGATCCTCGCGCGCAAGCAGCATGGCCAGTTGGTCTGTGCAAAGGTTGATGGAGACGACACGTTCAGGCCCGGCACGCTCAGGCCCGGCACGCTCAGGCTCCTCACGCTCCGGCTCGGCACTCGCGCCCCCAGCGCAAAGCTGCGCCGCGCCCGCCAGACAGGCGGACGCGACCAGCATTCTCAGGCGATCAGAACGACGCACGAAGCCCGACATAGGCCGCGCGGCCCGGCTGGTTGAAACCGCCGGCCGTCTCATAGTCTTCGTCAAATATGTTTTCGGCCCGCACGTACAGCTCGGCCGTGTCGGTGATATCATAGCTGATCCCAGCCCCGACCAATGTATAATCGCCGACCTTGTGGTTCGCAGGCGCAAAAGCACTGGGAACGACATCGGCCACATGACGCACATCGGCATAGGCACTGAAGCGGTTGCCCAAAGCAAGGTCCACCCCGAAAAGCGTATCATGTTTGGGCGTGCGGGTCAGGCGCGCTCCATCGGTTTCGGCGTCCGTATAGGTATAGGCCCCGAAAAGAGTGACCGCGCTGCTGACGGCATATTCGCCCGACAGTTCGATCCCCTTGGACGTTGTCGTGCCCGGCACCTGATTGTAGCAGCCAAAGCCACTGGCGCAGGCCGTGGATGCGCCATCGAATTGGATCAGATCGTCGATATCGGTGTAGAATAGGGTCGCCTTGACGAAACCCGCATCAAAAGTGCGCTCGACACCCAACTCATAGCTGACCGACTCTTCGGGTTGGAGGCCAGAATCGCCATACACGCTGAACCGCTCGTAGAGCGATGGTGTGCGAAAGCCGGTGCCGATGACGGCGCGAAAGGCCAGATCATCCATCGCGCGCCACAGCGCCGAGACGCGCCCGGTGGTTTTGCCGCCGAAGTCGGAGTTCTCATCGTACCGTAGGGCCGCCGACAGATCGACCGTCGAGATCGGGCTCACCAAAAGCTCGCCCTTGATCGAGGTGTTATCCTCATCGCCACGATCGGTGCTGGTGCTGAAGGATTCCTCGGTGTGGTCGACCCCGAAGTTCAGCACCGCCGCGCCGCTCAACCGGGCGCTGCCCAAGTAAGCCAGCTCTTGCCGTTCGCCATCGAAGCGGGTGGTGAAGCCGGTCGGATCGCGGCGCGCGATATCGAAGTAGGAGTAGCTCAGCGTATGGGTGAAATTCCCGGCATCAAGCTCGGCAAAGACGCGCGCGCCGCGCTCTTTGGAGGCGATGTTGCCAGAGGGATCCGTGGCGCTGCGGTCGATGTCCACATCGCCGTCGCGATAATGAAGCGCGCCGCCCAGCGTCAGCGCTTCGGTCGCGGCGAACTCCCCGGTCAGATCGACCGTGCTCTGGTCAAAGCCGTCATCCTCGACATTGCCGCTCTGTGTCGAGATACCATCCGTCGTGACGCGCCCATAGCTCAGCGCAATCTCGCCGCGTTCGGATTTGTATCCCATCGAGAGAGTGCCGGAGTAGGTGTCAAAGCTGCCCGCCTCGACGCCATAGCGTCCGGAAAAGCCTAGCTTTTCGGGGCGAAAGGTCGTGATGTTGACCACGCCCGCGATCGCCTCGGAGCCGTAGAGCGCCGACTGCGATCCCTTCAGCACTTCGATCCGGCCGATGCCCGAAGGCGTCAACCCGCCATAGTTGAATTGACTCTGCGTGCCCGATAGATCGCCAACGTCAATGCCATTGATGCGCGTTCCCACATAGCGCGCTGGCAGGCCGCGGATTGCGATGCCGCTCTGCGCGCCAAGTGATCCGTTCGAGGTGGCATTCACGCCGGGAAGGCGTGTCAGCCGGTCGATCACGGCACCATCGCGGTCGCCGATATCCTCGCCCTCCAGCACTTCGACACTGGCGCCCGTGCGGCCCAGTTCGGTCGGGGTCAGGCTGGACGACAGGACGATCGTGCCCAGATCATAGGTCTGCTGCGCGAATGCGCCGGTGGCGGCGGTGACCCCGACGGCGCAGGACAGAATCGTGGATGTGGAAAGGAAGTGTTTCATAGGATGTGTCTCCGGAAGCGCCCTCTTGGGACGATGCAGAACCAGGGTTTGCATGCGGAGAAGCGTTTTCCGGCGCTCCCGCAGGCGGCGAGAATGCCACCACAACGGAAGGATCCGTTGCCCATGACGCGCCCCGCGTCCGGACAGGGTGAACACCTCGGCAGGTCTCCTGACTTGCGGGTCAACGCTTGGCCGGGTCTTCCCACCGCAGGTCTGCGGCAGTGACGTAAATCCGGCTTCGCTCACCGCCTACAGTTGCGGGGGCAGTCGCGGATTTGGCGCACTGCACCGGACCGCGTTCCCTATTATCCATGGCCTGAAAGGCCCGGACCGAAGTATCATCTGCCTAGCGCAGCGGACCGCGTCCGGAAAGGGGTAAAATGAAGATTTTGTCGATTGGCGCGTCATCGCCGTCTGCGCGGCCCTGCCTCGCGCATCAGAATTGACGGACAAGGGTTTGATATGAAAAGGGAAATGGTGGGTGGTGAGGGGCTCGAACCCCCGACATTTTCGGTGTAAACGAAACGCTCTACCAACTGAGCTAACCACCCGCGCCGCAGGGATTAGCGCCATCTGGGCGCTCTGGCAAGTGGGTCTGCGCGGTAATCTTGACTACGGCGGTGGCTGCGCATTGGCCCGGCTCAAAGCGGCGGGGCATCCAGCCGTGTCTCGCGCCCGCGCGCGAGGTGATAGACGCAGCCCTGCATATTGTCCTGCGCGCCCATTTGGCTGGCCGGGATCCCGGTCGCCAAGCCGCGCAGCACCTGCCCCAGAAGACCATGCGCCACCACGATGCTGGGGCCGGCCAGATCACCGCCGAAAGCCCGAACGCGGGCGATCAGCGCGTCCAGTCCCTCACCGCCGGGCGCGGCGGCGTAGAGGGCCAGATCAGTATCGCCGCCCGGTAGCCCGGACTTTTGCAGTTCGGATTTTTGGAGTCCTTCCCATGCGCCGGTGTCAATTTCGGCAAGGCGTGCATCAATCACCGGATCGTGCAGCGGCAGTGCCAACGCGGCAGTCTGGCGCGCGCGGCCCAAGGGCGAGACGTAGATGCCCCCTCGCCCGCCCGCGACCTGCGCCGCGAATTCCGCGATGATAGCAGCCTGCTGCGCCGCCTGCGCTCGACCCAGATTGGTCAAAGGCGAATCGAGCCGCCCTTGAATGCGCCCGGCCAAGTTCCACTCGGTCTGGCCATGACGTAAAAACCAGATTTCGGGCCAGTTCGGAGGGGTGTCACAGGTCATTCAGCGCCCCGGTACAAGCGGCTTGTTGTCCCTGATAAGCCCGACCGGAGCCGATCCAAGCTCGGCAAATCGAAATCATGTTACGAGGATCCTCGCTGAAACCGTTACGGCAAAGGACAGTATCGCTGACCTCGTGAGGCAGATGAGCTTCCATAAGGAGGAAATGGTGGGTGATAAGAGATTTGAACTCCTGACATCTTCGATGTGAACGAAGCGCTCTACCACTGAGCTAATCACCCTTGCGCGGTTTTCTAGCGTCAGTCGTCGCCCTCTGCAACCGCTTCTTTGAGGGGGTGGCGCGCCGGCGGAGCCGATGGAGAAGCCGGGCCACCAGGGCCGGGTTTACCGCCCCGCAAAGTGCCAGTCAGGTTGGTCGATCCGGCTGCCGGCGTGCTACCGGCCAATGGCGCGGCTGTGGCGCCTGCCGTCCCGGCGGACTTCGGCTGGCGGATGTTGGCAATAATGACACGCACTTTGGACCCGTCCTTGATCCGCTTGGGCTTGATCTTGCCCATGGGTTGCAAGTTCACCTCGCGGCCCTCGGCGAGCGCGTCGCCGAGAACGGACAGCATCGCCTCGATTACTGGTTTGGCGTATTTTTTCGCGATGTCCGAGCGTTCGACAACCTGGGCAATCAACTCCTGCTTCTTCAGAGGGTCGCCGCCATCCATGACTTCTGTGCTGGTTCCACGATTTGAAACAGCAGGCTTGGTTGGCTTATCTTTTTTATTTTCAACACCCAAAGCGGTATTCTTGAAGTGCTCGGGTGGCGCCGCCTTGGCCTGCGCTCCGCCCGCAAATGGCGGTTTGGGCACCAGAGTCGTTGCGCCGCCCGCCACGGGGCGCGCTGCAGATGCCTTGGGCGGCACCGCGTTCGCGCGGCTGGCTCTGGTTTTGTTACCTGTTGATTTGCGGCTGGCCATGCGGGCTGCCCCCTTTGTTTTTTTGCGCGTGTAGCGCATGTTATTGTTTCCTGCTCAGCGACAGAATACCTAGAATTCCGAACTCGTGCCAGCTTTCCGTTCAAAGCGCTATCAGCGGCCCTTGAAAAGCCCCCCGAGGATGCCGCGCACAAGCCGCCGCCCCGTGGTGCCGTTCAATTCCTTCAGAACCGCCCCCGTGATCGCCTCGCCAAAGCTGCCCGCTGTACTGCCCCCCCGGCGCTGCGCAGTCGAACGCTCGACTCGCTTGCCCGAATACCGCCGGCCAGCATTGAACTCTCGCTCGGCCACCGATTGCTCTTCGGCGACCTCTTCGGCATGGGCGGCTTCGGCAGCAGCGTGCGCGGCGCGGTCCTTCAGGATCTCGTAGGCTGATCGGCGGTCAACGAGGGTTTCGTACTTGCCTGCGACCGGCGATGCGGCAAGCGCGGCGCGGCGCGCATCGGCGTCGATCGGCCCCAGCCTGGATGAGGGCGGCCGGATCAGCGTGCGCTCGACGATGCCGGGAACGCCCTTGTCCTGAAGCATGGATGTGACGGCTTCGCCCACGCCCACGTCGCGGATGGCGTCCACAGTCAAAAACCGCTCATTAGGGCGGTATGTCTCGGCCGCGCGTTTCAGCGCCTTGCGATCGCGCGCAGTGAAGGCACGCAGCGCGTGCTGAAAGCGATTGCCAAGCTGCCCGAGGATATCCTCGGGCACGTCATCGGGATTTTGCGTGATGAAATAGACCCCAACCCCCTTGGATCGGATGAGGCGTGCCACCTGCTCTACCTTGTCGACCAGCGCCTTGGGCGCGTCATCAAAGAGCAGATGCGCCTCGTCGAAGAAGAACACCAGCTTGGGTCTATCGGGGTCTCCGACCTCGGGCAGCGTCTCGAAAAGCTCGCTCAGCAGCCAGAGCAGGAAGGTGGCATAGAGGCGCGGCGACCCCATCAATTTGCTCGCCTCGAGAATGTTGATCTGGCCGCGCCCGTCCGCACCGACATGCATCAGATCAGCAAGGTCCAGAGCAGGCTCGCCGAACAGCTGCGCGCCGCCCTGATTTTCCAACACCATCAACTGGCGCTGGATGGCCCCGACGGATTGGGGCGCGACATTGCCATAACGCAAGGACAGCGCCTCGCGGTTCTCGCCGACCCAGACCAGCAGCGCCTGCAGATCCTTGAGATCGAGCAGCGGCATGCCCTCTTCGTCCGCAACGCGAAAGGCGATGTTCATGATGCCCTCCTGCGCCTCGCTCAGTTCCATCAGGCGGCTCAGCAACAGCGGGCCCATCTCGGCCAGCGTGGTGCGCACTGGATGGCCGTCCTGGCCAAAGAGATCCCAGAACGTCACGGGAAAGGCGGTATAGGCGTAATCTGTCAGACCGATCGTGGCCGCCCGGCTGCTGAATGCGCCGTGCAGCTTGAACGTCTCACTGCCCGCCTCTGCCAGACCGGACAGATCGCCCTTCACGTCCGACAGGAACACCGGAACACCCGCCGCCGAGAAACCTTCGGCAAGGATCTGGAGCGTCACCGTCTTGCCCGTGCCCGTCGCGCCCGCGATCAGGCCATGCCGGTTGGCGTATTTCAGGCTCAGTTTCTGCGCGTCCGAATAATCCGGCCCACCGCCGCCGATGAATATGCCGTCGCTCATGCCTCAAGATCCTCCGCGTGGTGCCGACGCCTTTGCGGCGTGCCGCGAGACCATACAATCTTAACCTATTCGTGCCAGTATCAATTTCATTCCAGCGCATATGTCCTCTCGGCGCAGGAATGACTTCCTCCCTGTCAGACTGGCCGCGCCTTCGGGTGCGGCCCTTTTTCATCGTTGCGCCGGAGCCTTGTTTCTTGCTGCAAATGCAGCCTCATTTTGACTGTTGACGGGTATTCGGAGGTATCGTAGCGTTCGATCTAATGATTAAGTCGGCCAAGTCCGGCAGGGAGATACTGGAAAGAGGGGCCCAACGGCCCCTTTTTCTATGGCCCATGATTTTTTCCCCCGCGTCTCTCTCGTCAGGGGCGCTGCCGGATGGCTTTCGCTGGCGCGCTGTCACGCGTGCAAGAATCCGCCCTACCCGTCGAGGGGCGCGCATATTTGCTCCTGACAGCGCCGGAACACCATGATAAACGCACTAGGAAATATTCAATGAATGAAGGGGAAACCATGCCCAAATCGCTCTCTGTCCTGTCCCTCGCTGCCGTTCTCGGCCTCGCTGGCGCCGCCATGGCTCAGGATACAACCGCGCAGTCCGAGGCTGACTCCGCCGACGCCGCAACCGACACCGAGCAGACCACTGCGCCTGACACCGCAGAAGAGTCCACGGAAGAAACCACAGAGGAAACCTCCGAGGACGCATCGGATGCGGGCAACGCCTTTTCGACCGGCTCGCAGGTTGAGGACGAGGAGCCTGCCGTCTACGTTCGTGAAAAATTCGGCGATTGGAGCCTGCGGTGCTTTCGCAATGACGAGGGCGAGGATCCCTGCCAGCTCTATCAACTCCTGCGCGAGTCGGGTGGCAATCCTGTGGCCGAATTCAGCGTCTTTCGCATAGAGGGCCAGGATCCTGCCGTGGCGGGCGCTACCGCGATCGTGCCGCTTGTCACCCTGCTGACCGAAGAGCTGAAGATGTCGGTCGATGGCGGCACCGCCAAGAGCTATCCTTACCGTGTCTGCACCGACGCGGGCTGCGTTGCACAGATGGGGCTGACCCAGGAAGATGTCGACACGTTCAAGCGCGGCGCAACTGCACAACTCAGGCTGGTGCCGGCGCAGGCGCCCGACCAGGTGGTGCGCATCGACGTGTCGCTGAGCGGCTTTACCGCAGGCTACGAGGCGGTCGGCGAATTCACCGAGTGAATCTGGCACACTGTCATGAGAAAAGGGGCGTGCCAAATGGCGCGCCCCTTTTGCATTGCGCAGCACCCACGTGACCGCGTGAGGCAGAACTTTGCGACGAAACAGGATTGAGCGGCGACAAAACACGCGACCTCGCGTATGACTTCAGGCCTGACTGTTCAGATAGGAGGGCCGAAGATGCAGGCCGTAGGGGCCGTGCCGCAGGGCGACATGGATGCAGTGGTCACGACCGGAACCGGGGGATACGACAAGCTTGAATTCAGGCGTGTGCCCATCCCCACCCCCGAACCCGGTGACATGCTCTTGAAGGTGCTTGCCGCTGGCGTGAACAATACCGAGATCAACACCCGGCTTGGCTGGTATTCGTCATCTGTCACCGACGGCACCGAGGGCACCAGCGACACTCAGGACCGACAGGATGGCGGCTGGAACGACGCCACCCCCTTTCCCTTTATCCAAGGCACCGATTGCTGCGCAGAGGTGGTCGCGGTCGGCGCTGGCGGCGACGCAAGCTGGATCGGCGCGCGCGTCCTTGTCAGACCCTGCATGCGCGCTGCGGGCTTTGCCCGGATGGACACTCTCTGGATGGGGTCCGACTTTGACGGCGCTTTTGCGCAATACGTCAAGGTTCCGCAGGGCGAGGTCTTTGCGATCGATTGCGACTGGAGCGATGCCGAGCTTGCCACGATCCCTTGCGCCTATGGGACAGCGGAAAACATGGTTCATCGTGCGGGCGTGCAGGCTGGGATGCGCGTTCTGGTGCCCGGCGCATCGGGCGGCGTGGGATCGGCCGTTGTCCAATTGGCAAAACGCCGGGGGGCCGAGGTCATCGCCATCACCAGCGCCGGCAAGCGGGATGCCATATCCCGGATCGGGGCCGACCGCGTCCTGACGCGCGGCGATGATCCGCTGGAGGTGCTGGGCGCCGAATGCGTCGACGTTGTAATCGACAACGTGGCCGGGCCGGAGTTTGCCACCATGCTCAAGCTGTTGCGGCGGGGTGGGCGCTATGCCTCGTCTGGCGCGATTGCCGGGCCCGTGGTCAGCCTTGATATGCGCGACATGTATCTCAAGGACATCACGCTGATTGGCTGCACCGCATGGGACGAGCCAATCTTTGCCAACCTCATCTCCTACATCGAAAGGGGCGAGATCCGGCCCCTTCTGGCGGAAACCTACCCGCTGGATCGGATTGCTGACGCGCAGAAATCGTTTCAGCTAAAGCAGCATATCGGAAAGATCGTGCTCATTCCCGGCGCTTGAAGCGGTCAGCAGGCTAAGGCGCCAGCTGCGCGCCCTACCCCGCCCGGCGCAGCGCCAGCACCGCGTTCAGCCCGCCAAAGGCAAACGCATTGCTGAGCGCGACATCGACATGTGCCTCGCGCGCCTCATTGGGCACGACGTCGAGCGCACATTCGGGGTCCGGCTCATCATAGCCGATGGTGGGCGCGATGACACCGTCCCGCAGTGCCATGATGCAGGCAAGAAGCTCGACCGCGCCGGTGCCGCCGATAAGGTGGCCATGCATTGATTTGGTCGAGGATATCATCAGCTTGTCCGCGTGGCGGCCAAACACGTCAGCGACGGCGGCGCATTCGGTCTTGTCATTGGCAGCGGTCCCGGTGCCGTGAGCGTTGATGTATCCCACCTCTTCGGCCGCGATGCGCGCATCGCGCAAGGCGCCTGAAATGGCGCGCGCTGCGCCCTCCTTGGAGGGCATCACGATGTCCGATGCATCCGATGTCATGGCGTATCCGGCCACCTNGCGCAAGGCGCCTGAAATGGCGCGCGCTGCGCCCTCCTTGGAGGGCATCACGATGTCCGATGCATCCGATGTCATGGCGTATCCGGCCACCTCGGCGAGTATCACGGCGCCGCGCGCGCGCGCGTGTTCGTATTCCTCGAAGACGAAAATGCCCGCGCCTTCGCCCTGAACCATGCCGTTGCGATTGGCCGAAAACGGCCGGCAGCCATCGCGGGACATGACGCGCAAGCCTTCCCACGCCTTGACCCCGCCAAAGCACAGCATCGACTCCGATCCCCCGGCTAGCATCACCGGGCACAGCCCGCCGTGGACCATCTGGAACGCCTGCGCCATCGCATGGTTGGACGATGCGCAAGCCGTCGACACGGTAAAGCTGGGCCCGCGCAGCCCCCAGGCCATGGACACATGGCTTGCTGCGGCATTGTTCATCAGTTTGGGCACGACAAAGGGATGAACCCGGTTCTTGCCGTCCTCATAGACGGTGCGGTAATTCTCATCCAGCGTCGTCATGCCGCCACCGGAATTGCCCAGAACGACGCCCGCTTTCAGCGCCAGCTCGTCGGTGAATTCAAGGCCCGACTGCTCGACCGCCTCGCGGGCGGCAATCAAAGTAAACTGGGTGAACCTGTCATAAAGCGCCAGTTGCTGGCGGCTGAAGGCAGTGTCGGGATCATATCCCTTGACCTGCCCGCCGATGCGAATGGCAAGCCGCTCGACATCGCGGAACTCCAGATCGCTGATGCCGCATTGCCCCTCGCGCATGGCGGCCAGCGTCGACGGCACATCCTGCCCCAGCGCATTGATGGTGCCCGCGCCGGTGATGACGACGCGCTTCACGACTGCTCGGCCACCAACCGCTGAACCCCTGCGACGATGGCGCCGACGGTCGAGATGTCAAAATCGCCTGCCGTCGGCTCGTTCGCGTTGAAAGGCACGGTGATGTCGAACTCTTCCTCGATGGCAAAGATACTTTCGACGAGACCCAGACTGTCGACGCCCAGATCCTCCAGCGTGCTGTCCAGCGCCACATCCGACGGCTCCAACATGGCCTGCTCGGCGATGATGGTGATCACGCGATCAGGAATACTCATGCAAGGTCTCCTTGGACGCCCGAGCCCGACTTCGGGGCTCGCTTCATCTAGTCACTCTGGCCGGACTTGAAAACCGATTTCTTGAGGGTTGCGACGTCCGAGACGAGCCGTCCGAGGCGGCGCATCTGTTTGTACATCTCGATATGGGCGTCCATCTTCATAGCCGGATAGCCCAGAATGACGCGGCCTGAAGGCACGTTCGACAGGATCTTGGTCCCGCCTCCCGCAATGACGTTGTCGCCGACAAAAAGGTTGTCACCGACGCCCACCTGCCCGGCAAGCACCACGTTGTTGCCGATGCGCGACGATCCCGCGATACCGACATGCCCGCACAGCAAGGTATCGGTGCCAACGACGACATTATGCGCGATCATCACCAGCGTATCGATCTTGGTCCGGTCGCCGATGACTGTATCGCGCACGGTGCCCCGATCTATCGCGGTGTTTGCGCCGATTTCGACATCATCGCCAAGTCGGACCGAGCCAAGGCTATGGATGCGCACATAGCTCTGTGCGGTGGCGCCACCTTGATCGCCCAGCGTCTCGCGGACGGCCTCGGCGCCGGATTTTTCAGGCGTGACAAAGCTGAAGCCATCGCCGCCCAACACCGCGCCGGGATGCATGATGACACGCGCGCCGACGCGCACCCGCGCGGCAATGCGCACTCCCTCGCGGATCAATCCGCCCTCACCGATGCGCGCATCCGCACCGATCGTGACCTGTGGTCCGATCCGGCAGCCTGCACCGATCTGCGCGCCGGCGCCGATCACGCATAGCGGCCCAACATGCACATCCTCGCCCAATACGGCGCTTTCATGAATGACCGAAGACGGGTGGATGCCATCCCCCCAGCCCTCGCCGAGGTCCATCATCCGCGTGAGGCCCGACATCGCAAAGCGTGGGCGCGGCGCGACGATGGCCGCTTCCAACCCCAGCGCATGCCAATCGGCGCCCTCCCAGATCAGCGCGGCGCGCGCGCGGCCTTGTGGGAGGGCCGCAGCATACTCTGGCTTGGTCGCCAGCGCCATGTCGGCCGGGCCCGCATCCGCAGGCTCGGCCAAGGCGTCCACGCGAATATCCGTGGCCCCCAGGGCCGTTGCGCCAAGCGCCTTGGCGATTTCTGCGATCGTATAGGACATGGACGCACCCCTCAGCTTGGCGACAGCCTTTCGGGGGCGATATCTATCCCTGAACGGCAGGCAGCGAAACCCCTGCCTGTTGCAGCGCTTCCCAGATCCGGCCGTCCCGACCATAGATGTCAGGGCGGTATTGCGCCGGGCCCTTGGCCGGGACGGTCGCGGTGCGGTAAATGATATGCACCGGGATGTGCTGATCGAGGCGCACTTGGGTCTGGCGACCTGAATTCAGGATCGTGTCGAAATACGTCTTGGGATCGCTTTCCTGTCTGGACAGGATCTCATAGGCGAAATCGAAGGGGCGTTGAAGGCGGATGCAGCCGTGGCTGAACGCGCGCACATTCCGGTTGAAAAGGTCCTTGGACGGGGTGTCGTGCAGATAGATGTTGTATTTGTTGGGAAACATGAACTTGACCAGACCCAGCGCATTGCGGTTCGAGGGCGGCTGTTTCAGAGCAAAGGGAAAGGTGCGAGCCGAGTAGGCGTTGAAATTCACATTCGCCCGGCTGACCTGCTGGCCGCGTGAATTGTAGAGTTTCAGATGGCTGACCGCGCCGCGATTGCGCTGCATCTGCGGCAGGTATTCCTTGACCGTGATCGAGCGCGGGACGTGCCAGACGGGATTGATCTCCATATACTCCATCTCGTCGGAAAACTCGGGGCTGCGCTGGCCCGAAGTATCCTTGCCGATAACGGCACGCGTCTCGAAGGTCAGGCTGTCGTCATCCATGATGCGGGCGCTGAAGTCGGCGAGGTTGACGAGGATGTGACGCTCGCCCAGTGGCTTGTTCAGCCAGCGCTCGCGCTCCATCGCGACATGGATCATCGGCAGGCGGGCCGAAATCGGCGCGTTGATCTCGTTCATGGTCGAGGCCCCGGCGGTGCCATCGGCGACCAGACCATGCGCCGACTGAAATTGTTGCACTGCTTGCTGCATGGCGATGTCGTATGTGCCGGATGCCGTTCGTTCCAGATAGCCCATGCGCATGAGACGGTCGCGCAGCGCGATCACCGCAGGCCCCGACTCGCCGGGTGCCAACGAAGCGGCGGGCACTTGCGCGCCCCAGCCCCCGGTCGCCAGCGCCTCTTCAAGGCGCGTCTTCTCTCGCATGAGGCGGGCATATTCCCCGGACTTTGGCGTCAATGCGCGAAAGAAACCGGCGGGCGGGCCATCGCTCGACGCAAAGCTGGTCAACAGGTCTTCATCGCTGCGCAGGGGCACCTTGCGCACGATGCTCGCATCGATGCGGGAGGGCGTCAGCATCCCGGTGTGCAAGTCGTGGGCAAGCCGCAGAAAGATGCGCGACATCTCGACTTCAACCGCGCCCAGATCCCGCGGCGTGCGCGCGGCGCGCATCATCGCCATGAGGCGCGGCGCATCATAGCGGCTGGCAGGCAGACCATGCGCCGGAGCATCGTCGATCGCCTGCATCAGTGCCTGGCGGCGGGCGCGTCCCACCTCGTCCTGTGCGGTCCAGATGGCGTCAAACCCATTCGCCCGATAATGCGCCGCCAGCCCGTCATCACGCGCGGCGCCCTCTGCGACCGCCTGTTTGAACGCGGTGACGCCCGCCACTGCGGGGTGTGGCGCGCCCAGGATCATCAGCGCGGCGATAGCGGTAAAGAACGCAGCGCGCGCTTTTGGCTTGGTCTGGAAAAAAGCGGCAATGGTCATGATATCCCCCGGCGGTCGAAAACCTTGGTCGTAAGTGTGCAGCCTTACCACTCAGCAGCCTGCATGCGCGATTGTCCATAAACTTTTGCGTGATATGCCGCCTCTGGTTGCGTCTGAGACCAAAACGCATCACCCCGGCGGCGGCGCCCAGGAGCGGCACGGTCAGATACATCCTCGACGGCATCTTTGCGGCAAGACCATGGCATGAGGGCCACGATGACTGGCAATTGCGCGGATTTGCGCCGAAAACCATTGCCTAAAAGAAAATTGGGAACCCTTTGCTTGGTTAGCGAATCTTAATGTGTCATAGCTAAATTCTCATCTGGGGGAAGATGAACGCCCGCGTTAAGCGGGGGTAGAAATTGAAGCGACGGACAGGCAAATCAATGACTGAATCAACGACGACCAGCCTGTCGCGGCGTGCGCTCTTGGGCGCATTCGCGGCAACCGCACTTGTTGCGGCTCCATCCAATGCAAACGCATTCGGGTTCTTGCGCGGGGCGGGCGATATTCGCCGCTTGCGCATGGTCTCGCCCCGCACGGGCGAGCGTATCGATACGATCTACTGGATCGAAGGCGAATACATCCGCGAGGCCGTGAACGAGATTTCAGCCTTCATGCGGGACTGGCGCACCAACGACGTCAAGGCGATCGACATTCGCACCGTCGACATCATGGTCGCCTCGCACAATCTGCTGAACACGTCCGAGCCCTACACATTGCTGTCCGGCTACCGCAGCCCCAAGACGAACGCCATGCTGCGCAGCCGTTCTGGCGGGGTCGCCAAGAATTCGCTTCACCTCCAAGGTCAGGCCGCCGATCTGCGCCTCGGGTCGCGCTCGGTCGGGCAAGTGGGCAAGGCGGCGATTGCCTGCCGCGCCGGCGGAGTTGGCAAATACTCGCGCTCGAACTTCGTTCACATGGACTGCGGCGCAGTGCGCAGCTGGGGCGGATAAGCCCCGGCCCGCAGTGCCTTGCGTCGCCGCGTTTTGACCTTGAATACCTGCCAGCCCAGGTGCTACCACCTTAGGCACGGCGGGTATGGTGAAAAGGTATCACGGCAGCTTCCCAAGCTTTAGTTACGGGTTCGATTCCCGTTACCCGCTCCAGATAAGCTCATAAGATACTGTTTTTTATAAATTTTGTTGAGCGCTTGCGAACAAAGCTGCCCTTCAATCTGCCCTTAATGAATTAGACATTTTAGCAACAAAAAAGACGGCTAGCCGCTCTCGCATGGCGTCTCTTGATTGACTCGCAGCAATCCTTTTGTGAGCGTATGTTTCTCTGAACACTGGGGAAATTATGAAAATACGAATTGCAATTGCAGCCGCTACTTTAGTCACCGTAGCGGCATGCGCACCGCGGCCAGATCAAATCGCTGCTGTCGAAGTAGGTAGCAATGAATACCGGGGATATTCCTGCGCACAACTTTCAGACGCAGAGCTTCGATATACTCAAGCTCTGACAAACTTGAGTGCTAGCCAGAACAGGGCAGCCAGTGGCGATGCTTGGGGGGTGTTTCTTTTAGGCCTGCCAATTTCCAGCATGTCGGGCGCAGACAATGAAACCAAGATAGCTGTCACCAAAGGTCACATTCAATCCATCGAGCGTGAGAAGGTGCGGAAAAACTGTTAAGGCTTACAGGCAAATCAGGTGATCAGTCGCTGCTCTTGGCAGCGGTGGCTCCCTGATTTGTCGTAATATGCGGCCCTACTCCTGAATCGCTGACGAAAAAGACTGATTAGCCTGTTCGGCTGCTTCTTGCGCCCGAATGAATGCTTCAACGGCCCTTTCGTCCTGCGAATCCTTCGCTACCTTCTCGGCAGATCGTGCCACGGCGTTCAGCGCGCTGTCAGTCTCTATAAGCGTTTCCAACTCCCCCACAACGTCAGGTGCAACGGCGTGCTCGTAAGATGTCCGCATCTCGCGCATGAATTTCGGATCCATCCCCGTCACCAGCGGGTCGGCGTTGAAGAACGCGCTTAGAATTTCGCTTTTCTTTTCCTTCACTGCAACGCGCATGACCTCGCGCCGGTCCTCAGCGTCCATCGAACGCACTACCGCGCGAAACTCCGATTGCCGCATGATGTCAGGCAAGCTTTCCGGTGGCTTCAAGCCGGCGCGCTCCAAGAGCGTTTCGCTCAGTCGAGCAGTATGGCCGTTCAAGATGTCATTGGCCCGCTGCCGTGTCGCTTCCACCGCCTTTTGCAGCTTCACCCCCGCGTCATGCGTCTTTTTCATGTGCAATGCGTCATTGTCGGCAGGGTTGCGGTTCAACGCCACGCCTTCCAGCGATTGGACGGCACTGTGCAGCCGCCCGATTTCCCCGATGACCCGCGTTGGGCCATCGTAGTTGCGCCCCTCAAGACGGGCAATTTCGCGCTCCAGGATTGCTTTGATTGGCCTCGAATACTTCATGGTCTTTCCTTTCTTTCTAAAATGGTAGTGGGGTTACTTTGAGGGTTCCGCGCCGCGACTGTGCCACCGTCACCAGCCCCGCAACCGCGTTTGCCAAGTCGTCATGTCCACCGGGTGGGTGGTCGATCATGTCTCGACCGCTGCGCCCCGTGCGGCGCTCCAGCCCTGCCAACTGTCGGGCCAGCTTCTGATCGGGTGGCAATTCCAATGACCCCGAATTCATCGCGGCCAGCAATTCGATATAAAGCCCGTTCCGGTCCAGTTCGGACACGACATAGGTGATCCCGTGCTTTTCAAATTCATCGCGCGGCCATCGGCCCGCGTATCGGTCGCCTGTCACCCGCCGAATGCCGTAGCTTTTCAGAAAGCCCGCGTATTCCTTCGCAATCTCAGCCGGTGAACCGTGCAGGCCACGCACCGCGTCGACAACAACCGCGTCGCCATCCCGGTGGCCTATTGCAACGGTGAATTCATCCGCACCGCCGCCCGCCGGGTCGGTGAACGCCACGTATCGGGTGCCACTCGCAAACGGCAGCTCCTTGGGCTTGGGCCGGGTGGCTTGTTCGATCAAATCCGGGTTGATCAGGCTCGCAATGTCTGACCGGAATTGCGCAAGGTATTCCGCCGATGCCCGTGCGGCGTCGTCTTTCATCGCGTCGTCGATGACACGTTGCGGCAAGAGCGGGTTCATGGTTCGGCTTGGTGCCTGCGCCACCAGCACCGGGCTGTCATGCCCAAAGTGCCGCTTGTATGCGTTCCACAACACGCCCCGCCGCGCGTAGGGCGATGACAACGCCACCAGCTTACCGCCAAGCGTCGCCAGTGCAGGGCGCAGCGCCGCGACGATCTCAACATCTGGGTTTGCACCTTCAATGTGCCAGAACGCGATTTCGTCCAGTATCGCAGCCGACAAGGTGTAGCCCCGCACCGCCCGGTGCGATGCCGTGTGAACCTCGATTGCCGCGCGGTTGGTGAATTCGATTGCTTCGGAGTTCTCGCGCAACACCAAGCGGCGCAACATCGGGTTTTCATTCACCAGCCCTGAGATGTAGCGCATCACGGCCCGCGCCTGTCGCCGGTCGCTGGCAATGACCATGCAAGTTGCAACCTCGCCCGGTGCCAACTTGTCCCGGTGATCCGTGAAGCAAGCCTCATAGATTGCCAGAAGCCCCGCAACGTGGCTCTTGCCGCCCCTGCGCCCTACGGCCAGCCATAGTTCATCATGCGGCCCCGTGGGCGCTCCTGTGCGGCCTGTCAGCGTCTTGAAGGTGTCTGCCCCGGTGTCGTCCAGTTCCAGCCCATAGAAGCCCGCCAAGAGCGCGCGCCATCCTTCGAAACTGTCACCGCCGAACGTGTCGCCAAATAGCTTCCGGTCGGTCATTGCGTCGATAATGGTGGCTGTCATCGACCGCCCTCGATTATGCGCGGGGTTGCCTCGACCCTTGCGTTGATGCGGCGCGCCGTTTCCAGCTTGGCAATCTGCTCTGCCTTAGCGCGCTGCTTATCCGCCTCAGCTAAAGACTTTCGCTTTTCCACGCGTGCGGCGCGGCGTTCCTTGGCCGCTTTTTCATCCATCCGCATGGCCTGCCCCTCGGTTGATGTAGTCAGCAAGGTGTGGCGTCACGTCCCGCGCAAGACGATCAAGCCCCAGATCGGCCAGCAGGCGGCGCAGT
The DNA here is from genome assembly GCF_037083805.1 of Roseovarius sp. D0-M9. Classification (NCBI taxonomy): domain Bacteria; kingdom Pseudomonadati; phylum Pseudomonadota; class Alphaproteobacteria; order Rhodobacterales; family Roseobacteraceae; genus Roseovarius; species Roseovarius sp. D0-M9. The sequence continues at coordinate 4,310 of NZ_JBAPKZ010000015.1, read as the reverse complement.
GCGTTCGAGATGGTCGCGTATTCCGCTGCATCGAATTCTGCACCGCTTGCAAGTTCCGTCTCGCGCTCCTCGCACCAGCACGCCAGCGTTGCAGCCCGTGCCAATAGTTGCCGCTGCGCCTCGGTCAGATCGCCGCCAAGGTCGGTTTCAATCCCGGTTGTGATTTCACGAAAGCGGCGCGCCATCATCGAACGGCCATCAACGCCAGCCAAGACAACCGCACCAGTTCCCCGGCGCGTTCTAAACTCTGGCGGTGGTGGTGCTTTTGCCATGCTACTTGCGGCCTTTGTTACGCCTTAAGGGCAGATTGTAGGGCGGTTTACAGAAGTATTGCACATCAACGCTTTGTAATCATTGATTCATCACGTTAATTCGGCGTTCATATTGGGAACCGAACCCAGTTCAGTAGAAAAAACCGTGAAGTTGGGCTGAATTTTCCATTAAGTCCAATGCGAACCCGTCAAGCGGTGCATATGACGCTTATGACGCTTGGCCCCATATCTACCGTATAGAGAAATAAGTTTGAAAATTCCCTATACGGTCAATAAGGACGAAAGCGTCATAAGTGTCATTCACCGAATTTTCAGCCCGATAAATCCCCGTCCGTGTGGGCGTCGGTGGTCCTGAAAACCTCTTGATTTGAGTTCCTTACGCAACGTGTGCAGCGTCCAAGCGTGAAGCCCTTGTTTCTCGCACCAGAATTTGAATTGTTCGTGCAGGTCCGTTGTCGTCACAAAGCCAGCCGGATCGGTCATCGTCGCGTCGATCAGGAATTGCCCCAACGTGTCCTCGTCATCCATGTATTCGGTCGATGCCGCCGCAACCTTGGCGGGCACATCCAGCCCCTTTTCGAGCCAATGCAGTGCCCCCTCTATGGCCCATCGCAGAATTTCCGGCCCTTCCGCCTTCAACTTGTCAGCTAAGCCCCTGTCTCGCTTCTCAGGCGGTATGGTGACAAGGAAAGGCACGAGCACGACGCGAGCGCGAATAGCCTCATCAACGCCACGGAAAGACGGTTGATTGTTTCCTGCAATCATCAGGGTCAGTTGCGGGTCGAAGTCGAAGAAGTCCCCGCGCATGAAACGGGCGGTCATGCGATCCCCGCCGGTTAAGTCCTTGATGACGGATTCGTCCCAAGTCTTGCCAACTGGCAATTCACTCCCCGCCACCAGCCGCGCGCCCTGTAGCCCCGCCAAGCCGGTGGCGTGCTTGTCGCCTTGCGTGTTTAGGAACGTCTCAGCAGCGGCCCTGCGGGCGTAGTCGGCCCATATGTGGGTCAGGGTGTTCAGGAATACCGACTTGCCGTTGCGGCCCGTGCCATAGAGAAACAGCAGCTTGTGTTCCGTCGTCAGCCCGGTCAGCGCATAGCCCGCCACGCGCTGCATGAATTCTACAAGTTCGGCGTCACCGTCAAAAATCTCGTGAAGGAAGGTCAGCCACCGTTCCGGGCTCGTTCCGGGTTCAGCAGGTCGGCAAGCGGTCAGCTTGGTTATCATGTCCCCGCGTTCGGCTTGGCGCAGATTACCCGTGCGCAGATCCACGGTGCCACCGGGCGTTCCCAATAGCAGACGGTTCGCGTCGAAGGCGTCGGGGTGCACCACGCTTGCCGGGTTCGATCTGGTTAGGCTTTCGACGGCTGCAACAGTGTTCTTACTGCGCATGGTCCGGGATTGATCCTTGGCCCATCGGCGCAGCTTGTCGCCTTTGTCCTCGCCTTCCGTGTCGTCGATCTTAGCGGCCTTGCGTTCGGCCCAATCTGTCAGATCAACAGCCCGCTCGCGCAGGAAGGCGCGCGTTCGGGTCAGGTGGTCCAACTTGTCGTCAATCTGCCATCGGGTGCCATCCCAGAAAAGCCACTTGCCCCAGCTTGCGACGTGCCGGGCGTCGCGGTCGAAACTACGCGCGCCCAGATCGCTCGCCAATGCGTCTTGGCTCAGGTCGATGTCGTCGGGCGCGTTCGGACGCGGCTTTTGGTCCGCTGTCGCCGCCCCTGCGCCCGTGCTTCGCTCTTTTGGTCCGCGCGGCGTCGCTGCGCCCGCCTGAAAGCCGCTTTCAATAGTTGCGGCACTCTCGCCCGCTTCCAGCCCGATGCCCGCTGCGGCAGCGCTCATGCGTCCCTTTACCATATCTGCGGATAAGCCGCCCCCGGCCACGATCTGCCCCAGATTGAAGGCGCAGCGATTCAGCGCTGCATTGCGCGCGCCTTCTGGCGCTGCCAGCAGCTTTGCAAGTTCTCCTTGCAGTGCCTTGTCGGCCCATGCGGTCGCGCCGCCGGTGTCGATCTGAACGCGCGCGGGACTGGCCCGCTCTGATAACTTCGGCATCTGGGCTTGGCGTATCCGGCTCAAAAGCCACTCCGGGCAATCGGCCAATTCGAAAAAACCGGGGGGATTTTTCCAGCTATAGGCTTTGCCGGTGCCCGGCTTGATCGTTGGCGGTGCCAGCACCATTCCGCCATCGCCCCGCACGTCGATACCGGATGCCAGTTTGCTTTCGCTGTTGCGGATATCCAGATCATCGGGCCAGCGGAAATAGATGTGCCAGCCGCCGCTCGGCGTCGTGGCCTCAATTGTGTGCGGCAGGGCACCATGTTCCTCGATCCAGCCGCGCAGCGTGCCCACGCCATCCTTGTCGTGGCCTTCGGGCGTGTCTGCGTCGATCACGAAAAACCTACTATCCGTGCCGGTGGCGATACCCAGCAGCGCCTCGGGAAATTGCTGCCAGTAAGAGCGGATCGTTTCAGGGTCGGTTGTCGCCCCCCAGCGCGCGCCGCCGTTGGCTTTGCCTGCAACGTATGAGCGCTTGCTGCCGTCCTTGATCCGGGCGGGAAACACATGCCAGCCACGCGCGGCGCATTCCAGTGCAGCGGCGGCGCATTCCAGTGCAGCGGCGGCGGTAGTCGGAAAGGTGTCTTGCACATTCATTGGCCTACCCCCAGATCAGGGCGCAAAGCGCGGATGCCTGGGCCTCGGTCAGCCCGTGAACGCGCATCAACATTCTGATTTGAAGTTGCCTCATCGCGCGCCCTCCACCAGTTCGAGCGGGTCGTAAAACCCCGCCCCCTCGACGCGGGCCAGCACGCGGCCTCGGTCGTCCTTTAGAACGCGGTCGGGGTCGCAGTTGCAAAGTCGCTCGGCTGTGTAGATCGCGCACCAGTCGTCATGCTGGAATTCGACGTGATAGATATGTCCGCGCTTGATGAATTTGCGGCGTTCTGCGGCCCATGCTCGGCGGGCCTGTCTAGTTGTTTTCTTCATGCCTTAACCTCGGGATATTGCCGAAGGTGGCGGGCGGTGCTAAAGCTAAGGACCCAAGAACCCTTCTTGTGAATCCTGTAACTGCCCCGTCCGCGCCCCTGCGGGCGGGTTTTTTATTTTGACGGGTTATCGATCTCGGGCAGATTGGCGGGTTGCAGCGCCGCGCGCAGGCGTTCGTTTGCCTCGCGTGTGTTGCTCATACTGGCGCGCTGCGCATCCACCGCTGCCCGCATGATCCGGTGCAGGTTCGTTGCGTCCGTATTGTCAAAGTCGGGGTTCGCCAACGCGGTGCTGGCAATCTCCAAAACGGATTCGACAAAGCCCGCAGCGTCGTCAACGTCGATCATGGTATCGCTACGGATCAGGCACGCATTGGCACCCTTTGCCGCTTCCATCGGATCGCTCGGCAACTTGGCTTTAGCCTCGTTCTCGCGCATCTGCGCTGCGTCGATAGAAAGAAACTCGAATTCACGACGCGAAAGCGATTTCAGCTTTTCGACGGCCTCGTCGGGAAGGTCAGACAGGTTGAGGTTCATGCCGCCACCTCGCGGCTTGCTTCCCACGCTTCCAGATCGGACAAGCGCCAGTAGTTCAGGCGGTTGATCTGGATCGGCTGCGGAAAGTTCAGTTCAGCGTCGCGCACCCACCGCCAGATCGTGACGTGTGATTTCTGGTAGCGCGCTTGGACCTGCGGCCCTGTGAGGAATTCGGTTTGCTTCTGAGTTGCGGTTTGCATGGTGCATCCTTTCGATTGCCATGCCCATCAACATCACCAAATTTCGCGTGCTTTCAAAAGGTGTTCAGTCCCAATTACAATCTTGTTGGGACCTAACGCTTCTGTCTTCCGTTTGACCAAGTGACCCAATGCTTTATTTGATTGGGAGTAACGCCAAATTCGTCAAACAGTTCTTTCTTTGCTATTTTTGAACCGCCGCGACCATATTTAGGGTCAGGACTCACAGCCAATAGATCACGGTGGCGGCGAGTGCGATGGCTGACAGAAACACCTTCGGGCACCTGTCGTATCGAGTTGCGACGCGTCGCCAGTCCTTG
>NZ_JBAPKZ010000014.1:0-108695 GCF_037083805.1 Roseovarius sp. D0-M9 | reverse complement strand
CGATGGCTGAGGTCTCCGCGTCGGACGCGCCTACCGAAGGCACGAAATATGGGAGCGGCTCAAGCACCGGTGCGCCCGACTACCCACACGGAACGAGAAGGGACCAAAAGACCACGTCAAAGGCCTCATCCTCATGCGGGAAGGGACCGGGCGTGACCATCTGGATTGTCACCTCTGCCGTGGCATCTGCAGCCTCGATGCGCGCGCGGGCAGCGGCGACCACATCCTCCTCGACATCAATGCCGGTGACATGGGCCGCGCCATGAGATTGTGCGAGCGATAGCGTGATTGCCCCTGATCCGCAGCCGATATCCAGCACCCGCGCGCCGTTCAGGTCCAGCCCCTCCAGCACGCGCGCAACCTCTTCGGGGCCACCGGGCGACAGATACCCTTCGCCCCATAGCATTTCCAGAAAGGACATATGTCCCTTGTCGTATAGCGGCTCGGTCATGGCGGATCACTCCAGTAGAACAATGGACTCGGCGCCCCAGCCGACGGTCACGGTGCTGCCGTCGCGGGCAATGGCGCGCCCGGCAGTGTTGCGCATCGAAATGGTCACGGGCGTGACCGTACCGGGCAGGGCGACACTGTAATAGGTCATGTCGCCGTAGTAATCGGTGCTGGTGACGGTGCCCTCGACCTCACGCTCGAACGTGCCGGTGTCGTTGCTGGTGATTGTAAACATCTCGGGGCGCACACCGACGGCTGTAATTTTCGCCGCTTCAAGTCCGAGCGGCGCCTGATCCTCGCTGATCTCGATCTTGCCAAGCGCGGGAATGTCCAACTGGTAGGGCGCGCCCTTGCCGCCGGTCGCGGTCGCCTCGAGAAAGTTCATCACACCGATGAAGGATGCGACCTTGCGCGTGGCGGGGCGGCGGTAAAGCTCTTCGGGCGTGGCCAGCTGCGCGATGGTGCCGTCAAAGATGACGGCGATCCGGTCGGACATGATCAGCGCCTCCTCCTGGTCGTGGGTGACGAGGATGAAGGTGATGCCCAGCGTCTTTTGCAGGCTACGCAGCTCGTGCTGCATCTGGTCGCGCAGCTTCTTGTCCAGCGCCGACAAAGGCTCGTCCAGCAAGATCACCTTGGGGCGCATCACCAGTGCGCGCGCCAGCGCCACGCGCTGGCGCTGGCCGCCCGACAGCTCGTGTGCCTTGCGCTGGCCGTATCCAGCCAGATCGACCATTTCGAGTGCCGCATCCACTTCGCGCGCCATCTGGGCCTTGCCCAGCTTCTTGCGCGTCAGGCCATAACCCACGTTCTCGGCCACGTTCAGATGCGGAAAGATCGCGTAGCTCTGGAACACCATGTTGGTCGGCCGCTGGTTGGCGGGAATGTTCTTCATCGACTTGCCGCCGATCAGGATGGTGCCGCCGGTCACCTGCTCGAACCCTGCGATGAGACGTAGAAGGGTCGTCTTGCCGCAGCCCGAAGGGCCCAGAAGCGAAAAGAACTCGCCCTCACGGATCGTGGCATCGACGCCGCTCAGCGCGGTGACGGCGCCAAAGCTCTTGGTCACGCCCTTGATTTCGATGATCGGTGCGGGATCGCCTTTTGTCATGGTCAGACCATTCCTTGTGTTGATTCGGCGTCCATTCCTTGCCGGCGAACTGCCCGACGCCGAAACAATTCGGCGATGAACAGCAGCGAGACGGAGGCAACCAGAAGGATGGTTCCCAAGGCCATGATCGACGGCAGTTTCGACGGAAAGCGCAGTTGGCTCCAGATGTAGACCGGAAGGGTGACATCGGTGCCGGTGAGAAAGAACGCGATGATGAACTCGTCCAGCGAGATCGTGAAGGTGATGAGCAGGCTCGAGATGATCCCTGGCATGATCAAGGGCAGCGTTACGCGCCGGAATGTGCCCCAGCGCGTCTCGCCCAGATCAAAGGACGCTTCCTCCAGGCTGGCCTCCATCCCGGCAAAGGCCGAGCTGAGGATCGCAATCGAGAAGGGCGTGCAGATCAGCACATGCCCTACGATGACCGTCCAGAGCGACAAAGACATGCCCAGTTGCATCAGCATGACCAAGAGGGCAACCGCGACGATGATCTCGGGCAGCACCAAGGGGAGCATGATGAAGCCCATGATGCCCTTCTTCCCCGGAAAACTGTGGTTGGCCGCCGCACGCGCCGCACAGGCCCCCAAAAGCGTGCTGATGAACGCCGTGCTGATCGCGACGAAGGCGCTGTTGCGCACAGCGCTGTGCAGCGCGTCGGTGGTCCACAGAAGGTCGAACCACTTGGTCGTATATCCACTGAGCGGGAAGGCGATGACGGTGGCATCATTGAACGCAAACAGTGGCAGAAGGATGACCGGCGCATACAGGAAGATCATGTAGGCGACAGCATAGGCCGCCAGCCACCGGGCCGAGACATATCGCGAGAGGCTGCGCATCATTTGACCTTTCCACCGAATTTTCGGCCCGCAAAGTAGATGCCAACGCTGATCGCGCCGACCACGACCATCGACGACACCGCCAGTGCGGCGCCAAGGGGCGCATTGTTGGCCTTGCCGAACTGGACCTGAATCATGTTGGCCACCATCAATCCATCGGTGCCGCCAACCAGCTTGGGGGTGATGTAATCACCCACGGTCGGGATAAGCACGATGAGGGTCGAGGCGACAACGCCCGGCATCGCCAGTGGCAGGGTGATCCGAAAGAACCGCCGAACTGGCCCGTCGCCCAGATCTTCTGCGGCCTCAAGGAGCGATCGGTCGATCTTTTCCAGCGCCACGAAGATCGGCAGGATGGCAAAGGGGGCCCATGCATGCGCCAGCGTCAGGACCACCGCATTGGCGTTGTAGAGGATGAATGTCAGCGGCTCGTCGATGATGCCGAGGTTCATCAGCGCCGAGTTGAAGACGCCGTTGTAGCCCAGAATGACCTTCCACAGGAACACTCGCAACAGATAGCTGGTCCAGAACGGCACGGTGATCAGGAATAGCCACAGCGCCTTGCGCGACTTGACGTGAAACGAAAGGTAGTAGGCGATGGGAAAGGCCAGCACCACCGTCGCCACCGTCACGATGATCGAGATCCGCAACGATCGCCACATCAGCACCTGAAAGATGGGCTGGGTCCAGGCTTCGCGATAGTTGTCAAAGGTTAGCGTCCTGTCCAGTTCCAGATAGTTCTGGGTCCAGAAGCTGAACGCGAGCACCATTGCCAATGGGGCTGCCAGCATGATGAGGGCATAGAGCAGGGTGGGGCTGATCAGGGTCAGCCCCTGACGACTGTTAGGGCTTAGGCTGGGCACGATGCCTCCATCTCCCGTAGAGCAAATTCAGCGATACATGGTCCGCGATCAAAAGCAATCGCGCTTGTGCGGATCAAGATGCGCCGGCGCTCAGCCGTTCGGCATTGATCTGCTCCAGCTTGCCCTTTGGCGGCTCGTCGCCCTCGAGGACGGGAAAGATCTTGCGCAGCGTGTCGTGATAGCTGCGCACGCCATATTCGAGGTCAGACAGGATGATGCCGTCGAAACCGCTGGAAAATGCGGCCTCCCAAGTCCATTCGATCAGCTGCTCGTCTTCCTTACTGGTGATCCGGTCGATGCGCATGCTGAGATAGCGCGCGGCACGCAGCCTGCGGTCCTCGTCCTTGCGGCGATAGACGCTGCCGCGCTGCACGGTGCGACCGTTCTCGACCGGGAATTCATGGTAGAAGATCACCGAGTCCGGGTAGAGACCAAAGACGAGGTTCGGGAACATCCCGATATAAAGCCATGCTGCCTTGTGATCGTCATCCAGCCCCTCGGGCGCCTCAAGGATATTGCGGTATTGCTCCACGCTCCAGAGGCGGTGCTTGCCCTCTCGGAACTGCCCCAGAGAGCGCGATGTGCCGTTGGTGAAGGGCTCGTCGTGGTAGTTGGTGCCAAAGAGGTCATGCAGGCCCGGATGCGCCATCGCCACGTGGTAACCCTCGTTGTCGACATCGCGCACACATTTCCAGTTGGCCTCGATCTCACTTGCCCAGAAGCCTTCTTCAGCGGGCCTCAGGTCTTCCAGATCATATTGTGCCAACTCGTCGTCGAAGCGTGACATGATGTCGGCCACGCTGGGCTGCGGGCCTGGCTTGAACCGGACAAAGATGAAGCCCTGCCAGATCTCCATCTCAATGGGTTTCAGGCCCATCTCGACCGGGTCGAGATCGGGCAGGGACTGCGGCTGTGCCGCGCCGCGCAGCGTGCCGTCCAGATTGTAGGCCCAGCCGTGGAAAGGGCAGATGATGGCCGATTTGCAATTGCCGGACTGCTCGGCGACGACGCGGCTGCCACGGTGGCGGCACAGGTTGTGAAAGGCCCGCACTTCCATGTCGCGTCCGCGAATGACCAGCGCGCGTTCGCCGACGAGGTCCGAGGCCATGAAGTCACCGGGCTCGGGCACGTCACTGACATGGCAGACCACCTGCCAGTGGCGGCGGAACAGTTGCTCTTTCTCGGCCTCCAGCATCTCGGGGCTGAAAAAACTCCATGCGGGCAGGCCTTTACGGTCCCATTCAGTCGGAATTCGATTGCTTTGGCTGTCCATGGCGATACCGGCCTCCCTGTATGCTTCAGCGGCCAGTATAGATATTTTGAATGAGCGCTCAAACAAAAAATTTTATCGTGACAAGCGCCCCCGTAAAAAGTGGTTCGTGCGGCGGTCTTGCCCGCGATCCGGCTAAGGACCGCAGGGTAGGTCAGCCGGCAGACGACGCATAAGGTGCGTCTTCCCTTGGCGGCGCGCGAATTGTCATCAGCGCGCCAGCCTGATCCCCGGAGGAAGGCTGCCATCAGGGGGAAGGTGCGGCTTTCAGGCCAAAATCGGCGTTCGTCGTCGTCGTCCAAGATCGCGTTTCCCGCAATTTTACCCGATGGTGACTTTTTCCAAATAACCCTCTGGACGCCACCAGACCGCATTGCTATACGGCACCTCGTGTTCCGGCGTAGCTCAGCGGTAGAGCAGTTGACTGTTAATCAATTGGTCGTAGGTTCGATCCCTACCGCCGGAGCCAAAAATCCCCAAGAAAGCAATAAGTTAGCTTCAACCGCTCTGAGCGGGCTTGGTGGATTTTGGTGCTGGGGTAACGTCTGGGGTAACGGATTGCGCCGAGGTAGGGCGCTTGGGAATCGTGTTGCGAATTTGCGTCCGTCTCGCCAAAACTAACCCTTCATAAGGATGAAGAAAGGAAGACAATGAGCCCGAACCACCAGGATCAATTCGCCAGAGTGCGGCTTAGGGTCAGATACATGCGCATGGGCGGTCAAGATGATGTTTTCATCCGTGCCGGGCTGATTGCAGAGGGGTGGCCAGCCGCTGTCGTAATGGAATCCTTGCAGCACGAACCCACTACCACAACTGGCGACTTGGACACCTGAGCGTCAACTGCGGTGGAGCGGGATACAAAACCGTGTATTGATCTTCCGCAGCCCGCTCGCTCCCGGCTCTTTATCAGTATTCATGCATACCAAGGCGCTCCTTGGCGGCTTCGATCTCCTGCAACACCACGTCGACAAGGTCATCGCGCCACGCGCGCGCCACCTTCACATCGGGCGATGGTGTCCAGATCAGCAGCCTGCCATTTGGCGCGCGCACCAGTGAACAGCCTACAATCCGCAACGGGCGCACCAGCAGGGTAAAACGCGCCAGCAGGTCGAAACCCGCTGGCGTTGTCTGTGGTGGCACCGGCAACGACACGTCAACGATCTTGCAGTCGATCTTGTTACCGTTGCCAGTCATCATGCAGCCTCGGCAACGCGTGCGATCAGGAACGCCAAACCAACGGCCTTGCGCTCTACAATGCGATTCCAGTTCGCAGCAGCGCCAAGTTCCGTGATCGTCGGGCTGTCACCCGCAACCGACCCTTCGGACCATTGGAAGCCCGCCGGATGGATCGAAAGATTGACGCGGCTGTGCAGGATTTGCTGACCGCCGCCGTTGCCCGCGCTTGGCAGGTTTTCAATCTCGGTGCCCTCAGCAATGCGCGGCTCGGTCAAACCCCAGCCGATTGCGCCCGGTGCGAATAGGATCGACGTGTAGTCGCCAGCCGCCACCGGCAACAGATCATCGACCACAACCGCCATACCTCGGAACGACTGGAAATTGCGCCCTTCGCTGTCGCGGATGGTTTCGATCATGTCATCTTTCAGCGCCTTGCGATAAACATCGCTGTGCATCGCAATCCCTGTCACGCCGGACATTTGGTCGCCAAGCGTCCCCGCTGCGTCGATCACCGCCGATGCCGAAAACAGCGCCGCCGCGCCGGTTTCTGCGGAAATATCCACTACCATGTCGCCCGCATCGTTTGCCACGTTGTCGGCAAGAACACCGTTCAGGCTTGAGATCAGCCGCCGCTGTGTCTGGCGTGTCCAGTAGGCTTCGGCCCTGCCTTGAATTCGCGGCAATGCATTGTCGCCGGTCAATTCGCTGGCAAGGTTCATTGCAGACCAAGACTGGTGCAAGAACGATTTGCGCACGATCTGCTTTTCAGCCGATAGCTTTTTCGGCGTCGAGTTCACCGCCGGATCGTCGGACACAACGTCCGCTTCATCGTCGGCTAGATCATTCCAGAACGGGACGTTGAAGCTGTCCGCGCCCGCCTGCAATTGATCTTCGATCACACCGTTGCGCGCGACCACGCCAGCTTGCACAAGCGCGCTGGCCTCCATTGTGTTTTGAATGACGTAGCTGGTGAATTCGTCAGGGACCACCACGTCAGAAATACGTGTAACAGCCATAGCTGCACCTCATCTTTGCAATTTCAGGAAAAGACGGTGCAGCCCACAAGACCGCGTCCGGTGCCGCATTGCGGCTGGTTCACATCGCGCGCACGCATCCCAGACCCGCCGCGCGATGTAATAACATACTACCGCAAGCCGAATTCTGGTGCAACCTTTTGCGACTTTGGCGCATCGCCGGTCATCACACCATTCTGCCCGGCAGAGGGTGGCTTGCCCGTTCCGCCCTTGGCCCGCGTCAACAGAACGTCATCAAAGCCGCCGTGCGCTTCCAAAGCGGCCCGCACATCGTCAGAATTGAACCCGGCCTCGCGTTCCTTGCCAGCCTCGCCAACCTTCACCCGTGCGCCATCCTTGGCAGTGAATTGCACTTGCCCGTCATCGCCCAGATTGAACGAAAAGTGTTCCTGAACGTCCGGCAACACGTATTTCAGTTTCACCGCGAACATATCGCCCAGGACTGCCGCCACCGGCTCGTCAAGCCGCACCCGCTGCACCTCGCCTTCGGCATTGTCGGCACGCCCGTTGGCTGCGTCCCGTTCGCCCTCCAATTCGGCAACCCGGCCTTTCAAGTTCTTCACCTCGCGCAGCAGCTCGTCGCGCTTTGCCAGCAAGCCTTGCACATCGTCTTTTTCAGTCTCAGCCATAGTGTTCTCCTAAAATGGCAGTGGCGTCTGTTTCATGGTCATGCGCGGCGACTGTGCCACTGTCACAAGCCCCGCAACCGAGTTTGCCAAGTCATCATGTCCGCCCGGTGGATGGTCGATCAGGTCGCGCCCGCTGCGCCCCGTGCGACGCTCCAAACTACCAAGCTGACGGCCTAGCTTTTGATCTGGGGGAAGTTCGATCCGGCCCGAATTCATCGCGGCCAGCAATTCGAGATAAAGCGCGTTGCGATCCATCTCGCTCACCTCGTAGCGGATGCCCCAGCGCAAGAATTCGTCGCGCGGCCATCTGCCTGCGTATCGGTCGCCCGTTACCCGGCGCAGATCGTAGTTGCGCAACACGGTCGCATACTCTTGCACAATCTTGGCAGGCGATCCCCGCAACCCGCGCACCAGATCGACCACAACCGTGTCGCGGTCCATGTGACCGATTGCGAGTGTGAATTCATCCTGACCGCCGCCCGCTGGATCGCAGAAGGCAAAGTAACGGGTTTTCGATGCTGCCGGGATTTCGACGGGCTTCGGTCGCATGGCTTGTTCGATCAGGTCAGGGTTCAACAGCGATGCAATGTCAGTTCGAAACTGCGCCAGATATTCAGCAGACGCGCGCGGCGCATCCTCTGCCATCGCATCGTCAATTACCCGCTGGGGCAGTGTCGGGTTCATAAACCGGCTTGCCGCCTGCGCCACCAGCACGCGGTCACTGTCGCTTGCAAAATGGCGTCGGTAGGTGTCCCACAAGATGCCGCGCCGGGCATAGGGCGATGAAATGGCGATCAGCCGCCCGTCAAGCGTTGCCATCGACGGGCGCAAAGCCGCGATGATTTCTGTATCAGGTGACGCCCCGTCCGAATGCCAGAACGCAATCTCATCACAGATCACTGCCGCAACCGTGTATCCGCGCACCGAACGGTGCGACGCTGTGGCAACCTCGATTGCAGATCGGTTTTTGAGTTCGAGACCGGCTGTCGTCTCGCGGGCGACCATCGCCTTCAGCATCGGGTTCTGGAATATACCGCGCACGTAACGCAAGAGCGTGCGGGCCTGCGCCCTGTCCGCTGCGATCAGAAACACCGTCGCAAATTCTCCCGGTGCCAGCTTGTCCCGATGGTCGTGAAAAGCTGCCTCGAACGCCGCCACCAGTGCCGCCACGTGGCTCTTGCCGCCCCTGCGCCCAATGGCAACCCAAAGCTCCCTAAATCCGCTGTGTGGCGCTGTCTGGCGCTGTGTGACGGCCTCCACCAGTTCGGCCGCATCGTCCAAGGGCAAACCATAGAAGCGGCCTAGCAGCGCGCGCCACGCCGCAAAGCTGTCATCTCCAAACGTGCTGCCGAACAACTTCGGATCGGTCATCGCATCAAGAATTGAAAAGCGTTCAGCCATTGGCGCGCCCGTTGATGTAGGATTGCAGATCAGGCGTCACGTCCCGCGCAAGACGATCAAGCCCCAGATCGGCCAGCAGGCGGCGCAGTGCGTTCGAGATGGTCGCGTATTCCGCCGCGTCGAAGTCTGCCCCGCTGGCAAGTTCTGTCTCGCGCTCCTCGCACCAGCACGCCAGCGTTGCAGCCCGTGCCAATAGTTGCCGCTGCGCCTCGGTCAGATCGCCGCCAAGGTCGGTTTCAATCCCGGTTGTGATTTCACGAAAGCGGCGCGCCATCATCGAACGGCCATCAACGCCAGCCAAGACAACCGCACCAGTTCCCCGGCGCGTTCTAAACTCTGGCGGTGGTGGTGCTTTTGCCATGCTAAGTGAAGCCTTTGTTACCCCTGTGTTACCCTGATTACATCAAGGTTCGATTGTCATACGTCAAGTATTTGTTTTTGCGTGTTTATGTTCGTTAGGCAAAGTGATTGTATATCAAATGGTCGGAGTGTCGAAGCAGGAAAAAACCAGCTATTTGGGCTGAATTTTTCATTAAGTGCCAAAACCGTAATCCAAAGCTGTTGACGTAGATTTGTCGCCAAAGTCGCTTGCGCGCGCGAAATGAAAACTTGTCGCTATAGAAAAAGAGGCGGATTCCAGACTTTGTTACATGCGCGCAAGCGACAAAGTCGACAAAAGTCATGCAGCCCCCCGGCTCAGGACTTGGATTGTCTCGCGGGCTTTGTTGCGACGTTCTGTTTCGCGGGCGGCGCGGTCGGTGAATTTCCCATGCACCGCCGGGTTCACCTGCCAGTGTGGTGGCGATGAAGGGCGCGGCGGGTCGATACGATCCAGCCATCCAAGGGCGGCGAGTTGTTCCAGTAGCGGGCGGATTTCCTGTTCGCGCAGATTGCGCATCGTTCGGATGCTGCGCTGCACGTCGCGGTTGGTGATCCGCTCAACCCTATGGGCCAAGATATAACCCGCGATTGCGGTCAGCCGGTCGTGATCGTCGGACAAGCCCAGAACGCCGCTGTAGAAGGCAATCGAGTGCGCCAGCAGGAAGCGGTGCAGAAAGTCCGCAACGCGCTGTGCGGTCGCCTCCGTGACTGTATCGGGCATTTCCTGCCCGGCATGGTCGATGCAATGCCAGACCACGCAAAGCCGGGCAAACATGCCGTCATATTTTCCGATATGCGATGCCAGCTTGCGATTGATCGTTTCCAGCGATTGCAGGTCAAGGTGGCGGGCTTCCAGATCGCGGCGGATGGTCTGCGCGCCATCGTCGAAAAACAGCACGCCTTGTTCCATCCAACCCGGCGGGGTCAGGTTGCGAAGATCCTCTATAAGCGTGCGATACGCGGTGTTGACCGGCGGCATGGGTTCATCGCGGCCCATCGTGGCGGTGCGCAGGGTGATCGGGAAAAGTCGCTGTAGCAAACCATCGTCAACGCTGTCGCCTGCGATCTTGCGCAGGGGTTCGGGCTGTATGCCCCCCAACATGGAAATACTCAGGTTGTCGATGATCGCAGCGCCGCGTCCCACCCGATTAAGTGCAAATTGCCCCCCGTTGAAGCTGCGCAGCCAAAACGCGCGGTCAGCTTGTGCGCCCTTGCCTCCGTTGTATTTGTCCATTGCCCCGAAAAAGCCGCTCAGTTCGTCTTGCAACAGCAGCACGCCCCACGGGCTGCCCTCCAAGACTTGCTGCGCGGCCTCGACGGTCGCATCCTCGATCCGCAGGCGGGTTTGTTTCGGGCGTTGCTGGCCCTTCTTCTCGTCGGCGCTCAGGGCGTCATAGTCTGCCGCGCGTTGCTGCCATGCGCGCATCATTTCAACGTCAAGGCGACAAAGCGGGCTGGTCGCTGCGGATATGATCGGGCTTTTCTTGGCGGATGGTGGCCCCATCAGTGCCACCCAAAGCCGGGCGCTTTCGGTCCAGTCATCGTGCCGCTTGACCTTGATCTGCACCGCGTCCGGTATCGCGGCGGCGCATGTCGCAAGCGCGGCCATTGCCAGCCCGGCGGGGTCTGCGCCCATCTGCGCACCATTGGCGCGGGCAAAGTCCTCGATGATCGGCGGCAACAGCCCTTGCGGCAATTCCGGCGGATCGAAGCTGCCCCAAAGGTCCACCGGGTCGCCAGTCGGTGCAGGCTCGGCGTATTTCTGAAACGCGCTGTCGATAGAGTTCTGCACGTTGCGGTCATAAACCGGGCAGTTGTCTTTTATGAAACCCTCGACAAACCGCTTGCTGCATCCTTGCGCGGCCATGCTGGCGGCAATGTCGCGCACCGCGCCGTGTTTTTCGCCGTCCGTTTTCATGCCGCGCAGCAGACTTGCATAATCGTCAGTGCTCTTGCCCGGCTGCAACGTGTCGATCCGCGCACCCTGTGCGCCGTTGTGCGGCTCACTGGCGGGCGCTACGCGGGCGGTTGGGGGCAACGCCCCGGCGGCGTCTTGAAGGCTCTCCAGCGCTTCCCCCAGGTCGATTTCTGCGCTCTCGTTCAAGGTGACGATCTGCGCAAGACGCGGCACGCCCTTGCGGTGCAGACTGCCCGGCCACCGGATCGGATGGACCGGCGGCACGTTGGTTGTATCGCCCCCGACAAGCGCCGTTGCCAGTTCGCGGGCGCGGCGCAGTTTGGCGTGATCCTCGGGCGATTGTGTCGGCTCGTTCAATCTCCAGTGCAGGTGCAGCTTGTCCAGCACTTCGCCCGTCTCGGGGTCCGTCCACTCGCCCCCCGATGCCACGACAACCGTTGCGGCCCCTAGCAGGCTTTCCAGCTTGGCACGGGCTGCGCCGGGCGTGCTGTCACACTCGACCGAAAGCGCCACGCCCTCGGCCATGTTCTCGGCCTTGGCGTTGTCGCCTGTCTTGAACGTCGCCACGGGCGGGCAGAACACGATTGACTGCGCGGCATTGGCGCAGCGTGCGGCCAGCATCGCGGCCCGTTCTGTGACCGGCTGCAAACCGCTGCCGTTGATCTGGACGGCCTCAATCGCGAAAGGCGGCTTGCCCTTCTCTCGATCATCAAACGCGCGCAGCGATATGAAACCGCCTTCGCTGGCATAGCGAAACAACGCATCGGTGAAGGCGTGGATTTGTTCGGGGTCTGTGGTCATCGCTGCCCCTCCATCACCGGGAAGCCAGCCACGTTGCAGGCGCGGCCCAGATCGGCCAGCAGGCGCACCTCGACTGCATCGCGGGCTTCCTCGGGTGGCAAGCCGCGCACCTGCGCCCAGCGCGAAACCCATGTGCCGCGCCCGTCAACGTCCAGCCCGAAAGCGGCCCACCACGTCACGCCGGGTGGCGTCGGGCGATAGCCGGGCAGGCTGGCCGCCTCGGCNGCGCACCTGCGCCCAGCGCGAAACCCATGTGCCGCGCCCGTCAACGTCCAGCCCGAAAGCGGCCCACCACGTCACGCCGGGTGGCGTCGGGCGATAGCCGGGCAGGCTGGCCGCCTCGGCCTCTGTGATACGCTGCACAACCGGCTTGCAGCCGTTGCGGATCAGGTCGGCGTATCCGCGTGCCAGCACCTTGCGGGCGGTCGGGTTGACCACAACACCAGCGCGGCCATCCGCCTCAAGGGTGTTTGCCGCCAGCACCGCTGCGATCTTGTCCGCGTCCCTCCGCATTTTGCGGATCGTCGCTCTGTTCTGGTTTTTCATTGCTCGTGCCTTGTAGTTGCCCACAACGGCACGGTCGGTTATACTGTAACAATCGCGCTTGCCTGCTCGATCAATTCCAGCCCCGCCCGCGTGCCGCCGTGGGTGGGGTTTTACGTTTGCAGTTAGATTATCTCGGCCCCGCCGTTGCGGCGGCGTATCTCGGCGCGTAGGGCTTTGGCCTGTTGCTCTTGCAGGGCGGCCATATCCTCCATCGCATCCGCGATTGCGGGCAGGGCTTCGGGGCAGGCTTCAAGGCGGCGCAGCAAAAGTTCAAGCTGCGCGCCGGGATTGTCGCCTGCGCGTTCAAGGGTGCGGCGCACAATTTGCTTTTCCCAATCCATTATGCAGCCCCCCCAGATTTGACGGGTTGCAGCGCCGCGCGCAGGCGTTCGTTTGCCTCGCGTGTGTTGCTCATGCTGGCGCGCTGCGCATCCACCGCTGCCCGCATGATCCGGTGCAGGTGCGTTGCGTCCGTGTCGTCAAAGTCGGGATTGCCCAACGCGGTGCTGGCAATCTCCAAAACGGATTCGACAAAGCCCGCCGCGTCGTCCACGTCGATCATGGTATCGCTACGGATCAGGCACGCATTGGCACCTGCCGCCGCTTCCATCGGATCGCTTGGCAACTTGGCTTTGGCCTCGTTCTCGCGCATCAGCGCCGCGTCGATAGAAAGCAACCCGAATTCATGGCGCGAAAGCGATTTCAGCTTTTCGACGGCCTCGGGGGGAAGGTCAGACAGGTTGAGGTTCATGCCGCCACCTCGCGCGCTTCGAGCCACGCGATTACATCAGCCTCGCGCCAGTAACGGCGGCGTCCGATATAGGTCGGTTTCGGAAAGTTCAGTTCGGCATTGTCCAGCCAGCGCCACAAGGTCATGTCGCTGATGTCGCCACACATTTGGCGCACGGTTCCGGCTTGTATTCGGCGGTGCGAATTTTGCGGGCTGGTAGCGCGCGCAATCGCGGTTTCGGTTTGAATGTTCATGGTGCCAAGTTCCCTCTTGCTAGAACGTGGCACCAGATAGTCACCGCTGTGACCGGCGCGGTATGTGATCTAATTTGGGAAATTAAATCTCAGTCGGTCAGCCGCCTCAAAAGTGTCTTTCGCTGCCTTGACTGCATTCCCGGGTTCACTTGGTGAAAGCCTCAGCATATCGGCAATCTCAACCCACTTTGCACCATCTTCTCTTGCATCAAGCGCCCGCAAGTAATCGCCCCATTTTGAAAAGTGCTTTCTTGATTGAAGCAATTTTCCGTGGCGATTTTTTTGGTATGCTTTCGCCTCCTTTTCCAAGGTCTCAATCTGTGCGGCCAAGGGCCGGTCTAGGTCGATTTTTGTCACAAGGTTTGGGGACTCCATAGGCCCAGTATCAAAGCCAGCGGACGCATATACTATGTCAATATCGTTTGGGCGGTCAAAGACCTCTATTGCCCATCTTGGTTGTTCGGAAATTGACGGGTTCGGTAATCCGATCATTTTGTATTCGTCTGAAACATAGGCTTGCGCTGTGAAGCCTGCATCTTTGGGCTTCAACATGGTTTCTGGATCAACACCAAGTCTTGGGTTTTCGGAATACCAACGATGGTAAAGCTCGTATGTCGATTGCGCTCGATCCCAAAAATCGCGCCGCAGATCGTCACGACGACGATAAAACTCCCACCGCCAGCGAAGCCAATCCCAAGTGTCGATTAAATCATAGGCGTCAGCAGACCGCCAATCTGGTAAGCCCCAATCTGTCACTGACCTACCCCCGCAATTCGCACCACGTTGTCGTGTGTCCCGTCCACCAGATCGGCCACCAGCCGCGCCCAAGCGTCCAGTGCGTTGCGCTTTTCGTCGGCATAGTCGTGGCGCTGATACACGCTGACGATACCGGCGGCGGTGCCGCTGACGTGGTTTAGAACGGCTTCGGTTACACGCACTGGAATGCCCAACCGTGCCATCCCGGTTGCGGCGGTGCGGCGCAGATCGTGAAACGTCCAGTGGGGTATCTCGACCGGCTCGCCCGCTTCATTGCTGGCAATCTCGACCATGCGTTCGGCAATGTGATTCCGGCCCTTGTGGAAGCCGCTCAGCGGCGTCTTGCCCGTTGTGGTGTAGATCAACCCGGCGTCGCCTTTGACGCGCTCCACGCCCTCCAGAACGTCGCTCACAGCATCGGAAAGCGGCACCGAATGCGCGCGCCCGTTTTTCGTCCGGTCCGCTGTCATGTTCCAAATGCCGCCGCTGATTTCCGCATCGGTCATGCCCGCGACCTCGCCAAGTCTCTGCCCGGTCAAAAGCAAGGTCTTGCCCAGCGGCCCCCAAGGAAAGCCCAGATCGTCACAGGCGCGCCAAAACAATCTGATTTCGTCGTCGGTGAATACGCGCTCGCGGCTCTTTTCCTTGGCAACCGGCTTCACCCCCTGCGCCGGTGACATTGGAATGATGTCTCGATCAACGGCCCAGTTGAAGAATGTCCCCAGATAGGACCGCACGCGGTTGGCAGTCACCACACGCCCGCTATCGGCTATCCCGTCCAGCAGGTCGATGACGTCGCGCTTGGTGATGTCGTGAATATCTCTTTCGCCCCATTGGCTGACTACGTGACGCTCAAGTTCGCGCGCCACCACTGCCCCAGATTTCAGGCTGACAAGGTGGCGCTTGGCATAGTCGCCCATCAGCGTCTTGATAAGGTCGCGCTCCGATAGCTGCGCCTCGACGCGTTGGGCCTTGGCTTTCTTTTTGGACGCCCCCGGATCGTTGCCATGTTCCACAGCCTCGATTGCTTCGGACGCGGCGGCGCGGGCACTGGCAACGCCCATGATGGGCCAGCGGCCCAAAGTCAGCTTGCGGGGCTTGCCAGCGTAGCGGTAGCGCAAGGCCCAGCTTTTCGCGCCGCTGGGCTGGACGACTAGGTAAAGCCCAGACAATGCAGGGTCGGGAATTTCCCGTCGATCTAGGTGAGGCTTGAACGCCTCGACGGTCTTAGTCGTGAATGCCTTCGACATTATTACACCTCAGTCAAATGGTGTTACCCCGGCTTTTTTCAGTCCCGACAACGGCTTGTCTTGAAGGCTCCGATTTGGCGGTCCGATTTGTTACCCCAGCGGCTCGGGGTAACACAGGGGTAACAGATTCCGGTGATTTGCACCGTTACCCCAAGTTAGTAACGTTACCCATCATTGCAAGGAAATAGTTGGTTTATATGGCGTTTTTCCGCCCCGATAGTTTTACAAAGTTAGGCCCTGTTTGACTCTAAAATTAGACTGTTAATCAATTGGTCGTAGGTTCGATCCCTACCGCCGGAGCCAATATATTCTAAGTATCTGAATTTATTGGTGAAATTGCGAATGTGATCGCGGTTTCAACCACATGGCACGATTCCTGTCCCCGCGCATGGCACAAATGCTGGCACAGGAAACGAAGACATGCGGTCACAGGTCTCGGCACAACCCCATCTCGAATATAGAGCCTCTGGCTTCCACTGGCGCCGACGCTGGCCGCAGAATGCTCTGAAATTCTGAACGTCGACCAAAAAAGTTTCACTCCTTTTCCCGTTACGATCCCACGTCCTTCCCGACGCAAAGGTGCTCGCCCAAAAGCTTACGCTGCTGAGCGGTATCGCCTTCGCCGGAATGACGGAGTGGACAATGGCGATCGCGCCCGACAAAATCGAAAGGCTTCTCGTTGAGCTCTGCCGCTTTCTTGTCGAAGCGGCCGACGCCGCGCGTGAGATCGCGACATTGCGCACTCCGGAGATCGCGACCTACGAACTCAACTGCGCAAACGCTGCCCTCGAGACGCTTCGCCAGGCCATCGTCAATCGCGACCGGACGCTGGCCCGCGATCCGCTCCTTGCTGTGGCGACGCGACTCGGCGTCACGCTCGACGAGGCCGATCCGGACTGGCAAAAACTGGCATTTCGGGCGCTTCGCGTCATGCTTGAAGCTGAGCAGGAAAATTTGCGACGCGATCAGGGCCATTTCGATGATCCTTCCGTCTATTTCAAGCCAGTTCGACCGCTCATTGATTGCGTCCCTGATTTCTCAATGACCAACGCTCACAGATAGGCCAGCACCGACATCGGACGTCGAAATGGATCCGCCTGCCGCCACTATGACACACGAACCGCCAGGAAGGACCAACCCCAGACAGAGTTCATTGTGGTGCATCCGATGCGACGAGGATATCGTGCTTCAACCCGCGCACTTCCCCTTGGAGCGTCCGGGCATCGCATTATGGGCGAGGTCGGTGCATGAATGCCAAGTCTGCTCAGGATACGCGGCGCGATATTGCCATGACCCACGGGGTCATGAGCGAAAACCCCGATGAACTGTTTCACGGCAAGGGGTGGCGCGCCGCGAGGGCTGTTCTAAGGGAAGCGATCCTGAGGCTCTGGAATGACGACGCGTTCGGACTGGCCGGAAATGTGGCATTTCGTGCGTTGCTGGCGCTATTTCCCTTCCTTATCTTCACCAGTGCGCTGACGGCCTTCGTCGGAGATCGATCCATGGCCAACGATCTGGTCGATTTTCTCATAGCCATCGTGCCGCCACCGTTGATCGAACCGATTGTGTCGGAGGTCGAGCAGGTAATGACCGTGCCCCGCGGAGGTGTGCTCAGCATCGGTATCCTGTTGACGATCTGGTTTGCCGTTGGCGGCGTTGACGGCGTTCGTGTCGGGCTTAACCGCGCCTACGGCATTCGAGAAACTCGATCCACGGTCACGCTCTATGGCGTCCAGATCGCTATGGTCATCCTTGCCGGTCTGGTTCTCGTGCTGGTTGGCTACCTTCTGGTTCTAGCGCCGCGGGCCGGGTCGTGGCTGCACGCGTTCTTTCCAGGCTTTGAACCCGAGTCCGTTACGGTCAGGCTGGTTCGATTTCCAGTGTCGGCAACAATCTTCGTGATTGCCTTGTTTGCCGCGCATGTCTGGCTGCCGGCGCGGCGGACGACGTTTACCAATATCTGGCCCGGCGTCGTCTTTACTGCGACCGCATGGACGCTGCTCGCCACGGCCTTCTCGTTTTACGTGGGCAGCTTCGGCACCTACGCCAGCTACTATGCCGGCATGGCTGGTATCATCGCTGCCCTCTATTTCATGTACCTCGCAGCACTTCTTCTGATTTTCGGGGGCGAGCTGAACAGGGCGCTCAGGATCAGGCGCCTTGCCCGGGTTTTGAGCAATTGAGAACGCCACTGTGTTGCACAGCTCGGCTGTTGTTCCCTTTTCTGCTTTGGTATCTGTTCAATCGTCGGAACTGACTTCGAAAGCAGAGCAACACGTGCTAACAAATAGTGACTTGATCGAACTGGCGGAATTTCGGCGTGACCTTCACCGCCGCCCAGAGGTATCTGGAGAGGAAGTGGAGACAGCAAAAAGCATAGTTGCTGCACTGAAACCCATGTCTCCTACGCGCATCTTGACCGGACTTGGCGGTCATGGTGTGGCAGCGGTCTTTGACTCCGGCAACGATGGCCCGACAGTCCTTTTCCGTGCCGAACTTGACGCTCTGCCAATTCCGGAACAAAACGATAGAATAGATTGGCCCTCGGAAATTGCCGGCAAAAGCCATGTCTGCGGCCATGATGGCCACATGACAATGCTGCTTGCCTTGGGTCGCATGATTTCGCGCCAAGCGGTCGCGCGGGGGCGTGTTATCCTGATGTTCCAGCCCTCTGAAGAAGACGGAAGCGGCGCGAAGGCGGTGGTCGCCGATCCGGCCTATCAAGAGATCAAAGCGGATTGGGCCTTTGCCATTCATAACGCGCCCGGAAGCCCGTTTGGATTTGTCTCTACCCGTGCCGGGTTGATGAACTGCGCGTCTCTGGGGCTGAGGATCAAGCTCAGCGGCAAGACGGCTCATGCCGCCGATCCGCAGGATGGTGTCTCGCCCGCGCTGGCGGTTGCCAAACTGATCCCTGCGCTGGATGCCCTTGGTCAAGGGGAGGGCGGGCCGCGCAACGATGATTTCCGTCTGGTGACGATTACCCATGCCAACATCGGCGAACCTACCTTCGGCGTCGCCCCCGGTGAGGCCGAGATTTTCGCCACCTTGCGCACTGCGGGTGACGAAAAGATGGAAAGTCTCGAAAAGACGGCTCGAAGCATTGCCATAGCAGTTGCAGAGGAATTCGGGCTGGGTGTGGCATTCGAGGTCCGCGATCACTTCGCCGCTTCTGTGAATGATCCAGATGCCTACGCCGTTGCAACGAAAGCGCTGGACGCGATCGGGGTCCCTCATGGGCAAGAGAGCATCCCCATGCGCGCGTCAGAAGATTTTGGTGTGTTTGGATGGGGCGCGAAAGCAGCGATGCTGTGCTTGGGGCCGGGCGAAAATCATGCTGCCTTACACAATCCGGATTACGACTTTCCTGATGACCTGATCCCCATTGGCAGCGCGATTTTTGAACGCATCGCGCGAGATTTGCTGGGAACCGCATAAGCGCTCTATTGGCTATGCCTGTGCAAAAAAGTGGTAGGGCTACTCTGTCGCCCAGTTTTCAAGGGCGCGGATAGTTGTGACACCGATGCTGCGCGGTGTTGGCAGCGTCAGGGGGCAGGGGGCTGATAGCCGCTGCGAAATCTCTGGAATGCTAAATCCGTTGGCGTCCTTAAGTTTGGCCAGTTCTTCCCATGTGACGGGCGTGGCCACCGGGGCGCCAGGGCGGGCGCGCAGGGAGTAGGGGGCGATCGCAGTCGCGCCGCGTTCGTTGCGCAGCCAATCGATGAAAATGCGGCCTTTGCGGCGGGCCTTGGACATGCCTGCGGTATATCGGTCGGGATGGCGCTGTGCGAGGACGGTGGCAAAGGTCTGGGCAAAGGTTTTGACCGTTGCCCATTCGGCAGACCGGCGCAGCGGCGCAATCACATGGATACCCTTGCCGCCCGTGACCATAGCGGCGGAGGGCAGGCCGATGCTGTCCAGGTCGTCGCGCAGCGCCAACGCCGCCTTTCGGGTTGCGGCAAAGTCCAGCCCTTCGTCCGGGTCGAGGTCAAAGACCATTCGGTCGGGCTGTTCCAGCCGGTCCGCGGTCGAACCCCAGATGTGGAACTCCAGATTGCCCATCTGCACGGCACCCATCACGGCGGCCGCACCGGAGAGCTGGATGTAGTCAGCCGGGTCGCCATCCTTTTCCGTGATCGGCAGCCGCCCGATGCTGTCCGGAAACCCCTTGCCGGCATGCTTTTGAAAGAAGCCTTCGCCCTCGATCCCGTCCGGGCAGCGAAAAAGCGACACGGGCCGGTGCCCGGCGGTCTTGATTAAACGATCGGCGATCATGGCGTAGTATTCGGCGACGTCGCCCTTGGTTACCCCGGTGCCTGGATAGACAACGCGGCCCGGGTTTGAAATTCGGGTCCTGGCGATTGTGACGGTGTCGCCTTGCTCCTCGGCGGATGCGCTGACGGTCATTGCGGGTTTGTCCTCTCGCAAGCCCAGAAACACACCGTGGCGGATGTGCCCTTGGGCGGTGAACTCGGCATAGCTGATCTCGGCCACCAGACGCGGTGTGATCCAATGCGCGCCGCGCGTCTCAGGGGGCAGGTCGCCCGCGACGGGCGACGTTTTCCGCTCCAGCGGGGCCATTGCGGTGGTGAGGTCTTGGAACACCGCCTGATCGAACCCGGTGCCGACACGGCCGCGATAGACCAGCCTGCCGTTCTCGTGACTGCCCAGCAGGAGCGATGCAAAGGGACGTCCGCGCTTGTCCGAGGGCGACCAGCCGACGATCGCGAACTCGGCCCGCCGGATGCATTTTGTCTTGATCCAGGATTTGCTTCGACCCTTGCGATAGGGCGCGTCGGGTCGTTTGGAAATGATCCCCTCTCCCCCAGCCGCGCAGATCGCTGCAAAAACGTGGTCGCCGTCGCCCTCGATGAACGGCGACAGACGCACCGGGCCGCGCGGCGGCAGCCGGGCGCACAACGTCTCTAGCGCTTGCCGCCGGTCGGTCAGGGCCTTGGCGGTCAGGTCTTGTCCGTCCAGATGCAGCAGGTCGAACAGATGCAGGGTCAGCGCACCGCCGTCCTTCATCGCCACTTGCAGCGCCGAGAAATCGCCGCCGTCCTGCCCGGCCACCACCTCGCCATCCAGCAGTGCCGCCTTGCAGGGCAGGGCCTCAAGCGCTCTGGCCAGCCCGGTAAAGCGGTCGGTCCAGTCGTGACCGTTGCGGGTAAAGAGGCGGGCACCGCCCCGCCCGAGGGCAGCGAGACAGCGATAGCCGTCGAACTTGGCCTCATGGCGCCACTCAGCGCCGTCGGGCGGGCTTTCGCGCAGGGACGCGAGTTGGACGGGGCGGAAGGCCGGGCGCTTTCCGGTCTGGGATTTGCTCGTTTGGGCCTTGGTATTGCCTACCACTGCCTTGCCGGCGGCGATCTGGCGCATCGTGCGCCCTGTTGTCACGCTGGTGCGATGGCGGTTCAGCAGCCCGTCGGGACTGCGCCCGGCATGGCTGTCGCGCTCCTTGAACAACAGCCAGTTCTCGCGTGTCTCGCGTGCCTTGCCGCGCAGGCGCACCAGCACCCAGCCGCCCATCATCCGTGCTCCGTGCAGTATGAAATGCAGCTTGCCCTTGTCCAATCCCTCTGCGGGGTCATGCAGCGGTTGCCACCAGCCCTGATCCCAGAGCATCACGGTGCCGCCGCCATAGGCATCTTTCGGGATCGTCCCCTCGAAGTCGACATAGTCCAGCGGGTGATCCTCGGTCCGGACCGCCAGACGCTTTTCCGCGGGATCGCCCGAGGGGCCCCGCGTGACGGCCCAGGACAAAAGCACACCGTCATGTTCAAGGCGAAAGTCATAGTGCAGCCGAGAGGCATCGTGCTTTTGCACCACAAAGCGGGACTGGCTGCTGCCCGCCGCGATCACGTCCGAATCCGGCTCGGCCGTGCGGGCAAAATCGCGCTTGGCGCGGTAGGTCTCGAGCTTGCTCAAGACGCCTTCTTGCGGCGACCAGCCGCTGTAGATTTTGACGAAGATTTGGAAGAAGACTTGGCCGTGCTTTTGGCGGGGGTTTTCTTGGACGGTTTGTCCGGCGTGTCCTTGCCCGCCGCAGGCTTGGCCGCGGATGCCTTTCCGCCAGCCTTGGAGCCTTTCAAGCTTGCCCGCAGCGCATCCATCAGGTCCACCACGTTCGTCGCCTCGGGTCGCTCGTCAGACTCATCTGTGGTGGCACGGGGCGTCTTGCGCGACTTGACCTTGCGGTCTACCAGATCGCGCAAGGCGGCGGCGTAGTGATCTTCGAACGCGCCCGCATCAAATGGCGCGGTCTTGCGGTCGATCAACTCGGTTGCCACCTGCAACAGGTCGGCGTCGGCCGGATCATCCTCGATGCCGGAGAACATGGGCTCGGCATCGCGGATGTCATCCTCGTAATGCAGTGTCTCCATCAGCAGCCCGTCGCCGCAGGGCCGGATCGCGCAGAGTGCTTCTCGCCCCCGCATGGTCAACTGGCCCAGCCCCACCTTGCCCGAATTGCGCAGCGCATCGCGCACGACGCGGTAGGCGTCCTCGGCCAGATCGTCTGTGGGCACGACATAATAGGGCCTGTCGAACCAGATCGGCGCGATCTCCGCCCCGTCCACGAACTGCACCAGTTCGAGTGTCTTCTTGGTCTCCAGCTTGATGGCATCAATCTCGTCGGGCTCGAGCAGGACATATTCGTCCTTGCTGACCTCATAGCCCTTCATAATGTCCTCGGACTTTACCGGGCCGACGCCGGTGACGGATTTTTCGTACCGGACACGCATGCCGCTGGGCTTGTGGATCTGGCGAAAGGTGATCTTGCGATCCGACCGGCGCGCCGAATGGATCTCGACCGGGATCGAAACCAGCGACAATCGCAACTGGCCCTTCCAAAGCGCGCGCGATGCCATTGGGGATCTCCTGTATTGCCTGAAACGATTAACGCCCGGCGTGGGCGAGTGGTTCCGGCTAGCAGGTATATCGGCAGCGGTCGAAGTGCCTTATCCGTCGCGCGAACGTGCGCCCTTTTGCCCTTCCGCTTGCGGTTGTCCGAGGATCGATGCTCGCCGTCGAAGCGGAGTGGCTGGCCGATATCCCGTTGCGCACATGTCTGATCGACGCTGGCAGACGGGGTTTATGTGACCGGTGGCGACGCCTGCTCAAAAGGCAGACGCCGCCATTGAATGGCACATCAGGTGTGCTTGATCTCTGTCCCCAGCACTTTCAGGCATTCGCGCATGAAGGCGGCAAGGGCGGTCCAGCCCTTAGCAGAAACCATCGTGCCATCAACGTGCGCGTCCTTCGGACCCAAGTCGACATAGATCCCGCCGACTGCGGTGACTTCGGGTTCACAGGCTCCAAGGCCAGCGACCTTACGACCTTTCAGGACTTCGGGCACCGCCATCAGAATCTGGACGCCATGGCAGATCGTGAAGATCGGTTTCTGCGTCTCATGGAAATGCCGGACGATCGCCTGGATGCGCGGGTCGGTCCGGATATATTCCGGCCCACGCCCGCCGGCGCAATAGACGGCGTCGTAGCTGTCGAGTTCAGCCTCGGCTTCAGAGAACGTCTTGTTGATCTCCGCAAGGTGCCCTGGTTTTTCCGTGTAGGTCTGATCGCCCTCGAAATCGTGGAGCGAGGTCTTGATCAGGTCACCTTCGTTCTTGTCGGGACACACCACGTGAATGGTGTGGCCAACCGCTTCCATGCCCTGCTGGTAGACAAAGATCTCGTATTCTTCGGTGAATTCACCGGTCAGCATGAGGACCTTCTTGCCGCTCATAACTCGCCTCCTTTAGCTGTCTGTTGAGCCCGCGCAAGCTGTGCCTGCGCGGGCGTTGTAGTGTCTTAGAATGGGGAGTCGGGGAAGTAGAACTGGTCTGCATTCTCCGGCGTGATCAGCGGTGCGTCGAGCAGGAAAGATCCCCGCATGGGTGCTTGGCCCGCGAACTGTGCAGCCGTCATGTAGAGAGCGGACGCAATCATGGACGGCGGGTAGGGGGTAGAGATCGG
Organism: Roseovarius sp. D0-M9; assembly: GCF_037083805.1. Taxonomy (NCBI): domain Bacteria; kingdom Pseudomonadati; phylum Pseudomonadota; class Alphaproteobacteria; order Rhodobacterales; family Roseobacteraceae; genus Roseovarius; species Roseovarius sp. D0-M9. Next base: position 85,315 of record NZ_JBAPKZ010000014.1, on the reverse strand, counting down.
TGTCCGCTCGTCCTCGGCCATCACCATCTCGACGACTTGTTTCATGCCGTTGCCGCCAAGTTGATATCCTCGCGGCCTGCCTGGTCGATCGCTTCGAGCACGCCCAACAGCATGTCGTCGTCGTTGGCCCAGACCGCATCGATCTGCGGGTAACGGGCGAGGTAGTCCTGCATGAGCGTGAAGGCTTCATCCTGATTCCAGTTTGCATACTGAATATCGAGGATCTCGATGTCGGTCTCTTCGATAACTTCAGTAAACCCCTGGATCCGTTCATCATCAATGACGGTCGGGATGCCGCGCAGGACCACGATCTGACCTTCGCCACCGAGTTGCTCGGTAAGCCAGGTCGCTGTGTTCGCGCCGACTGCGATGTTGTCGCCAGCGACATAGAGATCCTGAATCGATTCATCCGCAAGGCCGCGGTCGACGACCGTGATGAAGGTGCCTTCCGAGGCCACCTGTGCAACCGGGCCGGTCAACTCTTCCGAGGTGAACGGCAAGATCACCAGCGCGTCGAGATCGTTGGTGGCCGTCAGGTCTTCCAGTGCGGACACCTGCGCCGTGGCCGACGAGGCCGTGGAGACGATAACGTCGATGTTGGGAAACGCGGCCTCGATCTCGGTCTCCGCGCGTTCGGCGTGATACACTACGCCCCCAGTCCAGCCATGCGTTGCCGCTGGGATCGACACGGCAACCGTGAATTCGATGTCCTGGGCATGGACAGCGCTGGCAAGCGTGCTCCCGGCCAGCAAGACGCTGGACATCAGCATCCTTGCGTTCGGTCTGTATTTGGTCATGGTAGTTTCCTCCCTTGGAATTTCAGTCGTCTGTTCAGCGACTGTTCGTGAAACGATGCGCAAGCATCGCGATAATGATGATCGCCCCCTGAACTGCTGCCACGAGGTACTCCGACACCAGGTCCGACAGGACCATCACATTGGCAATGACCTCGAGGATCAGGGCGCCTGCAACGCTCCCCCAGATCCGCCCCTTGCCGCCACGCAGCAACGTGCCGCCGATAACGACCGCTGTGATGACCTGAAGCTCCCAAAGCTGGCCGGTGGTGGGCGTGGCGGCACCCAGCCGCGGCACGTAGCAGATCGCCGCAATACCGACGCAAACGCCTTGAATGACAAACGCCATGGTCCGGACGCGCCCGACATGGACACCCGAAAATCGCGCCACGTCGATGTTCGAGCCCACTGACGTTACCCTGCGGCCATACTTGGTCCGGTAGAGCAGGAATGACCCCAAAACGATGACCACAAGGGTGATCAGGACAGGGTAGGGGACGCCAAGGAAATCGCCAAAGTACACGGGGCGATAGGCCTCGCGAAGGGAACGGTCGATCGGCAGCGAGCCGCCATCGGCCATGAAGGTTGTGAAGGCGCGAAAGATGCCCATCGTTCCAAGCGTCACGATGAACGGCTCGATCCGTCCGACCGTTATCACAAGCCCGTTGAACAAGCCGCAGAGCGCTCCGACGACCAACGCCACGCCGGCACCGGCCAGGATCGCCCAATCACCCAGCATAGGTACCATCGAGTTCATCGCGATGATCATGATGCCGGTGACAAAGGCCATCATCGAGCCGACGGAAAGATCGAGGCCGCCCGAGGCGATTACGAAAGTCGCTCCAATTGCGATGATCGCGATGAACGATGTGCGGGTGATGACGTTCATCAGGTTGTTCATCGCAAGGAAGTTCGGATTGATCAGCGCGCCCGCGATCAAGATTATGGCGAGTGCGATGAACGGCGCGAGCGCGCCCCAACGGATGCCGGCACGCTTGGTCTTGGATGCGTCCTGCGCGGCGTCTGCTTCTGTGGCGCTCATATCGGGGCTCCCAGGTGTTGGTTGCTGCCGCTGGCAGCGGCGTAGATGACGTTCTGTTCGGTGATCTCCGCGCCAGCCAACTCGGCCACGATGCGTCCAGAGCGCATCACGAGGACCCGGTCGGATAGACCGACCAGCTCCTGCATCTCGGAGGAAATCACGACGCACGCTTTGCCCTTGCGCACAAGCCCGTCGATAAACTGGTAAATCTGACCTTTGTTGCCGATGTCGATGCCGCGGGTCGGCTCGTCGATGACGATTACCGAGGGGTCAGTCATCATGATCTTGGCCAGCAGCAGCTTTTGCTGATTGCCCCCCGATAGCTGTCCGGCATCAAGGTCGAGCGATCTGACGCGGATGTCGTAGTCGCGGATTGATGACCTTAGCTGTTCGGCTTCGTTCGTCCGGTTGAGGATCACGCCCGGGTTGACCTCGTCGAGCGCCTGCAAGGTCACGTTCTGCGCCAACGGCTTGTCCAGCATCAGGCCACGGCCCTTGCGATCCTCTGTCAGATAGACGAGCCCGCGCGCCATCAGAGACCGCACGTCTCGGTGAGCGACGGTGTTGCCATGCAGAGCCACCCGTTTTGCGGCCGACGGGCGGAGGCCCATCAATCCCTCGAAGAGCTCGGTGCGGCCTGCTCCGATCATCCCGCCGATGCCAAGCACCTCGCCTGGCCGGACTACGAATGATCCCTCGGTGCGTCCGTGGTCGACGGACAATCCTTCGACCTCAAGCACCGGATCAGCGGCAGAAAGGCCCCGCTTGGCCGGGTAGAGCATCGACAGCTCACGGCCGACCATCAATTCGGCCATCTCGCGCTGGCTCAGTCCCTCGGCGGGCCAGGTTCCGATCATCTTGCCGTCGCGCAGGACGGTGACGCGATCGGCGAGGGCCTCGACTTCCTCCAGCCGGTGCGAAATGTAGAGCACTGCGACGCCTTGGTCGCGCAGGTCGCGAACGATGTCGATCAGCGCCGCGACCTCGTCATTGGCCAGAACGGCTGTCGGTTCGTCGAGGATCACCACCTTGCGGTCCTCAAGAAGCGCGCGAGCGATCTGAACAAGCTGACGTTGGGCGAGCGGCAAGTCGGACAAGAAATCACGCGGATGCGCCAATGCCCCGATCCGCGACAGAATCTCGGCCGTGCGGCGGTTCATGGTCCGATCATCGACGAACGGACCCCGTGACAGTTCGCGCCCGAGAAACAGGTTCTGTGCCACGGTCAGGTCTGGGGCGAGGAGGATTTCCTGATGAACCAGCACCACGCCGGCGGATTCAGCCTCGACAGCATCGGCAAAATCGGCGCGATGTCCTTCCATGGCGATATGCCCCTCGGTGGGACGAACGTGACCGGAAAGAAGCTTCATCAGGGTGGATTTGCCCGCGCCGTTCTCGCCAATGATCGCGTGAACCTCACCCGCGCGGACATCCAACGTCACGTCGGACAGGACCGTGATCGGACCATAAGCCTTGCTGAGAGCTTCGGCACGCAGCACTACTGGGGCGTCACTCATGGCTCGGGCGACATTGATGGCATCAGCGTGAGTCATTCGAAGGCCGCCAGCAGGCGATCGCGCGAGCGTTCGATATGGGCGACCATTGCCGCATGCGCGGCGTGCTCGTCGCCGGCACGGAACGCGGCAAGCAGGTTCTCGTGTTCTTCCAAGGCCTCTTGCGTGACGCGGGAATGAAACATCAGGCGAAAGATGTGCAGGTGGACGTGCTGATCTACGAGCGCGTGACGCATCACCTCGTTGTCGGCAATCCGCAAGATCTCTTCGTGGAAATGCGCGTCGGTGCGGGCGAAGCGGGAATACCGGCTGTTGCGGTCGACTGGCTGCTCGCCACGCTCCATATCGGCAGCGGTTTCTTCGAGCTTTGCCAGGCCCTCGCTTGTCATGTTGCGGCAGGCGAGCCGGGCACCCTCGGGCTCAAGGAGCAGGCGAAACGTGTAAAGGTCATCGAACTCCTTGCGTGTCAGCTGCGGAGCGGCTGAGTAACCGATCAGATGGGCCTTGCGAACAAGTCCTTCCCTGACGAGGCGGCTCAGGGCTTCACGCACCGGAGTCTGCGACACGGCAAGTTCTCGGGCGAGTGTCTCGATTGGAATGCGGGATCCAGGCGAGATCTCGAGTGACATCAATCGCTGGTAAATACTGTCGTAGACATCGTCGACGATGCTGGACCTTGCGATTGGTCCCGACTTGCCGGCGCGTTCAGCGGCTGTTGCCATTATTGTCCCCCTCCCGAGTTTGTCCCGCGACTTGACAGGCCCCAATTTCGACCACATAGAATATCGGATGTCAAATACATTATCATATACGATATGATTCAGATTAGGGCCAAAGTGCTGTTTTCAGGGGAGGAATTGCACGCCAGCGTTGTGACCTTGCTAAAGAAACAAGGGGGCGCTGCCGAGCCACGCGGATCTGCAGTCGGTTGCGCGCCTCGCGCCCTGACGACCCGGACCGACCGGTTGCGATCCCTGGAGATGGCGCCCGGTGACGCCGCGCCGACGCACTTCGCGAAGGCATCGAGGGGCCGGAGGACCTCTACAAAACATTGGCGCACCTCGCGGCCGCCTGAATGAAAAAGGGAGACAGAACCATGACGTTATTTGGAGTACTGCGCGCTCCGCGCGAACTGATGTTCGGTGCGGGGCAGCGCAAATCGCTTGGCGGCATCGCGCGGGGCCTCGGCAACCGGGCGCTGGTGGTCACTGACGCGCGCCTTGCAGACGATACAACGTTCGGCGAAATGATGGACGAATTGCGGACTTCAGGGATCGAGCTTATGGTCGATAGCTCCACCATGCCTGATGTGCCGGTCGACTCGGCCGTGCGCAGTGCCGAGGCTGCCCGTGACTTCGCACCGGACCTTGTAATAGGTATCGGAGGGGGGTCCTGCCTCGACATGGCGAAATGCGTGGCTATCCTGCTGGCTCATGGCGGCCGTCCGCAGGACTATTATGGCGAGCACAAGGTGCCCGGACCGGTGCTCCCCCTCATTGCTGTCCCGACGACTGCGGGAACCGGGTCGGAGGTTACGCCTGTCGCCGTTCTCTCCGACTCCGAGCGAAGCCTGAAGGTCGGAATTTCAAGTCCCTATATCGTGCCGACCATCGCGATTTGCGACCCTGACCTGACCATGACTTGCCCTGCGGGTCTGACCGCCATCGCCGGAGCGGACGCGCTCACCCACGCAATCGAGGCGTTCACCGCCATCCGCCGAGAGCCTGTGCCGGGCATCGCCCAAGAGCGTGTTTTTGTCGGAAAGAACGCGATTTCAGATCATTTTGCGCTTGGCGCGATCGGGCTGCTATGGCGCGGGCTGGAAGCGGCTTTCAAGGACGGACAGGACCGTGCAGCGCGCGAGCAGACCATGATGGGTGCAACGATGGCCGGCCTCGCATTTGGCGTCGCCGGGACCGGTGCTGCGCACGCGATCCAGTATCCGGTGGGCGCGCTGACCCATACAGCCCATGGATCTGGAGTGGCCTGCCTCATGCCCTACGTCATGGCATGGAACACGCCCGAGATCGGGCCGCATCTGAACGAGATGGCGCGCGCCATGGATCTGGCCTGCGGAGCCGAGGTCGTACCCGCCATCGCAGAGCTGTTCGCACGGATCGGCATTCCTGCAAGCCTGGACGACCTCGGGCTGGCGGAAAACCGTCTCGACTGGGTGGCTGAACAGTCCTGCGGGATTGCAAGACTGATCGAGAACAATCCAAGGCCGCTGCCGCTGCCAGATATGCGCCGTCTTGTCGGGGCCGCCTTCAGCGGCGATCGCGCAGCCCTATCCCTGAACTGAAGGAGTGGCATCGGTCGCAGAATAGAAGCGGAGATGATCGGCATCAATCACGGGATCATTTTGCACATTGCCGCCCCTTTCGGTGGCGTGACACAAAGTGGGCTTGGGAGGGTGGAGTTCACGGCATCCTCGCTGCGGAATTTTAAGGAGGTGCTGGGTATGGCTGATAAGGATCTGTACCGGAACCGGGATTTCGTTCCGGATTTCGACGAAATCATGGAAGAGACCGCAGCGCGCAGCCGCGAGCTTGCAGCAAGGAGCGATATGCTCCGCGACATTCCCTACGGCGACACGCCGCGGCAATGCTTCGACATCGTGCTGCCGCCGCGACCTGTGGCCGGTGCGCCGATCAACATGTTCGTGCATGGCGGCTACTGGCGTGCCGGGTCGAAGGACCAGAATACGCTCGTAGCCGGTCCGGTCATTGCAGCGGGCGGGATCGCGGCAATCGTCGGGTACGACCTGATGCCCGGCACACGACTTGGCGAAATCGTCGGGCAGATACGCCGGGCAGCCCGCGCCGTGACAAGCAGAGCAACCGAATTCGGAGCAGACCCAGATCGCTTCAGCGTCAGCGGCCATTCGGCGGGGGCGCACCTTGCATCATTTCTGGCGGCCCGCTCGCCGGCGGACGATGGGCCTCCCGACGTCCCGCCGATAAAGGGAATGCTGCTGGTGAGTGGCATCTACGATTTATCCGGCATTCCAGACAGCTTCCTCAAAGATGAAGCGGAGATGACACCCGAAGAAAGTGCCAGCTGGACGCCTCTTTCCTCGACCCAGCTACCGTGCGGCCCCCGGATTGTAACGCGTGGCGAGAATGAAACGCTGCCGTTCCACGACCAGGCGACACGCTTCTCAAGTGCTTTGCGCGACCAAGGACAGGATGTCGATTGCCGCACAGAAGCCGACCTCAACCACCTGACCATCGTGCTTGCGTTGGCAGACCCGCGACATCCTCTCGGCGCGCTGCTCGGAGACCTGGTGCTGCTGTAGTCCTGCTTGGCGATCAGGATTTCAACTCCCCAATGGCGCTAACGCTAGCATTTAGCATCGATAAGGCTGGGACGGGTTTACGCACCGAAACTCCTGGATCGCGGTCGGGAATATCCGTTGTGCTAGCCGCTTTCCTAACCCTTTGATCGCCCCTTGGGTCTCGCCTGTGCGGTCAGGGTGGATTTGGGCATCGAGACGGCTCGAGATGACGGCCAAAGCGCAGGCGCAGGATCCGGTATTGAGCGGATGCCAGCCGCACCCCCGGGAAACGTGATTGCCAACCCCCAGCATGCGACCTATCTTCCGGTTATGAAAATATATCTCAATAATTCAATGGCTGCCTTCGCGCTTTTACGGAGCGCTCTTGGCAGCATCGCGGCGGCCCCTGTCGGGGGACGTATGACCAATGTTTTGCGCGGCGCGATGCTGACATCGGCGCTCAGCTTGTCGCTGGCGACAGGCTTGCAGGCAGAAGAGGATCAGCCGGACTGGCTGCCGGAAGAGATTGAATTGCCGGAAGACCGTGAGGTGCTGATGGATCGGGCGATAGGATCGACCATCCGGATGTTCTCGATGAGCACCGAGCGTGACGCGCTCGAATTGCTTGAAGAGTGGGAGGATGCACTGAGAGAGGCCGGGTATACCATCAATCAAGGACAGGATGACGTACTGGACGAGACGATTGAATTTTCCAGCGACGCGATTATCAACGCCAAGATCGCCATCTTGCCGACCTCAGACAATGGACGCTCGACAATCGAATTTGACGTCACGCTGCCATAACTCAGCATAGTGACGTCTCAGACATGTGGGCATTCTTAGGGCCCACTGCCGTAAAGGCGCGCGAGCATTCTTGTAAAATTAAAAAAGCCCATCGCGCAGTCTGCACGATGGGCTTCTCTTTGATGGTGGGCGAAAGTCTGGCGGGCTTACTGCTCCAGCTTTTCCACGATCTGTGCCGCCACTTCCTGATCGGTCTGTGCGAGGGTGATGATCTCGACATAGCGGTCGACGTTAATCCCGGGCGTCTGATCGACGACTTCGGTCTTCTTGATCTGGGCTTCTTCCTGCAACTGGAGGAGCTTGTCCTCATCTGTCGTCTGCTCGATCTGCGCGCCGTATTCCTGATCGATTTTCTGCACGTCATTGAAGGCAACGACGAAGGCATCGATTTCGCTGCTCGAGACCTCGGCTTCTGCCGATGAATTCTGCTGGTCTTGTGCGACCACAGCCACTGGTGCTGCGCCTGCCATCAGGCCGATGAGAGCCATTGCACTGAGGTTTTTTGAAAGTTTCATGTTCGGTCTCCGTCTTTTGCTCGTAATTGACCGGGCATTTCACGCTCGGTTGACATCGACATATGCCAGCTATCAGAGGGCCGCAAATACCTGAGCGGAAACATGCTTTTTCACGTCGGCGGGTCGGCATTTATCTGCTTTCGCAGTCCGTGCTGCCGCATCGGGGCAGGGGGGCGCTACCTGGCTCTGCTGCCCGTCATGTGGCAGCCGAACCACGCGTTTGCGCGGGCTGGAAAAGCACCGGCATCAACATCAAAGCCGATGCTTCAAGTGCCTTGTACAGCGCTGGCAAGCTTGCTTGACCACATTATGTTCTACTTATAGCCTTAAAGGTTAAAGTAATGATCGGAGATACACCGCATGGAAGATCAAGCGAGCCCATCGACCACTATCGACGACAAATTCCGTGCGCGCATTCGTGAAAGATATGTTGCTGACGAGGCCGACGTCGTCGAGATGTTGATGCAGCAGATCAAGCTTTCAGACGATGACCGGAAGAAGGTTGCCGCAAGCGGCGCCCAATATGTGGACCGGGTTCGCAAGGAAACATCGCCCTCCATGATGGAGGCGTTTTTGGCAGAATATGGCCTCTCGACCGAGGAGGGCGTCGGTCTCATGTGCCTTGCCGAGGCGCTCTTGCGCGTGCCGGACGCCGAAACGATCGACGATCTGATCGAGGACAAGATTGCGCCATCGAACTGGGGCGCGCACCTAGGACACTCATCGTCGTCGATGGTCAATGCCTCAACTTGGGCGCTGATGCTGACGGGCCGCGTTCTGGACGATGATCCCAAGGGGCCGACCCGCGTTCTGCGCGGCCTCGTCAAGCGTCTGGGCGAGCCGATCGTTCGCACGGCGGTCGGGCAATCCATGCGTATTCTTGGGCGCCAATTCGTCCTTGGCCAGAACATCAAGGACGCCATGAAGAACGCCCGCAGTCATGAGGAAGAGGGCTATACCTATTCCTACGACATGTTGGGCGAGGCCGCGCGCACCGACGACGATGCCAAGCGCTATCAAAAGGCCTATGCCGACGCGATCACGGCAATCGCACAGCAGGCCAAGGGGGACGTGCGTTCGTCCCCCGGCATCTCGGTCAAGCTGTCGGCGCTGCATCCGCGCTATGAATACACCCATAAATCGACTGTGATGAAAGAGCTGGTCCCTCGCGCGCTGGAGTTGGCCAAGCAGGCGGCCAAGGCGAACATCGGCTTCAACATCGACGCCGAGGAGCAGGACAGGCTGGATCTGTCTCTGGACGTGATCGACGCCATGCTGTCGGACCCCGCGTTGGAAGGCTGGGACGGCTTTGGCGTTGTGGTGCAGGCCTATGGGCGCCGCGCCGCGCCGGTGATCGAGGCGCTCTACGACATGGCCGAGCGTCTGGATCGCAAGATCATGGTGCGTCTCGTCAAGGGCGCCTATTGGGACACCGAAATCAAGATCGCGCAGGAACTGGGCGTCGAGCGTTTCCCCGTCTTTACCCGCAAGATCAACACCGATCTCAGCTTCATGGCCTGTGCGCAGATGCTGATGGACCGGCGCGACCGGATCTATCCGCAGTTCGCGACGCATAATGCGCACACCTGCGCGGCGGTCGTTGAAATGGCTGGCAATGACAAGGACAGCTTCGAGTTTCAGCGCCTGCATGGCATGGGCGAGTCCCTGCATGAGATCGTCAAGACGGCCGAGGGCACGCGCTGCCGCATCTATGCGCCTGTGGGTGCGCACCGCGATCTGCTGGCGTATCTGGTCCGCCGCCTGCTCGAGAATGGCGCGAACTCGTCTTTTGTGAACCAGATCGTCGATACCTCGATCCCTTCAGTTGCGATCTCGCGCGACCCGGTCGATGAGGTCAAGCACTTGGGCGAGCAGGTGGCCAACCCTACCATCGCGCAGCCGCATGACCTCTTTTCGCCGCAGCGGCGCAACTCCAAGGGGTTCCGCGTCAACGAGCCTGCGTCGGTCCTGCCGCTTCTGGCCAAGCGTGAGGAATTTGCCGACAAGAAGTGGACCGGCGGCCCGATGATCGTCGGCGGAGCCAAGCCCAAGGGGCCGGCGCGCGACGCCATCTCGCCCGCAGACAGCAGCCGTGTGGTCGGCACTGTGCATGACGCGACGCCCGAAGAGGTTGAAACCGCTCTGAGCGCCGCCGAGGCGGGCTTCGAGGAGTGGTCCGCCATGTCCGTATCGGAGCGGGCGGAAATCTTGCGCAAGGCCGCCGACCTTTACGAAGACCACACCGCCGAAATGTGCGCGATTACGACCCGCGAGGCAGGCAAGACCCTGCTGGACGGGATTGCCGAAGTGCGCGAAGCGGTCGATTTCCTGCGCTATTACGCCAATGAGGCCGAGCGTCTGGACGAGGAGGATCCGGGCACGCCGCGCGGCATCTTTGTTTGCATCAGCCCTTGGAACTTCCCGCTGGCCATCTTCTCGGGTCAGGTCGCGGCGGCGCTGGCGGCAGGCAATGCCGTGCTGGCCAAACCGGCCGAGCAGACGCCGATGATCGCCGCGCGCGCGGTCGAGTTGATGCGCGAGGCGGGGCTGCCCGAGGCGGCGCTTCAGCTTTTGCCGGGGGACGGCCCGACCGTGGGCGGCCCGCTGACCAGCGACAAGCGTATCGCGGGCGTGTGCTTTACCGGCTCGACCGAGGTGGCGCAGATCATCCACAAGACGCTGGCGAAGAATGCCGGCGCCGATGCGGTGCTGATCGCCGAGACAGGCGGTTTGAATGCGATGATCGTGGATTCGACCGCTCTAACCGAACAGGCGGTGCGCGACATCCTGATTTCGTCCTTCCAGTCCGCAGGCCAGCGCTGCTCGGCGCTGCGCATGCTCTATGTGCAGGAGGAAGCCAAGGAGCGGCTGACCGAGATGCTTTATGGCGCGATGGATGCACTGGTGATCGGTGATCCGTGGTCGACGGATGTCGATGTATCGCCGGTGATCGACGCCGAGGCGCAGCAGGGCATCATGGAATATGTAGCCCAGCACGAAAAGGCGGGCACCCTGCTCAAGAAGCTCGACGCGCCCGAGGGTGGCACCTATGTGACGCCCGCCGTGGTCAAGGTCAGCGGCATTGCCGACATGGAGCGCGAGATCTTCGGCCCGGTGCTGCATGTGGCGACCTTCAAGGCGCGCAACATCGACAAGGTCGTCGATGAGATCAACGATCGCGGCTATGGCCTGACTTTCGGTCTGCACACCCGCATCGACGACCGCGTGGAACAGATCGTCGAGCGCATCAAGGTCGGCAACACCTACGTCAATCGCAACCAGATCGGCGCCATCGTCGGCAGTCAGCCGTTTGGTGGCGAGGGGCTTTCGGGCACCGGGCCCAAGGCGGGTGGACCGCACTACCTGGCGCGGTTCCGCCGCACGCGCAAGCCTGACGCGCCAACCGTTCCCTTTGGCGAGCCTGTCGAACGCGAGGCGGTCGAGGCCGCGCTGGCGCGTATCGACGCGCGCAACTGGGGCGCACGTCCTGACCGCGTATCGATTCTGCGCGCTGCCCTGACGGGCCGGACCGGCATCGTGCGCAAGGCGCTGGCCGAGACGGCGGCCTTCGACACAACACCCCAGACGCTGCCTGGCCCCACGGGTGAGAGCAACCGTCTGCGCATGTTCCCGCGCGGCACCGTCCTTTGCCTTGGGCCGACGCCTGAGGTTGCGGTGGCTCAGGCGTTGCAAGCCCTTGGTGCCGGGTGCGGCGCGGTGGTCGTCGTGCCGGGTGCGGCCTCGTCCATGGCGGGCGCCCTCATGGCGGCCGGTGCGCCCATCGCGGCGCTCGATGGCACGCTGGAGCCTGAGTTCCTCAAGGAGCTCGAAGGGTTCTCTGTCGTGGCTGCTTCGGGCGCATCCGATTGGACGCGCGAGCTTCGCGTGGCACTGTCCGAGCGCGAGGGCGCGATCCTGCCGCTCGTGACCGAGACCATCGCGCCCGATCGCTATATCCTCGAGCGCCATTTGTGTGTCGACACCACGGCTGCGGGCGGCAATGCCAGCCTGCTGGCCACCACGTCGTGATCTTGCATCACAATTGAACGACCTGAAGCGATGACGCCGGGCAATTAGGCCCGACGCATAAGGCGTATCCTTGTCCCTGCCGACAGGCCGGGACGAGGTCCCAACAGAGGAGAAACCCATGTCATCGGATGACATCAACCCCCGCAAGCCGTCCTTCGGCCTCGCGCTTGTTCCTGTCGTGCTGACACTGCTGGTCCTTGGGGTCCAGCTGTTCTATTTCGGCGATTTCACCCCGCATATCCCGCTGGCCATCGGCTTGGCCATCACCGGGCTGGTCGGTCTCTATCTGGGGCACGACTGGGGCAACATGGAAGACGGCGTCTTTCGCGTCATCAACGTCTCGCTGCCTTCGGTGTCGGTCCTGATCGTGGTCGGGATGATCATCGGTGTCTGGATCGCGTCGGGCACCGTGCCCACGCTGATCTATTACGGGCTGCTCGTCCTGTCGCCGCAGATTTTCCTCGCGGCCTCGATGATCATGTGCGCGGTCGTCTCTGTCTCACTGGGTACGTCTTGGGGCACGGTCGGCACGATTGGCCTTGCTCTGATGGGCATTGGCGCGGGGTTTGACATTCCGATGTATTGGACTGCGGGCGCCGTCGTTTCGGGTGCTTTCTTTGGCGACAAGATTTCGCCGCTGTCGGATACGACGAACCTGGCGCCTGCCGTGACCGGCGTGAACCTCTTTGATCACATCCGAAACATGATGCCGACGACAGTGCCTGCGATGCTTGTCGCGCTCGGTATCTACATCTGGGCCGGCTACGCCCTGATCGGGGAGGGCGGCACTTCGTTCGAGCGGATTGAAAGCATTACTGTGGCGCTGAACGAGTATTTCGCCATCTCGCCCTGGCTTTTGGTGCCTGCGCTGCTGGTCATCGGTCTGGCCATCATGAAAAAGCCCCCAATTCCGTCGCTTTTTGCAGGTGTCGTGGCCGGTGCGCTCACCGCAATAATCGCACAAGGCTCCACGCTTCAAGACGTCTTCGGCTATGCCAATAGCGGTTATTCCATAGACACAGGAATAACCGAGATCGACAGCCTGCTGAATCGGGGCGGCATCCAGTCGATGATGTGGACCATCTCGCTGATCCTGATCGCCCTCGGCTTTGGCGGCGCGCTCGAGCGGACGGGCTGCCTTCAGGCGATCATCGCCAAGATCCTGTCCAAGGTGCATTCCTTCGCGGGTGTCCAGACGGCGGCGATTGCCACGTCGACCGCCACCAACCTTGTCGCAGGGGATCCGTACCTCTCCATCGCGCTACCGGGCCGCATGTATGCGCCGGTGTATCGCGGCATGGGCCGGTCGACGCTGAACCTCAGCCGGGCGACCGAGGAGGGTGGCACGCTGATGTCGCCGCTCATCCCTTGGAACGCGGGCGGTGCCTTCGTCATCTCGGCGCTTGGTTTGGGCGTGATCGACGGCAACTTCGAGAACCTGCTCTACATCCCGTTGGCCTTCGCCTGCTGGCTGACGCCGATCATCGGCATCTTCTATGCCTGGACGGGCCTCTTTTCGCCCTACGCCAGCGACGATGAAATCCGTGACTGGCAAGAGAACGACCGCTCCATCGCGGATATGAGCGAATATGGCTATGACGACCCTCTCGAGGGGCACCGGATCAAGGCGGCGCCTGCCGAGTGATCGGCGCTCTGCCGAGGTGACGGTAATGACCTGCGCCCTTCGGGGCGCAGGTTTTTTTTGGCGCGGCACTCAGCGGCGCCGGGGCGCGTAGGGGTTTCGCGCGCCGCGCTCATCGGACAACGACTGCTGGCCGCGCGCGACGATCAATTCGATCGCATCGGCCAGATGTGCCTTGTCGATATGATGATCGCCGCGCGCGACGCGGATGCGATGCGCCTCGATCATCACCTCTGCATGGCGGCTGCCCTCTGGCGGCTCAAAGCGGTAGCTGGCCAGTTCCATCCGCAGGCCCAGCGGATCGCGGAAGTAGATCGAATCCATGAAACCGCGGTCAACGGGCCCAGAATGCGCGACGCCCCGCGCATCCAGCCGCTCCGCCACCTGCCAGAATGTCGCCTGACTGACATTGAGCGCGAGATGATGCAGCGATCCCACCGCCTCGGGAACGGGACTTGCATCCGGCCGGCGCCCCTCATTGGTGAAGATGGTGATGAGCCGCCCGTCACCGGGGTCGAAGTAGAGATGCCCTTCGTTCGGGTCGTCCAGATTGGGCTGGTCGAAGATGAACGGCATTCCCAGCACCCCCTCCCAGAAATCGATCGAGGTCTGACGGTTGGCGCCTGTAAGGGTGATATGATGAACGCCTTGCGTCTGGATCTTGCGAAGCTCTGGGCCGTCGGTCATGCGGGATATCCTTTCGTCATGATGTTGGGTCTTGCCGTGTTATATGGAGGGCGGGCCGCCGCTCTCAACCTTGCAATGGGCTGCGCGCGATGATCCGGCCCTCTGGCGGATGCCGCGCGCCGCTTTGTTGCCCTGCGGCCAGCAGCGCGCGCTAAAGCCTCGAATGCCCCATTGACCCTTGAGATTCGCGATAGAATCGCGTCTATGCGGCCACAATAACGTTTGGACCCGGCGAAACACCGGGTGGCTCTTCCGGCCGCTGATCCGCCGGATAACTCTAGTTACTTGCTCAGAATGCATCGCCGGGACGTCTCATTACAGGCTTTCCGACGCAGAGTATTGGACCTTTCACATGATATCACTTCACGACTACCGCCAACAATGGTTTGGCAACATCCGCGGCGACGTGTTGGCGGGAATTGTCGTCGCACTGGCGCTGATTCCCGAGGCCATCGCCTTTTCGATCATCGCCGGGGTCGATCCCAAGGTCGGTCTCTACGCTTCCTTCTCGATCGCGGTTTTGACCTCCATCGTCGGTGGGCGGCCGGGCATGATTTCGGCCGCTACCGCCGCGACGGCGGTGCTGATGATCACATTGGTGCGCGAACACGGCCTTGATTACCTGCTGGCCGCCACCGTGCTGGCCGGACTGTTGCAGATCGCGGCGGGTTTCCTGAAACTGGGCCGCTTCATGCGCTATGTCTCGAAATCGGTGATGACGGGCTTCCTGAACGCGCTGGCCATCCTGATTTTCATGGCGCAGTTGCCAGAGTTGAACCTGGGCAATCCCGGCGTGACTTGGCTGACCTACGCCCTTGTCGCACTGGGCCTTGCCATCATCTACCTCTTGCCGCGTGTGACCACTATCATACCGTCACCGCTGGTCACGATCATCGTGCTGACGATCCTGGTGGTCGTCATGGGCTGGGACAACGTGCGCACGGTGGGCGACATGGGCGCCATGCCCGATACGCTTCCGGTGTTCTTGATCCCGCAAATCCCGCTGACATTCGAAACCTTCATGATCATCCTGCCCTATGCTGCCGCCGTGGCGGTCGTGGGTCTGCTGGAAAGCCTGATGACGCAGAACATCGTCGATGATCTGACCGACACGAAATCCAGCCGCGATCAGGAATGCGTCGGACAAGGCATCGCCAACACCGCCACCGGCTTTATCGGGGGCATGGCGGGGTGCGCGATGATCGGCCAGTCGATCATCAACGTGAAATCCGGCGGTCGGGGGCGTCTGTCGTCCTTCACTGCGGGGGTCGTGCTGCTGATCCTCGTTGTCGGGCTGGGCGATCTGGTTGCGTTAATACCCATGGCGGCGTTGGTCTCCATCATGATCATGGTCTCGATCGGCACATTCTCTTGGTCGTCGATCAAGGCCATGTGGACACATCCCAGATCCTCTACCGTCGTCATGCTGGCGACGGTCGCCACGGTCGTCTACACCCACAACCTCGCCATCGGCGTGCTGGTGGGCGTGCTGCTCTCGGGTATCTTCTTTGCCGCCAAGATTGCGCAGCTCTTCCGGATCTCTTCCACGCTATCAAAGGACGGCCGCACCCGGACCTACGTCCTTGAAGGGCAGCTGTTCTACGGTTCGGCCGAGGATTTCGCGGATGCTTTTGATTTCCGCGAGGCCCTTGACCGGGTTGTGATCGACGTCACCCAGGCGCATATCTGGGACATCAGCTCCGTTCAGGCGCTGGATATGGCGATCCTCAAGTTCCGCCGCGATGGTGCGGAGGTCGAGGTCATCGGCATGAACAAGGCGTCCGAAACCATCGTCGACAAGCTTGCCATTCATGACAAGCCTGGCGCGATGGACAAACTGATGGGCCATTAAGGGGGGAAACGAATGGACAAGATACTCGCACTGCTGGATGGATCCGAATACTCCAAAAGCGTTTGTCATCACACTGCCTGGATCGCGCGCAAGATAGACGTCGGGGTCGAGGCCATGCATGTCCTGGGTCGCCGGGAGGGGGCGGAATCCACGGACCTGTCGGGCACGCTCGGCCTCGGCGCACGCTCGGCCCTGCTCGAAGAGCTGTCGAGGCTGGACGCGCAGCGCTCCAAACTGGCCCAGACGCGGGGTCATGCGATCCTCGAGGATGCCCAGAAGATCCTCGAAGAGGACGGCGTGCGCGAGGTCAATCTGCGCCTGCGCAAGGGCGATATTCTGGATGCCGTGCGAGATGTGGAGGACAACGTGCGCGCCATCACCATCGGCAAACGGGGCGAAGGCTCGGACTATGCGACGGGGCATCTTGGCTCCAACCTTGAGCGGATCGTGCGCACCTCCAAGGTGCCGGTCTTTGTCGCCTCTCGCGCCTTCAAGCCGATTGAAAAGGTGCTTGTTGCCTATGACGGCAGCGCAAGCGCCAAGACCGCAATCGATCAGATGGCAATCAGCCCGGTCTTTACCGGCCTCGATATCCGTGTGTTGTGCATTGGCAATGACGAGACCCGCGCCGAGGCAACCGCCGCTGAGGCCGTGTCCAAGCTGCACGCCGCAAATCTGACCGCATCGCCCCGCACCGCATCAGGCGAGCCCGAAGAGGTCTTGGGTAAATTGGTCTCCGAAGAGGGTTTTGATCTGCTCGTCATGGGGGCTTACGGCCACAGCCGGATCCGGAGCCTCATCATCGGCTCGACAACCACGGCGATGATCCAGACGGCCAAGATCCCCGTTCTGCTCTACCGCTGAGCGGGCATGGGCCCCGGTTCATCCGGGGCCTCGCTCAAAGCGAATACCGCATCCGCCCGTATCGGCCCCTGCGGCGCTGCTATGCCGCGCGCGCTGAGATCAATCAGATGCGCCAGAACATTGCGCGTGGCGGCCGGGATCAGCTTGGCGGGTGTGCCGTCATAGATGGCCGCCGCCAGCGTTGCAGCGCTTGCCGCACCCTTTGACAGTTCTGCAATGATCGCGGCCTCGCGCGCGGCGCGGTTCGCGATCAGCCAATCCAGCCGTGCGGCCGGATCGGTCACCGGCGCGCCGTGGCCGGGGTGCAGGATCGACGCGCCAAGCGCCTTAAGCCGTTGGCAGGAGGCCACGAACTGCGCCGCATCCCCGTCAGGCGGCGAGACGAGCGAGCTGGCCCAGCCCATCACCAGATCGCCAGTAAATATCCTGTCCGCACTGACAAAACACATGTGGTTGCCGAAATGCCCCGGCGTCCAGAGCGCGCGGATCTGCCAGCCGTCACCCTCCACCTCTGCGCCATCGGCAAGTGTCATGTCCGGGGAAAAACCGGCATCCACGCCTTCGCCGCCGCCGATCAGCCCCTCTGTCGCCAGATCCTCCATCAGTGCGCTGCGCCCGGCCGCCGAATCGCCGTAGGCCAGAACGGGCGCGCCAGTCCGGGCGCCAAGGGCCTTGGCGAGGGGGGAGTGATCGCGGTGCGCGTGGGTGACAAGGATATGCGTGATGCGCTGATCCGGGCCAAGCGCATCAAGGATCGCATCGTGATGCCCGGCATCTTGGGGGCCGGGATCAATCACCGCAATCCCGCGCGTTCCCAGCAGATAGGTGTTCGTGCCCCGATGCGTCATCGGGCCGGGATTGGGCGCGAGGATGCGGCGCAGGTCCGGGCCAATCTGCTCGGGCTGGCCTGGAACCGGATCAAAGACGGATGTGGCGGGCGCGGGGGTGTCTGGCACGGGCAGGGCAGCTCCGGTCGGGAAAGAAGGCGAGCCGCTACGCTAGCCGAGGCACCCCAGCCCCGTCCAGAGCCGCTTGCCCCCATCTGGCCCTGCCGTGCCTTGCGCGGTCAGGGCCGCTGGCGTAGCGTCGGCCATGATCTTTCGATGGCTCAAGCGCACCATGCCGCGCGGCCTTTATGGCCGCGCCTTCCTGATCCTGCTTTTGCCGGTCATCTCGTTGCTTGTGGTCGTCTCCGTCGTGTCCGCGCAGCGCCTTTTCGAGGGGGTCACGCGCCAGATGACGACCTCCGTCAGCCGCGAGGTGCGGCTCTTGCTGGATGCGAGCGAACCTGAGCCAATTGCGCAAGCCCTCTCGATCGTGGTGCAGCCGGTGGACGAGGCCGAGATCCCGCCGCAGAACCTGCGCCGATGGTACGACGTCACCGGCATCATCCTGCTTGATGAGATCGAGGTTCTGCTGCCGCGCCTTATTTCGGTTGATCTACAGGATTCGCAGATTGTTCAGCTGTATCTCGATACGCCAGATGGCGCGCTGCGCATGACGGTGGACAGGCGGCGGTTCTCGGCTTCCAATCCGCACCAGCTCTTTGTGAACATGCTATTCTTCAGCGTTCTCATGACGTTGATCGCCTATCTTTACCTGCGCAATCAGCTGCGCCCGATCACGCGGCTTGCCCGCGCCGCCGAGGCATTTGGCCGGGGGCGCACCGTGCCCTACCGTCCTTCGGGGGCCAATGAGGTGCGCGCCGCCGGTAGCGCATTTCTGGACATGCGCGCGCGGATCGACCGCCAGATCGAGCAGCGCACATTGATGCTGTCAGGCGTCAGCCACGATCTGCGCACGCCGCTGACGCGGCTGAAGCTGAGCCTTGAAATGCTGGAGGACGACGAGGAAAAGGACCCGATGCTGCGCGATGTGCGCGACATGGAGCGATTGCTGGATGCCTTCCTTGATTTTGCGCGCGGAACCACCGAGGGCGAGGCCGAGCCGGTCGATCCTGCGGCGCTGGTCCGGCGCATCGCCGAGGATTGCGTGCGCGCCAACATCCCCGCGAGCCTGCATGAGATCATCGGATCGGGCACCGTGCCCCTGCGCGCCGACGCGATCCGGCGCGCGGTCGAAAACCTGATCGGCAATGCCGTGCGCTATGGCAGCCGCGCCGAGCTGTCGATGGTGCTCAGCGAACGGGCCCTGCGCATCACTGTCGAGGACGATGGCCCCGGCATCCCCGAAGCGCGCCGCGACGAGGCGCTGCGCCCCTTTTCCCGGCTCGAGGCGTCGCGCAATCAGGATCAGGGGCCGGGCGTAGGACTTGGCCTCTCGATCGCCACAGATATTGCGCGCGCGCATGGCGGCAGCTTGCGTCTGGGCACATCTCAGAGGCTGGGTGGCCTGCGCGCGGATCTGGTGATCGGGCGATAAGCGCGCGGTATCTGCCCAAATGGATTGCGGCGTAGCGGCGCGCCTGCTTTTATGATGGGGAAAACCCAGCGGCGAGGGCACCTTCCTTGAACCAGTTGTCTTCGATGGCAAAGACCGACTACGGCGCGCCGCTTTTGTGGCTTGAGATGAAGGATGGCATCGCCACTGCTACCGGCCAGTGGTCGTGGCGGTCTGGACCTGATCTGCCGCAAGAGGTGGGCCGCCTCTTTGCCGGTTGGCACTGGGATGGCACTGCGCTGCGCGCCGAGGTGGATGTGCACGGCTTCCATAGTCTTTTCGTCTACCAGAAGGGCAGCACTCTGGCGGTTTCGCCTTCCCTTCTGGCGCTGGTCGCGGCGGGGGCGGACGCGGCGCAGGATCCGCGCGCGCTCGCCGTCTTTCACCGGATCGGGGTGTTCATCAACGACGACACGCCCCTGCGTCATGTGCGCACCTTGCCGCCAAACGGCCAGCTGACATGGCGCGCGGGCCGCGCCGAGATCACCGGAGGCGCACCCATCCCCAAGGCGCAGGACATCACGCGTGCGGCTGCAGTCGAGGGGATGACCGCGCTATTTCGGCAGGCAATGGCCCGGATTCTGGCCGCGTGGGAGGCCCCGCTGACCCTGCCGCTCAGCGGGGGGCGCGACTCGCGACATATCCTGCTTGAGATGCTGCATCAGGGCCGCGAGCCGCGCGCTTGCGTGACCTTTCATCATAACGGCAAGGCAATGAATGGCGAGGCGCTGGCCGCGCGGGCGCTGGCCCTGCGCGGTGGGGTCGCCCATGACGTCCTGGGTTATGCGCGCCCGCGCCTTGCCGATGCGCTGCGCTGCACGGTGATGACCAGCCTTTGCGCGGATGAGCATGCGCAGATGATGCCCCTGCACGATTACATGCTGGAGCAGGGGGGCGCCGCCTTTGACGGCATTGCAGGCGATATCCTGACCAATCCGGACAATGACGCCGAGGCGTTCTTTCGCCTGGCCGAAAAGGGGGATTTTACCGGCATCGCCCGAGGGCTGACGGAGGGGCACGCACGCGTCATCTCGACGCCCGAGTGGGAGCGCGGGGCGGGGCCGATCCTGTCACCCGGTATGGACGATGAGGTGCACGATTACCTCGGGGCCACGATTGCCAAATATGCGGATGCGCCGGACCCGTATCAGATGTTCTGGATGTATCACCGCACGCGGCGCGAGATCAATTTTGTGCCGGGCGCCATTCTGTCGCCCGCTGAAACGGTCTTTTGCCCCTATCTCGATCCCGATTTCGCCGCCTTCTGCCTGTCGCTCCCCTATAGCGTGACGCGCGATCAGCTTTTGCACGACGACGTGATAGCGGGGGCCTATCCGCGCTTTGCCGACATTCCCTTTGCCTCTGGATTTCCCGCGCCTACGGCATCGCGCGGCGGCGCCCGCCACAAGCTGCGCAGCGTGGCCGATGTGCTGCGGATCACCGCCACCATGGGACCGCGCGCCATGGCCGACCGGCGCGCGTTCCTCCGCGTGCCGCCGCGGCTGAGGCGTGGGCCGGATACGGCGCTGCGCCTGCACACGCTGTGCCTCGATGGGCTGGATGCGGCGCGCGCCCGCCGGCTCATCAGTATCACCGACCGGCTGACCGACGCGCGGCCAAGACGCCTGATTTCGGATGTGATCACGAAAGGTGCGACATGATCGAGTATCTCGGCCTTCGGCTTGCACGTGCGCGCCACGGGCGCAAGCGGCGGGGCGACTTTCAGCGCCCGTTTGATCCGGCGGCATCCAGGCGCGTCCTGCTCCTGGCCGTCGATCATCCCATCCCGCAAAGCCAACTGTTTGGCTTTCACTACTACGCGCCGTCATTCCGTGAGCGTCTGGATGCGGATATTCGTGAGGTGCCAGTCGATGCGCCTCTTGATCCATCACTTTTAAAAAGCGCGACAACAATCTGTTTGCAAACACATTTTGATATATCGGAGGAGGCGCTAAACGCGCTTGTCTCGCAGGTCCGCCAGCACAATCAGGATGCGCGTCTGATCTATCTTGATTGGTTCGCGCCAACCGATCTGCGCCTTGCTGCGCGGGTCGGACCGCATGTCGATGCCTATGTGTCCAAACATCTGCTGCGCGATCGGGGCAAATACGGCGAGCCGACCTATGGCGACACGACGCTCATGGACTACTACGGACGCGCATATGATCTGGACCATGAGGAGCAGATATTCAATATTCCCAACGATTTCCTTTCCAAACTTTATCTAGGTCCGTCCTTTCTGACGGGTGATTTTCTGCTGCCTGCCTTCGACCGGGGGCGGATGCCAGATGGCGCGCGCCCGCATGACCTGCATGCACGCATCGCGGTGGAGGGATCGCCTTGGTACAGCGCCATGCGCCGGGCCAGCGATGAGGCGGTCGCGCGCCTCGACGGTGTGCAGACTGTCACCGGCTTTGGCATCCGCCATGACCGTTTCCTGCGCGAGTTGAGGGCCTCCAAGGTCTGCTTCAGCCCGTTTGGCTACGGCGAGGTCTGCTGGCGCGATTATGAGGCGATCATGTGCGGAGCGGCCTTGCTCAAGCAGGACATGAGCCATGTGGACACCGCACCCGACATCTTTATCCCGGATGAGACATATGTGCCGGTCAAGTGGGATTTGAGCGATTTCGAGGAGCGTCTGAACTGGCTGTTGCAGGATGCGCCCGCCCGCGGCCGCATCGCGCGCAACGCCTTTGGCGTTCTGCACGACTACGCCCGTTCGGGCGCTTTCCTGGATCAGATGGCGCCCGCCTTGTTCGGGAACGAAGCACTATGACCCCACCCGTCGAGGCGGTCGTGATAGGCCGAAATGAGGGGGCGCGACTGATCGCCTGCCTTGCCGCGCTCGAGGGGCAGGTGGCACGCGTGATCTATGTCGACAGCGGCAGCACCGATGGCAGCCGCGAGGCGGCGCTGCGCGAGGGCGCAGAGCTGGTGCAGTTGGACACGGCGCAGCCCTTTACCGCCGCGCGGGCGCGCAACGCCGGTCTGGCGCGATGCACGGCCGAGTTTGTCCAGTTCGTCGACGGGGATTGCATCCTCGCGCCCGGCTGGATTGATGCTGCGCTGGCGCAGATGCGGTCAGATCCCGCGCTGGCGGTGGTTTGCGGACGACGCCGCGAGCTGCGCCCCGAGGCGAGTGTTTACAACCGCCTGTGCGATATCGAGTGGAATACGCCCGTTGGTCCCGCCCGCGCCTGTGGCGGCGATGCGTTGATGCGGCGCGCGCCGCTGGCGGCGGAGGGTGGCTTTGACGCTACGCTGATCGCGGGCGAAGAGCCGGATCTGTGCTTGCGTCTGCGCGCTGCGGGATGGGGCATTTACCGGCTGGATGCCGAGATGACGCAGCATGATGCGGATATGCACCGTCTTGGCCAATGGTGGCGCCGGGCCCGTCGCGCGGGCTATGCCTTTGCCGAAGGCGCCGCGCGCCACGGGTCACCCCCGGCGCGGCATTGGGTGACCGAGAGGCGGCGCGCGCTGATCTGGGGGCTGGTCCTGCCGGTAGCCATCTTCATGGGCACTCTGATCTGGCCGCCCCTTGCCCTCGTGGCGCTGGTCTATCCCGCTCAGGTGATGCGGCTGGGGCTGCGCAGTGGCGATTGGCCTTGGGCCTTTTTTAACGTCTTGGGCAAATTTGCCGAAGCGGGCGGCGCGCTGCGTTACTACATGGCGCGGCTGCGCAGGCGGCGCGGCGCCCTGATCGAATACAAATGAGCCGCTAGCGCGCTTTCCATGCGCGCAGTGCCAGCCCCGGCAGGATAGCCGCGCAGCGCGCATAGCGCGGCACGAGCCGCGCGGGATTGGTCATCGCCCGCCAGAGCCATTCCAGCGCCAGCGCCCGCATCAGGTGCGGCGCGCGCCGTTGGTGCCCGGCCAGAAAGTCGAGGCCAGCCCCGATCGACACGAGGCCCACCGATGGGGCGAGCGCGGCGCCGCGCGCGGCCAGCCTTTCCTGCTTGGGCGCGCCCAGCGCAAGAAAGCATAGGCCGGCGCCTGACTCCTCCAGCGCACCCAAGACCTCGGCAGCGGGCGCGCCACTTGGGTCAAACCCCATCGCGGGCGCATGGGAATAGGCCACCTCAAGTCCTGGCACCCGTTTGCGCAAATACGCTTCGGCGCCACCTAGCACGGCCTCGGTGCTGCCGATGAGGGCGATGGGGCGCCCCGTATCGCGCGCGACCTCGGCCAGTGGAACGATCATGTCCGAGCCGGGCATCAGCTCAACGGGATCGCCCGCCAGTTGCGAGAGCCAGCGAATGGGCCGCCCATCCGCGACGATGATGTCATGCTGCGCATAGGCTGCAGCAAAGCTGTCATCGGACCCGATCTGGACCATATGATCGAGGTTGACCGTCGCCATTCGAAACCCCGCCCGCCGCCGCAGATGGTCGTGCACACCTTCGAGCAGCGCGGCGCGGCGCGGGTGGCTGATGGCGACCTTGCGGCCATTGGCGGTGATCAGGAACATCGGCCAGGGTCCTTTGCCGGGGCTGCGCCTTCATACCTTTGCTGCGCCGCATTGCAAATGTCGTCGCAGGCGACAAGAGGTGCAGGGCGTGCTAAGACGCCCGCGTCGCCACCCTGCCGGACGCCTCATGCCCAACGCACTTGCCTATCTGATGCTGATGATCTGGCCGCTGGTCTGCGTCCTGCTGTGCCGCCGCCTGCCTGGGGAGCGGGCGATCATCTGGTGCATCCTCGGGGGCTATCTGGTGCTGCCGCCGTCGACGGGCTTCGACCTGCCGTTGGTGCCCGAGATGAACAAGACCTCGATCCCCAGTATCTGCGCCTTTGCGCTTGCGGTCTTTTATCTGCGGCGGCGCGTGCCGCTGTGGCCCGAGGGCTGGGGGATGCGTATCCTTGTTCTGGTCTTCGTGCTGGGCGCGGTGCCGACGGTCTTGACCAATGGGGATGTGATCCCCTTCACCATGCCGGGCGCATCCTTGCAGGGCCTTGGCCTGCGCGACCTTCTGTCGATGATGGTGGCTCAGATCATCGTGCTCTTGCCGTTCTTTCTGGGCCGCAGCCTGCTGGCCAGTGAACAGGGGCTGCGCGAGCTCTTGCTTGCATTGGTCATTGGCGCGCTGATCTATTCCATTCCGGCGCTGATCGAGATCCGGCTGAGCCCGCAGATAAACACTTGGGTCTATGGCTTCTTCCAGCATGATTTTCAGCAGATGATGCGCCAGGGCGGCTTTCGCCCCATCGTTTTCCTGCCCCACGCCCTGTGGCTCGCGTTCTTTGTCATGAGCGCGGCCATGGCCGCGATCGCGCTGGCGCGCGGCGCGTCCGGGACGGACCGGCTGCGCTATCTGGGTGCGGCGCTGTATCTGCTCATCTTGCTGGTTTTCTGCAAGAGCATCGCATCGTTGCTCTATGCGGCGCTTTTGACGCCGATCATCCTTTTTGCATCGGCCCGAATGCAGGTGCGGCTGGCCTTTGTGTTCGCCATGATCGCGATGATCTATCCGATGCTGCGCAACAATGACTGGATCCCGACCGAGGCGATCCTTGCGCAGGCCGAAGCATTCAGCCCCGAGCGTGCGCAATCGCTGGAATTCCGCTTTGATAATGAAGAGCAACTTCTTGATCGGGCGGATGAAAAACCGCTCTTCGGGTGGGGTGGATGGGGCCGGAATCTGGTGCGTGACGCGGAAACAGGGGAAATCCTGACCATCCCCGACGGCGAGTGGATCATCGTTTTCGGCACATTCGGCTGGGCGGGATATCTCGCCCAGATGGGTCTGATCGGTGGCCCGCTGATTCTGCTTTGGTGGGGGATGGGGGCAAGGGGCGCGGCGCCGATGCCGCCATATGTCGCGCCCGTTGCCGTATTGCTCTCGATCACGATGATCGACATGCTGCTGAACGCGATCCTGACGCCCTACACATGGCTGATGGCGGGGGCCATCGTTGGCTTTTGCGAAATGCGCGCTCGGGCGGACACGCACGACCCGACACCGCGTCGCCGTGTTGTCATCGGCCAGGTGGACGTGGCCACACGCCGCTGATTCCATTTGAAAAATGGCCAAAATGTGCCATTGTTGAAACGGGATGCATAATTTGTTTCTCAGCAGTGATTTGTCGCCTGCGCAACTGCAATATTAACGTCTATACGGTTTCTAAAAGTATATCGGTTGCAGTGGCTTACAGTATGAACTTGATGTTCGAAGAAAACTCTTCTTCGCGATAAATGCGCGCTATTGTATGGAGTAGGTTGACCCCGTGTGTTTGTGTGGGGCGACGGGGGGTTAATCTTATGGCTGCATCTTCCCATCTGGCCACGCCTATCAGCAATGCATCCGGTCGCAGTGTATCTGGTGACATCGCAATTGTTGGTATGGCGGCAAACGTTCCGGGGGCGGGCGATCTCCAGCGCTTTTGGGAAAACCTGTCTGGCGGCGTCGAGAGCATCGTGCAGATGGACCGGGACGCGCTGATCGCGGCGGGCGAGGATCCGGCGCGCATCGCACAGAAAAATTACGTTCCCTTTGCCGCGCCGATGGACGGCTTTGCCGATTTCGATGCCGAGTTCTTTGGGTTTGGTCCCAAGGAAGCGGCCATTCTGGATCCGCAGCACAGGAAATTCCTGGAAGTCACCTGGACCGCGATGGAGCAGGCGGGCCACGCGCCACGCAGCTTTGCCGGGCGCATCGGCGTTTTTGCCGGGTGCGGGCAGGGCAGCTATTACAGCGACAATATCCGCAGCAATCCAGATCTGGTCGAGGATGTGGGCCTTTTCCTCTTGCGTCATACGGGCAATGACAAGGATTTCCTGTCGACCCGCGTCAGCCATGTCTTTGATCTGAAAGGGCCCAGTGTCACGCTGCAAACCGCCTGCTCGACCTCGCTGGTGGCGGTGCATTACGCGCGTCAGGCGCTGATGCGCGGCGAATGCGACATGGCGCTTGCGGGTGGCGTGACGATCGAGCTGCCTCAGGGGCGCGGCTATCTTTACAAGGATAACGAGATCCTGTCGCCAGACGGGCATTGCCATGCCTTCGATCATCGCGCGCAAGGCACCGTCTTTGGCAGCGGCGCGGGCGCGGTGGCGCTGCGGCGGCTGGAGGATGCGGTGGCCGATGGCGATCATATCTGGGCCGTCATCAAGGGCACGGCGATCAACAATGACGGCGCGGCCAAGGCCGGATATCTCGCTCCCAGCGTCGAGGGGCAGGCGGAGGCCATCCGCGCCGCCCTCGGCGATGCGCAGGTGGATCCGGCCAGCATCGGCTACATCGAATGTCATGGCACCGGGACGTATCTGGGCGATCCGATCGAGGTCGCCGCATTGAACGCGGCGCATGCGGGTGCTGGCGGCACCTGCCACATCGGCTCGGTCAAGAGTAACATCGGCCATCTGGACACCGCAGCGGGCGTTGTCGGCCTGATCAAGACGGCGCTGTCGCTGCATCACGCGCAGATTGCGCCCAGCCTGAATTACGAGGCGCCCAATCCGGCCATCGACTTTGCCGCGGGTCGCTTTGCGGTGGCGGATCACCTGATGGATTGGCCCGCGCCCAACGCTGGCCCGCGCCGCGCCGCCATCAATTCGCTGGGCGTTGGCGGCACCAACGCCCATGTCGTGCTGGAGGAGGCGCCCGCGCGCGCCGCCTCGGAAGAGAGTGATTTTCCCTATCATGTCCTGACGCTCTCGGCGCGCAGCAAATCCGCGCTCGATGCCGCATCGTCGGACTTGGCCGCACATATGCGCGCGCATCAGGACGTGCCGCTCGCTGATATCGCCCACACGCTCAAGAACGGCCGCCACGGATTTGCCAAGCGGCGCGTGCTGGTTGCCGCGACGCATGAAGAGGCCGCAAGCCTTCTGGAGGCAGCCGATCCCTTGCGCGTTCACACCCATGAGGCGCCGAATGACGCGCCGCAGCTGGTCTTCATGTTTCCGGGTGGCGGCGCGCAATATCCCGGCATGGCCCGCGATCTATATGAGACCGAGCCGGTCTTTGCCGAATGGATGGACCGGGGCCTCGATCATCTCGCGCCGCAGCTGGGCTATGACCTGCGCGCGCTCTGGCTGCCTGAACCGGGGGGTGAGGCGGCCGCGGCAGAGGCGCTCAAGCGGCCCTCGGTTCAGCTCCCGCTTATCATGATGACGGAATATGCGCTGGCGCAGCTTTGGCTGGGCTGGGGCGTGCAGCCCGATGCGCTGGTCGGCCATTCGATGGGCGAGAATACCGCCGCCGCATTGGCCGGCGTGATGTCCTTCGAGGCGTGTATTGACCTCGTGCATCTGCGCGGTCGCCTGTTTGACAGCGTCCCGGCGGGCGGGATGCTGAGCGTACCTTTGGCGCAGGACGATCTTGCGCCGCTTGTCGGCCCGGATCTGGATGTTGCCAGCGTCAATGCGCCGGGGCTCTGCGCCGTTTCCGGCCCTCAGGCAGCGCTCGATGCGCTGGCCGCGCGCCTTGCGGGCGATGGCATCGAATGCCAGCGCGTCGCCATTGATATCGCCGCCCATTCGCGGATGCTGGATGATATTCTGCCGCAGTTCCGCGCGCACCTCGAGGGGATGAGCCTTGCGGCGCCGCAGATCCCGATCATGTCGAACCGCACCGGCGCACCGCTGAGCGATGCAGAGGCGATGGACCCCGAATATTGGGTGCAGCAGTTGCGCCAGACCGTGCATTTTGCCAGCTGCATCGACGCGCTGGCCGCGCGCCCATCCGTCTTTCTCGAGGTGGGGCCGGGCCGGGCGCTGGCGTCGCTGGCGCAGATGAGCCCGCACGTCAGGCCAGGACAAGCCTTCAGCACCCTGCGCCACCCCGATCATGCGATGGCGGATGACGCGCATTTCCTGGGGGTCATCGGCCGCCTCTGGGCCTGCGGGATCGAGGCGGATTGGGATCAGATCTGGGGCGGCGCGCGGCGCAACCGCGTGCTGCTGCCGGGATATCCCTTCCAGCGCAGCCGCTATTTCATCGAGCCGGGCAAGCCCGCCCATGCAGAGGCCCGCGCGCTGCTGCGCACGCCCGACATGCGCGACTGGGGCTATACCCCGCGCTGGCGGCCCCAGCCCGCGGATTGCGACACCGAAACCGAAGAGATCCTTGGCACGCCGCGCATATGGCTCATCTTTGCCGATGAGGCGGGTGCCGCGCCCCCGGTGGCCGAGGCGCTGCGCGGTGCAGGCCATACGGTGACGGTCGTGCGCTCTGGCGACAGCTTTCAGCGGCAAAATGAGGAGGCATACATCCTGTCGCCCGAACAGGGGCGCGAAGGGTATGAGGCGCTGCTGAGCGCGCTTGGCGCTGATGGCCGTCTGCCCCAACGCATCGTGCATTTCTGGGGTGTCACCGACGGCGAGACGCATCGCCCCGGCTCCAGCTTTTTCGACCGCAATCTCGAACATGGCCTTTATAGCCTGACCCATCTGGCGCAGGCCCTTGGCGCGGTTCAACTGCCCGACGGCTGCCACATGATTGCCGTGACCTCGGGCGCGCTGCGCGTGGCAGGCGAGGGGCCGTGCTATCCGGAAAAGGCCTGTGTCCTTGGCCCCATCGGCGTCATTCCCCGCGAATTTCCCGGCCTCACCGCGCAGTTGGTCGATGTCGAGCGGCCTGAGCCTGCCGCGCGCCGCAACCGCCGCACCGCCGAAGCGGGTGCAGCCCATCGCCATCGCCTCTTGATGCGCGAGGTGCTGGCCGAGCCCTCGAATACCGTCGCCGCACATCGCGCCGAGCAGCGGCTTGAGCGTGTGCTGCGTGCCACCCCGCTGGAGGCCGCAGAGGCAGAGCAACCGCCGGTTTATGCCAAGGGCGGTCTTTACCTCATCACCGGCGGGTTCGGCGGGATCGGTCTCAGCGTCGCGCGCGATATCGCGCAGCGGGCCGGCGGGCATATCGTGCTGTTGTCGCGCAGCGCGCTGCCGCCGCGCGAAAGCTGGGCGCGCATGGCGCAAACTCCGGGCAGCACGGCCCGCAAGATTGCCGCGATCCGCCAGATCGAGGATCTGG
Organism: Roseovarius sp. D0-M9; assembly: GCF_037083805.1. Classification (NCBI taxonomy): domain Bacteria; kingdom Pseudomonadati; phylum Pseudomonadota; class Alphaproteobacteria; order Rhodobacterales; family Roseobacteraceae; genus Roseovarius; species Roseovarius sp. D0-M9. The sequence continues at coordinate 55,918 of NZ_JBAPKZ010000014.1, read as the reverse complement.
GCGGGCGTGTCACCTGCCTTGCTGCCGATGTCACCGATCTGGCGCAAATGCACCAGGTGCGTGCGGATCTGGCCAGGATCGGCCCGCTCGCGGGCATCATTCACGCGGCGGGCGTGATCGACGACGCGCCCCTTCTGACCAAGGATGCGGGAAGCATGCAGGCGGTTCTGGCGCCCAAGATCGCGGGCCTGCGCGTCATCGACGCGGTTTTCCCCGATGGCAGTGCCGACATGCTGGTCCTTTTCTCGTCAACCAGCACCTTGACCACGCCTGCGGGCCAAGTCGATTACGTCGCCGCCAATGCCTATCTCGACGCCGTGGCCGCTGCGCGGCGCGGCGGGCGCACCCGTGTGATCGCGATAAACTGGGGTGTCTGGTCAGATATCGGAATGGCAGCGGATGCAATGGCCCGCCGCACCGGCGAGGAGGACGCGCCGCGCACATTGGACACGCCAATGCTGCAAAGCGTGGCTGAGGCGGCAGATCTCGGCACGCGCTTCGTGCTCGAGCTGTCGCCCGAATCCGACTGGGTGCTGGCTGAGCATCGTACGCGGGCGGGGCAGATCCTGCTGCCCGGCACCGCCGTGATCGAGCTGGCGGCAGAGGCAATGGCTGGCGGCGCGGACTTCTGCCCCTTCCAACTGAGCGATTTGCACTTCTTGCGTCCCTTTGCCGCCGCGCCGGGTGCGCCGCAGGCCGGTGCGCTCAGGTTGGGTCCGGAGCAGGGCGTTCGCGCGCTGTCGCTCCACCGCCGCGCCGTTCTGGACGGGCACGCGGGTGAGGTGACGACCGCCGAGGCGCAGATCGCGCCCCTGACGCGCGCCGCCCCGCGCATCGACGTGAAGGGCATCGAGGCGCGCTGCGGCCCTTGGGCCGAAGGAGAGTTCACGTCGCCGCAGGAGGCGCATCTGGACTTTGGCCCGCGCTGGCGTGTGGTGCAGCGGACGGCTCTGGCTGAGGAGGAGGGCATCGCACATCTGGCGCTGCCCGCCGCGCATCGCGCGGATCTGGAGGTTGGCTGGCTTGCGCATCCGGCGCTTCTCGATCTGGCCACCGGGTGGGCCATCGCGCTGCATGCGGGCTATGATGCCAGCGATCTGTGGGTGCCAGCGGGTTATGCCGATCTGCGCATGTATGCCCCGCTGCCCGCCGACATCGTCAGTTGGGTGCGCCTTGGACAGGGCGGGGATGCGCAGACGGCGCTATTTGACATCACGCTGGCGACGCCGGAGGGTGATGTCCTGCTGGAGGCCGAGGGGTTTTGCATGCGTCGCCTTGCACATTCGGCGCTGGCAAGGCTCGACGCGCCGCCAGCCCCATCCGAGATCGACTTTGCCGCTGGCGAGGCGCTTCCGCTGACCCCGGCCGAGCAGCGCCTGATGCGCCAGATTGCCCAAGGCATCACCGCCAAGGAGGGCGCAGAGGCGCTCCACCGGGCGCTGGCGTCTGCCCGCGCAAGCGGCGCGGCGCGCATCGCCATTTCGCCCTTTGATCTGAATGCACTGATCGCCGAGGCGGCGACTGCACCGGATGCCAAGGGCAGCAGCGCCAGTTTCGAGCGTCCCTCGATGGATACCGACTACATCGCGCCCAGGGAGGGCACTGAGGCCAGCCTTGCCGCCATCTGGTCGGGCCTTCTGGGGATTTCGGACGTGGGGGCCGAGGACAGCTTCTTTGATCTTGGGGGGCATTCGCTGCTTGCGGTGCGTCTCTTTGCGCAGGTCAAGCAGCGCCACGGGGTGGATTTCCCCCTTTCGGTTCTCTTCGAGACGCCGACCATCGCGGCGCTGGCGGCGCGCATCGACGCGGCAGGCGGCGCCGTGGCAGGTGGCAGCGTGCCGGATGCGCCCGAAAAGGGTGAGCTTGCGCAGACCGAGGCCAATGATGCGCCTCAGTATCTGGTGCCGCTGCATCCGGATATGTCAGGTGCGCAGACGCCTATCTTCATTGTTGCCGGCATGTTCGGCAATGTGCTGAATTTGCGTCAACTTGCCCTGTTGGCCGGGCGCGACCGGCCCGTCTGGGGCCTGCAAGCGCGCGGGCTTATGGGCGGCGCCGCCCCGCACCGCACGATGGAGGCCGCCGCGACGGATTACATCGCCGAGATGCGCCGCGTGCAGCCCGAAGGGCCTTACTACCTGTCGGGGTTTTCGGGGGGCGGGATCACCGCCTATGAGATCGCGCAGCAATTGCGCCAGCAGGGACAGGAGGTGGGCCTGCTCGCCCTTCTCGACACGCCGCTGCCGCAGCGCCCGGCGCTCAGCCGCGCCGACAAGGCCCGGATCAAGCTGCAGGAACTGCGCCGCAAGGGGCCGCGCTATCTGGCCGAATGGGCAGGCGCGCGCCTGCGCTGGGAGCTGTCCAGAAGGCGCGGCGCTGGCCCCGCCGAGGCCCCCGGCAGTTTCCACAATGCCGCGATCGAAGAGGCGTTTCGCGCTGCCGCCGCCGCCTATTGCCCGGCCCGCTGGGATGGGCCGCTGACGCTCTTCCGGCCCAAGCTTGACAGGCATTGGCGGGGTATGGGCGGCGCATGGATCAGCGCGGCGCGCGAATATGTCATTCCCGACAATGGCTGGTCGACTTACTGCTCGGAGGTGTCGGTCATCGAGGTGCCCGGCGATCACGACAGCATGGTTCTGGTGCCGAATGTGTCGGTGTTGGCGGGCCATATCAGCGCCCTCGCGGCGGAGGCGGACAAGGCATCTCGCCGTGGCAGCGCGCCGCGATGGGCCAGTCGCACGGCGGCGGAGTAAGCATCACGTGACGGACCCTAGAATGCCAAGCATCCTCGTGATCGTGCTGAACTATCGCACGCCCGAGCTAAGCCTCAAGGCCGCCAGCCATGCTCTGACGGCGATGGAGGGGCTGCGGGGCGCGATCACCATCGTCGACAACGCCGCGGGCGACGGCTCGGGGCAGATGATCTCGGAGGCAATTGCCGCACGCGGCTGGGACCGCGTCACGCTGCTTCAATCGGGGCGCAACGGCGGCTTTGGCGCGGGTAACAATCTGGGGCTGCGCGCGGGATTGCCGGGCGGGGCAGCACCCGATTTTGTCTATATCCTGAATTCGGATGCGTGGCCGCACCCTGATACGATCCGGATTCTGCTCGACACGCTTGAGGCGCATCCCGAGGCAGGCATGGCAGGCAGCCGCATCGTGGGCGAGGATGGCGCGTTGCATCGCACGGCGTTTCGCTTTCCGTCGGTGCCGGGCGAGTTCGAGGGCGCGGTGCGCACGGGCCTCTTCACGCGGCTCTTGCGCGACTGGGTCGTTCCGATCCCGGTGCCCGAGGCGACCGCACCGGTCGATTGGGTCGCGGGGGCGTCGCTCATGCTGCGCCAGCGGATGCTGGACGAGATCGGCCTCTTTGACGAGACGTTCTTTCTCTATTTCGAAGAAACTGACCTTTGCCTGCGCGCGGCGCGTGCAGGCTGGTCCTGCCTATATGTGCCTGCCTCCGAGGCGGTTCATCTGGGCTCGGTCTCGACGGGGATGCGCGACTGGGCGCGCACGCCGGACTATTGGTTCGACTCGCGGCTGCATTACTTCGTGCAAAATCATGGTCGCGCCTATGCGGTTGCCGCGACAGTGGCGCGCGCGCTGGGCGAGGCGCTGTGGCGTGTGCGCTGCGTTCTGACGGGCTGCACGCGGCGCGATCCGCCGCACTTCTTGCGGGATCTGATCATGCACGGACTGCGCCACAGCGTCACGTGCCGGTCGCAGCGCGCGATCCCGGACAGCCGGGCGGTCCTTGCCGCCGAACGAACAGCGCGCGGAGGAGATCCGACATGAGCCTTTTTAGCTGCGTTCTCATCGGAGACGAGAGCCTGACCATCGCCTGCGGTGCCCAGCTGATCGAGCGGGGGGCAGCCATTTACGCAGTCGCGACGCGCGACGAGGCCGTGCGCGCCTGGGCCGAGGGCGCGGGTGTGCAAGTGGCAGAGCGCATCGAGGATGTGCCCGCTCTGGTGCCGGGCGGTGCCGACTGGCTCTTGAGCATCGCGAACCTTCGGATAGTGCCGCAGGAGATGCTGGAATGGCCTGCGCGCGGTGCGATCAATTTCCACGACGGGCCGCTGCCGGACTACGCGGGCGTCAACACACCGGTCTGGGCGATCCTGAATGGGCGCGCCGCGCATGGCGTGACCTGGCACCACATGACCGCCGGCGTGGATGCGGGCGATATATTGGTCGCGCGGAGTTTTGACATGCCGCGGGGCGTCACCGCACATGCGCTGAACGCGCGGTGCTATGCCGAAGGGCTCGACAGCTTTGGCGAGGTGATCGATCAGCTGGCCTCTGCCGCACCGCGCCGCGCTGCGCAGGATCTGACTGGGCGCCAAGTCTTCACCCGCACCGATCTGCCGCCAGCAGCGTGGTATCTGGATCTCATGGGGCCGGCGCAGGCGGCACTGGCACTGGTGCGCGGGCTCGACTTCGCGGGGCACGCCAATCCGGTCGCGACCGCGCGCATTCACATCGGCGAGACGCCCGTGCAAGTGGGTCGCGCCGAACCTGCCGCCGAACCTGCCCATGGCGCGGGCGCGCCGGGTGTGGTCATCGCCAAGGGTGCGGATTGGCTGACCGTGATGTGCGCGGATGGTGCGCTGCGCCTTTCGGGGTTGCGGCGGATGGACGGACGGGTGCCGGAAGTGGCTGTGGCCGTCGGCGACACCCTGCCACGTCCCGCTGTGGATTGTGCCGCGCGCGCGGCTCTCGCTCCGCATGAGGATCACTGGCGCCGCGTGCTCAGCGCCGCCGAGCCGCTTGGCTTGCCTCTGGCCCGGCGCAGCGAGGCCGCGCCCGATTGGCAGGCCCGCGCCATCGCTCTGCCCGAGGGGTTGAGCCGGGCCGAGGGCGTGCGCCGCATTGCCCGATGGGCCGCGCTGAGCGCGGGCGGCGAGGGCTATCTTGCCCATCGCGGCGCGGGGGATTGGGCGGATGATGCGGCCCCATGGGTTCCACTGACCAGCGAGGACGCTCCCGCGGCGCTGCGCGATGCCGATGCGCATGGGGCGATGGCCGCCGATCTGGGGCTGCGCCTGCCGGGCGCGCCGGGCCTTGACGTGCCATCCGTGGGCCTGTCGGAAGCCGGTGCGCCGATCCCCGGCACGGTGCTGAGCGTTCTATTGCCCGAGGGCCAGCTGATGGTGGACGCCGCGCGGCTGGATCCCGCTGCGGCAGATCTCATGGCGGCGCGGCTGGATGAGCTGTTGCAGGGCGGCACCGATATTGCGCTGCCGGAGGCGGACCGCGCCCTTCTTGACGGCTGGCACGGCGCTGCCGTCGATCTGGGCGACGCGCGGACCATCCATGGCGCGATTGCGGCGCAGGCCGCGCGCACGCCCGGCGCCACGGCGCTGGTCTTTGAGGACAGATCGCTCAGCTATGCCGATCTGATGACCCAAGCGGATGCCGTGGCGGCCGCATTGCAAGGCGCGGGCGTGGCGCGCGGCGCCCATGTGGCGCTTTGCGCGGCGCGCGGTCTGCCTCTTGTGATCGGCGCGCTTGGTATCTTGAAGGCGGGGGGCGCCTATGTGCCGCTTGATCCCGACTATCCCGCAGCGCGGCTTGCCCATGCCATCACCGATAGCGGCGCGGCGCATGTGCTGACCGAGGCTGCGCTGGAGGGGTTGCTGGCCGAGCCGCTGAGAACAACAGCCGCCAAGGTGATGCGGATCGAGGATATCCCGCAATCGCACGGCGCAGTGACAGATACCGCCACGCTCGAGGATCCCGCCTATCTGATCTATACCTCCGGCTCGACCGGCACCCCCAAGGGTGTGCGTGTCAGCCATCGTAACGTCGCCAATTTTCGCGCCGGGATGGACGCGCATGTCGATGCGGGCGCGGGCGACGTCTGGCTGGCGGTGACCAGCCTTGCCTTCGACATCTCGGTGCTCGAGCTTTTTCATACGCTCAGCAGGGGCGTCAAGGTCGTGCTCAGCGGAGGCGAGACGCGCGCCGCCGTCTCGGGCAGCTCGCGGATGCGCGGCGCGGGGCGTGGCGGCATGAAATTCGGCCTCTATTACTGGGGCAATGACGGCGGCAGCGAAGCGGGCAAATATCATCTTTTGCTGGAGGGCGCCAAATTCGCCGATGCCAATGGCTTTACCGCGCTCTGGACGCCCGAGCGACATTTCCATGCCTTCGGCGGCGCCTATCCCAATCCTTCGGTGACGGGCGCGGCGGTGGCGGCGGTGACGCAAAACCTCGATATCCGCGCGGGCAGCTGCGTGGCACCGCTACACCATCCGGCCCGCATCGCCGAGGATTGGGCCGTGATCGACAACATGACGGGCGGGCGCGCGGGGATTGCCTTTGCCTCGGGCTGGCAGCCAGATGACTTCATCCTGCGCCCCGAGAATACGCCCCCCGCCAACAAGCCCGCGCTTTACGCCGCGCTCGATCAGGTGCGCGCGCTCTGGCGCGGGGAGGAGGTGGGCTTTCCCACGGCATCGGGCGCGCCGCATGGCGTCGTCACTTATCCGCGCCCGGTGCAGGCCGAACTGCCGGTCTGGGTGACCACGGCAGGCAATCCCGACACATGGCGCGAGGCGGGCGCGCTGGGCGCGCATGTGCTGACCCATCTGCTTGGCCAGACCATCGAGGAGGTGCGCGGCAAGATCGAGATCTACCACGCCGCCCTGCGCGAGGCCGGTCACGATCCGGCTGATTTTCAGGTCACGATGATGCTGCACAGCTATCTGGCCGAAAGCCGCGAGGCCGCTCGCGAGGTCGCACGCGGCCCGATGAAGGATTACCTGCGCAGCGCGGCGGGTCTCATCAAGCAATATGCCTGGGCCTTCCCTGCCTTCAAGAAGCCCAAGGGCGTGCAGAACCCGATGCAGATCGACCTCGGCGGGCTGGATGAGGATGAGATGGACGCCATCCTCGACTTTGCGTTCGAGCGATACTTCGAGGATGCGGGGCTTTTTGGCACTGTCGAGGATGGCCTCGCGCGGGTGGAACAATTGGCCGAGATCGGCGTGACCGAGATCGGCTGCCTCATCGACTACGGTATCGACGCAGCGCGCGTCCTTGAGGGCCTGCGCCCCATCGCCGAGGTGCTGCGCCGGGCGAATGCGCCCGATGTGCTGGAGGCTGATGACTTCTCGCTTGCCGCGCAGATCGTGCGCCACGGCGTCACGCATCTGCAATGCACGCCCAGCATGGCGCGGATCATGGCAATGAACCCCGAAGCGCGCAGCGCGCTTGGCCGCCTGCACCGTCTCTATCTTGGGGGCGAGGCCCTGCCGGGCGATCTGCTCGCCGACCTGCGCCGCGCCAGCTCCGCGCGCATCCTCAACATGTATGGCCCGACCGAGACGACGATCTGGTCCACGGTGCAGCCGCTGGAGGATGCCATTTCAGGCACGGCCCCCATCGGGGCGCCCATTGCCAATACCGTGTGCCACGTGCTGGACGAGGCGGGGGTCCCCGTGCCGATCGGTGTGCCCGGCACACTCTGGATCGGGGGGGCGGGTGTCTCGATGGGCTATTGGCAGCGCCCCGATCTGACAGCTGAGCGGTTTCGCGAATTGCCGGGCCTTGCGGGCGGCACGCTTTATGACACGGGCGATCTGGCCGCATGGCGCGCGGATGGCACGCTGGCCTTTCTCGGGCGCAACGACGGGCAGGTGAAAATCCGCGGCCACCGGATCGAGCTGGGCGAGATCGAGGCGCGCATCGCGGCGCATCCTGGTGTGACCGGGGCGGTCGTCACGGCAAGGGGCGAGGGCGGGGATATCCGGCTCGCCGGTTATTTCACGGCCCCTAGCGCGATCGACACGGACGCGCTGCGCGCCGAGCTGTCGCAACATATGCCGCCCGCGATGGTGCCCGCCAGCCTGACTTTGCTGGAGACCTTCCCGCTGACCCCGAACAAGAAGATCGACCGCGCCGCCTTGGCCGTGCGGCAGCCTGATGCCCAACCTGCGGTCAGTGCGCCGGAGGCAAAGCCGCCCGTGTCACAAGACATTCGGAGCGCGCCGCCCATGGGCGCAGCGGATCTGACGCCGCAGATCGCACGGATCTGGTGTGATGTTCTTGGCCTCACGGACGTGCAGCCGGGCGACAACTTCTTTGCGCTTGGGGGGCACTCCTTGCTGGCCGTGCAGATGCACCGCGACATATCGGCGGCTCTGCCGCAGGTGCGGCTGACGATCACCGATGTGTTCCGTTACCCGGTTCTGTCCGATCTGGCCGCGCATCTGGGCGGCGCCGCGCCCGAGGCGCCCAAGACTGTGCCTCAGGCACCTGCGCGCGATGACATGATGCAGCGCCGCCGGGCAATGCGCGCGGCGCGCAGCGAGGTCCGGTGATGTGCAATTTGCAGGGTTATCCGGCCTCGACCATCCCCTCCGGCGCGCCAACGCCGCACCGCGAGGGCCGTCTGGCAGCGCTTTTTGCGGATGAGGTTGAAATCAGCTTGAGCGATCCACGCGCGCCGCAGCCAGCCCATTGGGCCGAGGAGGCGGGCAGCATCATGCGCGCCGTGCCCGCCCGCGTGCAGGAATTCGCCGCAGGCCGCGCCGCCGCGCGCGCCGCGATGGTCGCACTGGGCCGCGCGCCCGCGGCCGTGCCAGCAGGCCCTGACCGCGCACCCATCTGGCCCGAGGGGCTGGTAGGCAGCATCTCGCATTGCGGGCATTTGTGCATCGCGGCGCTGGCCCCGCGCGTTCAAATCCGCGCCATCGGTGTCGATCTGGAAGAGGCCGCGCCCCTCGACCGCAATCTGATCCCCGAAGTCTGCACCCTGGCCGAGCGCGCATGGCTGGCCTGCCAGCCCGAGAACGCGCGCGGTATCCTTGCGCGGCTGATCTTTTCCGCCAAGGAATGCACGTATAAATGCCAATATCCGCTGACCGAAACCCTCTTTGATTTCGATACGCTGGAGATTACGCCCGATCTGGACACAGGCCAGTTCGAGGCGACATTTGCGCGCCCTGTGGGCGAATTTGCCGCCGGTGCCCGTCTTTCGGGGCGGTTCACGATGGAGGATGATGTTATCGCCTGCGGCATGACGCTGGCGCGCAAGCCTCGCTGGGGGCTAAGACGATGATTTTGGAGGCATGGCACATATGGGCAAGCGCGTGATGATCTGGCTGGGCGCGGGCATTCTGGCGCTGACCGGTGCGGCGATGGCTTGGACGTGGGCTAGCCGCGCGCCCTCGCCTGAGGTGCTGGAGGCGGCGCATGCGGCGCCATTGCCCGCGCCCGAGGGCGCGCTGCAAGTCTATCACCTTGGCCATTCGCTGGTGGGCCGCGACATGCCCGCCATGCTGGCGCAGCTTGCGCCCGAAGGGCACGGGTATCACAGCCAGCTTGGCTGGGGCACATCCCTGCGCGAGCATTGGGAGCCGGATGTGCCTATCAACGGCTTTGACGACGAGAACGCGCATGACCGTTTCAGACCCGCAAAGGAAGCCATCGGCAGCGGGGCATATGATGCCGTCGTGCTGACCGAAATGGTCGAGATCGAGGATGCGATCCGCTCTCACAAGAGCGCTGAGTATCTGGCCAGATGGGCGAAGCTTGCGCGCAGCGAAAACCCCGAAATGCGGGTCTATCTCTACGAGACATGGCATCAGCTGGATGATCCCAAGGGCTGGCTGGAGCGGCTGGATGCCGATCTGCCCGGCGCTTGGGAGGCGCGCATCCTGCGCCCTGCGCATGATGTGGATGCACCTGCCGTGCGCGTGATCCCGGCAGGGCAAGTCATGGCCGCGCTGGTGCGCCGGGTCGAAGCCGAAGGCGGCATCGGGCCGATGCGCACGCGGCGCGACCTCTTTCGCCTCAAGCCCGACGGCAGCCAAGACATGATCCATCCAAGCGATCTGGGCAATTATCTGGTCGCGCTGACGCATTACGCGGTGCTGTATCATCGCTCGCCTGTCGGACTGCCGGATGCGCTGCTGCGCGCCGACGGCACGGCGGCGGAGACGCCGGGGCCAGAATTGGCGCGCGTCATGCAAGAGACGGTCTGGGACGTGGTGACGGGCTATGCAAAGACGGGAGTGGCATCATGACCCTCAGCCGCCGCGCGGTGCTGGCGGGCCTTGCGGCCGCGCCCTTTGCGCCCCGAATTGGTCTTGCGAGCGCGCAACAGTCACTTGCCGTCAACCTTGCGCCGATCAATGATTGGAGCACCCAGCAGCCATTTATCGACGTATTCAAAACCGCGCGCCGCTGGATCGGGCATCTGCCGGGCCAATGGGGCGGGCGCGATTACGCGGACCTCGCGGCGCAGGGCCTTCTGGACGCTCACGGCTGGCCGAAAGAGCTGCCGCGCGATCTGGGATCGATCGGGACTCTGATACTGACCGATTTACCCGAAGAGGCGCAAGCGCTGGCCGGGCGTTATGTCCTGCGCTTTGACGGGACGGGCATCGTCGAGGTTGCCGGGCGTGCGCAGAATGTGCGCTACGGCGACGGCGAGGTAAGCTTTGATTTTGCCCCCGGCTCCGGCCCGGTCGATATTCGGATTCAGCGCAGTGATCCGGGCGGAAATGGCGATTATATTCGCAATATCAGCGTCGTGCGCGCCGATCTTGTTGCGTCGCATGAGGCCGGTGCAATGTTCCGGCCTGACTGGCTTGAGATGCTCGGCGGGCTGCGGAGCTTGCGCTTCATGGACTGGATGAACACCAATAATTCCGAGGTGGACGACTGGAGCCGCCGGCCGACGCCGGATGATTTCTCCTACACGCGCTCCGGCGCACCGCTTGAGGTGATGATGGCCCTTTGCGAGCAAACCGGCGCCGAGCCGTGGCTCTGCGTGCCGCATCTGGCGGGCGACAGCTATGTGCAGGCCATGGCGGCGGCGGTGCGTGATATGCTCCCGCAAGGGCTGCGCGTGCATGCCGAATTCTCGAACGAGGTGTGGAACTGGCAGTTTGCACAAACAGAATGGGCCGATGCGCAGGCCCGCGCGCTTTGGGACGAGGCGGACCGGGGGGCGCAGTTTCACGGGCTGCGCGCGGCAGAAGTGGCGCGGATCTGGAGCACGGCCTTTGCTGAGGATCGCGCGCGGCTGGTCAATGTGATCGGCACGCAGACGGGCTGGCTGGGCCTTGAGGCGGATATCCTGAATGCCCCGCTGGCCGTTGCCGATGGCTGGGCCGCGCCCGTGGAGGCGTTCGACGCCTACGCCGTCACGGGATATTTCGGCCATGTTCTGGGCACGGATAAACGGCGCGGGCTGATCGCCGGTTGGCTCGAGGAGAGCCTTGACGCCGCCTCTGGCGTGGGCCGCGATGCCGGGCTGACCGGCGCGGAACTGGAGAGCTATATCGACGCGCATCGCTATGATCTGGCCACGCAATACGCCGCCGCCGAGCTGCGCAGCGGGGCGCAGAGCGGGGATCCTTCCGATACGCTGGAGGATCTGATAACGCGCATCTGGCCCCATCATGCCGAGGTGGCGCAGCGGCACGGGCTGGACATGACGATGTATGAGGGCGGCACGCATGTCGTCGGGCTTGGCCCGCAAGTGGATGATGATGCGCTGACTGATTTTTTCGTGCATCTGAATTACAGCGCCGAGATGGGTGCGCTCTATGCCGACTTGCTGGATAGCTGGGCCGCGCTGGATGCGGGGCCGTTCAACCAGTTCAATGACGTGTCGGCCCCCGGCAAATGGGGCAGCTGGGGCGCAATGCGCTGGCCAGATGACCGCAACCCCCGCTGGCGCGCGGTCGAGACGCGCAAGTGACGCACTCCGCAACCGTCATCATTCCGGCGCATGACGAGGCGGGCTACATAGGCGCGTGCCTTGAGGCTGTCTTTGCCTCGGATCTGGGTGGCGCGGCCTTGCAGGTGATCGTCGTCGCAAATGGGTGCCATGACGCGACAGCCGAGATTGCCAGACGCTTTGACGCGCCGCAGCGTGATCTTTTGGTCATCGAAACGGCGCAGGGGGGCAAGCTGAATGCGCTTGGTCTTGGTGATGCGGCGGCGCGGCACGGCACCCGCATCTACCTCGATGCGGATGTCGTGATTTCGCCAGACCTCATCGCGCAACTGATCGATGCACTCGGCGGCGCGGCGCCGCGCTATGCAAGCGGCACGCCTGTCGTTCCGCCCCCCCATAGTCCCATCACGCGCGGCTATGCGCGGTTCTGGCAGTGCTTGCCGTTCTTCACTCAGGACGTGCCGGGTTTTGGGGTCTTTGCGGTCAATGCGGCAGGGCGCGCGCGTTGGGGCGACTGGCCGCAGATCATTTCGGACGACACATTCGTGCGCCTGCAGTTCCCCCCGCAGGCACGGGTGCGCGTGCCTGCGAGCTATCGTTGGCCAATGGTCGAAGGCTGGCGGCGGCTGGTGCGCGTGCGGCGGCGGCAGGATCGCGGCGTGCGCGAGATCGAGGCGCGGTATCCCGACCTTCTGGCCAATGCCGGGACAGCCCGCTTGGGCCTGCGCGGCATCGCCCGCCGGGGGCTGCGCGATCCGGTTGGCTTTGCGGTCTATGCGGCGGTATCGCTGGCGGTGCGTCTGCCGGGGCCGGGCGGCTGGGTGCGTGGCAGATGAGGCTACTGCCTGCGTATGTGATCTGCCAGCTTGGCCGCCTCGGTATCGACATCGTGCCGCTCGAGCACACGCGCGCGTGCATCGCTGCCCATATGGGCCAGATCACTCGGCGGCGTTTGGGCCATCCGGACCATGGCTTGCGCCAATGCGCTGGCGTCACCCGCCGGAACCAGCCAGCCGGTCTTGCCATTCTCGACCAGCTCGGGGGTGCCGGCGATATAGGTTGCGATTACGGGGCGGGCAGCGGCCATCGCCTCCATCACCACCATCGGCAGGCCCTCGGCAAAGCTGGGCATGACGAGGCCATGGGAAGCGCCAAGCGCGGTGCGTACGCCCGCCTCGTCCAGCCAGCCTGTCAGCGTGACATGATCGCCCAGACCCGCGGCAGTGATCGCGTCCGCGATCACGCCGCGCAGTGGGCCATCGCCGATCAAGGTCAGGTGAATGTCCGGCGTTTCTTCCAGAGCTTCTTGCAGCGCGGGCACCAGCATCATCTGGCCCTTTTGTTCGACAAAGCGCCCAATGGCGACGAGGCGCAGCGACCCTTCGGGCATCGGCGCGGGGTCTGCAAAGCGCGCAGGTTCGATCCCGCAATGAACCACCTTGATCCGCGGCCAGACAGTATGGTCGACCAGCCTGCTCAGCTGCGAGCGGCCATAGCTGCTGACGGCGGTGGTAAAGGCGGCGCGCTCGATCTTGGGCGCCAGAGACAGCGCGCGCGGGGCGTCGAACTCCTCGGGGCCGTGAACGGTGAAGCTGTAGGGCGGACCGCCCATTTCATGCGCCAGCATCGCGACGGTTGCGGCGTTGGTGCCGAAATGCGCGTGAAGATGCGCCGCGCCCGATCCGGCGCAGCGCCGCACGACATGCGCGGCCTCGGCCAGATAGATCAGATGCCGCAGGCGCCCCGCCTCGCTGCGCCCGCCGCAGCGCCATGCCAGCGCCAATGCGGCGGCCATGCTGCGTGGCGTGCGCCACGCCTCGGCCGCCAGATCGCGCAGCAGCGCGACCGCGCCGCGCCCAAGCACATAATGCGTGCGCGCCGCCTCGTCCCTGTCGCCCGCATCGACAAGGGCGGCATCGGGCGTGCGCATCGCGATGCGGTCGATGACAAACCCCAGCCGTTCCAATGCCTGCATCTCGCGCCGGATAAAGCTGTGCGAGGGCTGCGGATAGGTATTGAGGATATAGGCGATCTTCACGTCGGCGCGCTCCGGCTATGAGATGTGCAGGGTATCGGCGCCTGCGTGCGCCGCAAGGCGATTGCACCTTTGCGCGGCATTTTGCAGGGTCTGAGTGGCAATCGCGCCCGCACGCACGCGGCCGGGTCAGGGAGGTCTGCGAATGAAACAACTGGCGCGCGCGTTCGCCGGCAATGCACTGACCGCGCGTGTCCTGCGCAGCGTGTCGTGGGTGATGATCGGCTATGGCGGCGCGCAAGCGATCCGGCTGGCGTCGAACCTCATCCTGACGCGCCTGCTGTTTCCCGAGGCATTTGGCCTGATGACGCTGGTGACGGTCGTCACGGTGGGGCTGATGATGTTTTCGGACGTGGGCATCGGCCCCTCGATCAGCCAGTCCAAGCGCGGCGATGACCCGGATTTCCTGAACACCGCCTGGACCATTCAGGTGATGCGCGGTCTCGCGCTTTGGGGGGTGACGCTGCTGCTGGCCGTCCCGATGGCCCGGATCTATGACGAGCCGCTGCTCGCGACCTATCTGCCCATCGCGGGGGTCGCGCTGATCATCTCGGGGTTTTTCCCGACGCGAATCGAGACAGCGCATCGGCACCTTGTCTTTGGCAGGCTGACCGCGCTGGATCTGGCCGCCCAAGCCATCGGGGTGATCGCGATGATCGTTCTGGCTCTGATGACCCGGTCCGTGATCGCGCTGGTGCTGGGCAGCCTCTTTACTGCGGTGGCCAAGCTGATCCTGACTTCGCTTTTCTTGCCCGGCGCGCGCAACCGGTTCCGGCTGGAGCCTGCCGCAGTGCGCGAGCAAGTGCATTTCGGCAAATGGATATTTCTCAGCACGGCTTTCGGGTTTCTCAGCGTGCAGGGCGACAAGGCAATTCTCGGTGGGCTGCTGGATCTGCGCACTCTGGGCATCTACAATATCGGCTATTTTCTGGCCAGTTTCCCCGCGCTCCTCGGCGGATCCGTGGCGCAGCAGATCCTCATCCCGATCTATCGAGACCGCCCGCCGGATGGGAGCGAGCCCAATCGTCGGCGCCTGCGCAAGATGCGCGTGCTGATGACCAGCGGCGTCTTTGCCATGCTCGCGGTCATGGCTCTGGCGGGGCCGTGGCTGGTGTCGGTGCTCTATGATCCGCGCTATGCGCCTGCGGGCGCGATGCTGGTCCTGATCGCGCTGGCCTTTTTGCCACAAGCCATCGGGCTTAGCTATGATCGCGCGGCGCTGGCTGCGGGAGACTCGCGCGGGGTCTTTGTCTATTCGGCGCTGCGCGCAGTGCTTCAGATCGCGATGCTCTACGGCGGATTTCAGGCGTTTGGTCTGATCGGTGCATTGGTTGCAATGGGGCTGGCCCTGCTGATCGCCTACCCCGTGCTGATCCGTCTGGCGCGGCGCCATGGCGCATGGGACGCGGCGCATGATGCGTTTTTCGCCGTGGTAGCGCTGGGGCTTGTGGCGCTGGCGCTATGGCTGCATTGGGCGCCGATCGCCGCGCTGGCTGTACGCTAACGGCGCCGAAAGAGCCGATCACGAAGGCTGCGCCGACGCCTGACTGGCTGCATCTGGGGGATCGAGACGACCGGGCGCAGGCCAAGCGCATGTTCCATCTGCGCTGCCGAGCGTATGACCGGATGGCGCAGGTCCACGAGGAAAGCGGCCCCGATCGCTGCAATCGTGCTGGCCACGACACCCAGCGCCGCCAACAGCTTGCGCGAGCGCGTGTAGGGGTGCTCGGGCAGGGACGCGGGTTCCAGCACGGTCAGCCGCTCGGCCTGGCGCTGCGTTTCCAGCCGGTAGGCGATATCGGCCTCCTTTCGGCGCGCGCTGGCGGCCTCAAGCTCGGCCTGAAGGGAGGTCATCTGGCGTTCATACTCCTCCACTTGTCGCTGGGTTTCTGGCGTGCCCTCAATCGACGCACGCAGCGCGTCGATGTTGCGCTGCAAGAGCGCGCGTTCTTCTTCGAGGCTATCCAGCTGGGCCTGCTGCTCTTCGCGGTCGCGCCGTTCGACACGTGATTCCGCAGGACCGGCGATCTGCCGTTGCAGCGCAATCATCTGGCGGTCGATGGTCAGGAGCGTCTCGTTCAGGGTCACAATTTCGCGCTGAACGCTATCGGCCTCGCCGGGCAGGGCAACATCGTTGCGTGCCCTGAACTGGCTGATCTCGCGCTCGAGCGCCTGCACCGCGCTGCGGGCCGCATCCTCTTGCAGTGTAAAGAAATCGAGCGTCTCGCGCGACTGGTCGAGCCGCGTGCTGACGCTGAGCGACACGGTGCGGCGCGAAATCTCATGCGCGAGGTTTTGCGCGCCGGCGGCCGTTGGCCAATTGGCGGTTATGCGCAAAAGCGATACCTCGCCATCGTCGCTATAACCTTCGCGCGCGGCGGCCACGCCGGTGATACTGACAGATTCGCGAACGATCGCCACTTGTCGTTCCTCTGTCATTGCGGGCGCGTCGTCGAACAGCCCCAATTTCTCGATCAGGTCCAGAATGGCACCGCGCGACATCACCTGTTGTTCGATCAGTTGAAGCCTGCGCGCGGAGGAGCCTTGGACGGTCGAGGGGGCCATTTCGCCGGGAATGATCGCGCCCTGCATCTGAAGCACTTCGGACGAGGTATAAAGGTGCCGCTGAGCAGCGGCGAACAGCAACGACAGGATGCAGCCGAGCACAAAGACGCCAATAACCACGCCGCGGCGGCGCCGCAGCATGTCCATGAAGTCTGCAACCGAGAATATAGATCCCATTCGCTGGTTGGTCCCGCGCTGATCGGGGCGTCCGGCGGCAGGCCGGGCACCCATGGTTATGTCCGTCCGCACCACCTGACATGGTAAAGGGGCGACAATATGACGAAGGATGTAAGTTGCGCGCGCGATGGGCGCAACAGTGGCCGAGGCGCGCGCACGACTTCAAAACTGCATGACTGGGTGCAATGAGCTCGCCGATCAGGGGTTGGGTCGATCAGGGGGGACCGGCCAGAGACAGATCAGGCCGCGCGTCGGTCTGCCTTGCGCTTTTGGCGCGCCGTCATGCGCTCTGGACGGGTCCGATTGAGGATAACGCCCATCAGCTGCGTCTTGCCCTCCAAGCGCCGCTCGCATTCGGTGATCTGGCTGGCCAGCGTGCGGGTGGCATCGGCCACCAGAAGAACGCCATCGACATGCGGCAGGAATGCCTCCAGATCGTCGTGCTCGAGCATCGGGGGCAGGTCGTAAATCGCGATATCGGGGCGCAGCGCGTCAAGTATCTCGTCCATCACCTCGCCGGTGCGACGTGCGTGCAGCATCTCGCACGGGTTTTGCGCAGTGCCCCGGCCAAGGCCCAGCGCCAGCGTCTCGGCGGGTTTGACCAGATGGTCATGCGGCTCGATTTCGCCCGCGATGAGGCGCTGCATGTCGCCCTTGGCCTTCATTCCCAGCATGCCCGCGATATCCGGCGCGCGTTGATCGAGGTCCATCAACAGTGCGCGCGCGTCCGGGATGCGGGCAATCGACAGCGCGAGGTTGAGCGCCGTAAAGCTGGCTCCCGATCCTGCGGTCGGGGCACATACGGCAATGCGTGACCAGCCCGCCCCGTGCATCGTGCGCAAGAGTTGTGTGCGCAGATCATCGAAGGCGCGCAGCATGGCGCGGTCGTGACCGGTCAGCCACAGTTGCATTTCCAGCGGCGTGCCGCCATGGCCGAAACGGGCGGTGGGCAGGACGTTCCACAGATCGCGGCCAAAAATGTCGCGGCTGGACGGCATCAAGTCTTGGCTACCGGTCTCCAGCGCCAGAGCGTCCTGTCGGGCGACATCCTGACTTAGCTCTTCGACCAATTCGTATTCGGCATCGGCTTGGGCATCGATCACGGGTGCCTCGCTTGGATCTCGCATCCCCCATTTGGGGGTCATACGGGCACCGTTGACGCGCCGGGTCAGCTCCAGATCGAAGGGCAGATCCTCATCCATTTGGGCGCCCATTTTCCGGCCTTTGCCTGCAGGGCGGTCCGCGCCGGGATCGAGGAAACGTTGAAACATGGCTCAATACCCCGTCCGCTTGACCACGGCGCCGATGGTGCGCCACAGCACCTTGGCGTCTTCGATCAGCGAGACATCAAAATCATATGCCGCGTCAAGCGCGGCGCGGGCGCGAAACGCGCTATTGTTGCGCTGTGAGACCTGCCAATATCCGGTGATGCCGGGACGTTGCGCGAAATAATGCGTGGCATTGCCATAAAGCGACAGCTGCTCTGGCAGCATGGGGCGCGGCCCGACGAGGCTCATGTCGCCGCGCAGAACGTTCCAGAGCTGGGGCAATTCATCCAGTGACGTCTTGCGCAGGAACTCTCCAATCGGCGTGATGCGCGGGTCATGGCGCAGCTTTTGCGTCTTGTCCCATTCGGCCCTAAGCGCCGGATCCGCAGCCAGATGCACCTCAAGCAGGCGATCTGCATCACGGACCATGGTGCGCAGCTTGAAGATGGAAAACCTGTTCCCATCCTTGCCGAGCCGCGCCTGCCTGTAAAAGGGCGACCCGCCCTCGATCCATAAAAGGAGCGCGGCAATGCCAATCATTAGAAGCGCAAGAGGTGCAGCGAGGATTACCAGCGCCAGATCAAGCGCGCGTTTTCCGACCAGCCTGTAGGCACCACGGCGCGGCGCCGGTGAAGGCAGCGCGATTGCAGGCCGAAGGATAGCGGACTGAGCGAATACCGCAGCATCCGCCCGACTTGAGCTGCCAATGGCCTCATAGCGGTGAAGGCTTGGGTACTGCGGGCCTTGGATAGCGCGCAGGCGGCGCGTTGTCCGAAAGGGCGGCATTGTGGGGCCCGCTGTCCGTGCGGGGACATCGACATTGGCTTCGGACATGGCAGACCTCACTCGTTAACTCACGCAGAGTCCCCCGGACCCATGCGAACACAAAAACAACTGCCCCAAACTCGGGTGATGCACAGCGTGCAACCCCCACTTACGCCGTGGCCCGCGAAAAACAAATTCACGCACCGCCTTTGAAACAAACTTGCCAGCCAGAAGACAAAAATCTGCCTTCAAAATGACACGTTCAAGGTAACATTACGCGCTGTAATCTTAAGAAAAATGTAGAGAAACAAATCGTTTCCAGTACGTACTGGAAGAACGCAGCCATCTAAGACCAAATGCAACTCAAACGTGTTATTTTACTGAAAGATCAGCAACGGCAAGATCGAACAACCCCCATTGTTTCGATACGGCTTACATCATCGCTGGGGCGATAAACTCCTTATACAAAATTGCCCCAAATTTGCAACAATGATGAAAGTCGCGTTTACCTTGAAAATGCCTGATTTGGAGGTGGTTACCCGGAATATGGATCTGAATCCACGTGGTATCAGGGGGGGGGGTGATTCTCACGCCACTGTCGCCGATGCGTGCAGTCAGACGCGCCCTCAGACCATCATTTCCTTGGTCGCGGTCAGGCGCACGTCCGGATAATCGCGCTGCACGCGGTCGATATCCCATTGCATGCGCGTCAGATAGACCACATCGCCGTCATTGTCGTGGGCGATATGCGCCTGATTGGCCTTGATAAAGGCATCGACTGCGGCCTGACTGCCCTGCACCCAGCGGGCCGATGTGAATTGCGACTGTTCAAATCGAACGGGCAGGCCGTATTCCAGCTCGATCCGGCTGGCAAGCACCTCGAATTGCAGCGCCCCGACGACGCCGACGATAAAGCCCGAGCCGAAAGCAGGCTTGAACACCTTGGCCGCGCCTTCCTCGGCGAATTGCATCAGGGCCTTTTCCAGATGCTTGGCCTTCATCGGATCGCCCGCGCGAGCCGTTTGGAGCAGCTCTGGCGCAAAGCTGGGGATGCCGGTCACGCGCAGTGCCTCGCCCTCGGTCAAGGTGTCGCCGATGCGCAGCTGTCCGTGGTTGGGGATGCCGATGATGTCGCCCGCCCAGGCCTCGTCGGCCAGCTCGCGGTCGGACGCGAGGAAGAGAACCGGATTGCTCACCGTCATCGACTTTTTCGAGCGCACGTGAGTCAGTTTCATGCCGCGTTTGAAATGGCCGGACGCCATGCGCAAGAACGCCACGCGGTCGCGGTGCTTAGGGTCCATGTTGGCCTGCACCTTGAAGACGAACCCAGTCACCTTTGTCTCCTCAGGTGCGATCTGACGCGATCCGGCCTTTTGTGGCTGCGGCTCGGGGCCGTAGGTCGCGATGCCCGACATCAGTTCCTTGACGCCGAAAGAGTTGATGGCAGAGCCGAACCAGATCGGGGTCATATGCCCTTCGAGCACGGCTTGGGGGTCCAGCTGCGGCATGAGTTCACGCGCCATCTCGACCTCCTCGCGCAGCTTGGCGACCAGCGCGGCGGGCAGGTGTTCGTCCAGCTTGGGGTCGCCAAGGCCGCTGATCTCTATGCTTGCGGCAACTCGGTTGCGATCGGCCCGGTCCATCAGCTCGAGCCGGTCGTTCAGCATGTCGTAGCATCCGGCAAAGTCGCGGCCCACGCCGATGGGCCAACTGGCGGGGGTCACGTCAATGGCCAGATTTTCCTGGATCTCGTCGATGATGTCGAAGGTGTCGCGGCTCTCGCGGTCCATCTTGTTGCAAAAGGTCAGAATGGGCAGATCGCGCAGGCGGCATACCTCAAAGAGCTTTTGCGTCTGGCTCTCGACGCCCTTGGCGCCGTCGATCACCATGACAGCCGCGTCCACTGCCGTCAGCGTGCGATAGGTATCTTCGGAGAAGTCCGAGTGGCCGGGCGTGTCGACCAGATTGAAGCGGAACTCCTTGAAATCGAACGACATGGCCGAGGCCGAGACGGAAATGCCGCGATCCTTTTCCATCTGCATGAAGTCGCTGCGCGTGCGCCGTGCCTCGCCCTTGGCGCGCACCTGGCCGGCCATCTGGATCGCGCCGCCAAAGAGCAGGAATTTCTCGGTCAGCGTCGTCTTGCCCGCATCAGGATGCGAGATGATCGCAAACGTGCGGCGCCGTGCGATTTCAGACGGCAGATCGGGGCGGTTTGGGGCGATATCCAGCATAGGGCGCGTATAATGCGGGCCGCCAAGACTGGCAATGGGGCGCAGGCAGTGGTGCGTGGGGCCTCAGCGGATCGAGGCGCGGCGCAGGATCTCGGCCGCGTCCGGCCGGTCGACCAGTCGCTGACCAACCTCGAAATCGAGATGCGCGCGGTGGACATGGCCGGGCAGGGGGCGCGACAAGCTATCGCTCAGATCGGCGGGCAGGACGCTGCGGGTGCGCGGATCGACCAGCATCGTCTCGGCGGCGATCCCTTCTGCATAGATGATTTGATGCTGGTCAAAGAGTAGCTGGAAGTAATCGACGAAGCCGCCCCGCTCCTGCACGATGCTACCGCCATTGACCAAATGACGCGCGCGCACCAGCACCTCGCTTCGCCCGGCGCCCAGTGCATCCGAGCGCTGGTAGATGAACAGGCGGCTTTCGGGGCTGACCAGCAGATCCCCCGAATTGTGCAGCGCGCCCGCGCGGATGCGCACAGGTGCAAAATCACCCACGGCGCGCGTCGTTGCAGCGCCAATCCAGCGGAGCGGGCGGGGGCCATCGTCGCGCGTCAAAATCATGTCGCCAATGCGCAGATCCTCGATGGGTGTCTGTGCGCCCGAGGCCATCGTCACCTGCGTGCCGCGCGAGAAGGACACACACGCCATCTCGGCAAAGCGGTCACGGGCGGCGGCCCTCTCGATCCCGACAAGGGTATACTCGGTGCGCGCCGCCATCTGCGCGAGGGGCAGCACATAGATCGCTTCGATGTCGCCGGCGCCGTCTACCTCGACCAGAACCAAAAGCTCACTCGTCGTGCCATTGGCCGTCATCATGGTCAGTGCCGCGTCCAGATGAAGGTCATTGCCTGCGGTGCCGATGGCCGATCCTGAGGCGACGCGCAGCATACCTGCATGTGCAGGCTGCACCGACAGCCGCGCGGTCTGGGCGCGCTGCGACAGCTCGTAGACATCGTCAAGGTCCAGCTCATCCGCAAAGGACATGGCATCGCCAAGGTTTGCGCCGCTCACGACAGTAATGTCGCGGGCGTGAAAAACGGGCAGGGTCTGGGCGAAGGTTTCGGACATTGGCTATCGGTCTCTCATTGCCGTTCCGGGGTCAAGTGATCTCATGCGAACGCGCGGCGCATTTCGGGGGGCGGTCCCGCGCCCGAATTCGCCTTTTGGTCCGCGCGTGGCTGCCCTAAGACTTGGCGTATCGGTCGATTGTGGCGCAGGTGCGCCCCAGAGTGGCGTATTTTGCGGCGAACGTCGCAGCATTGGCAACATCATCAGGGAGAAAATTGCATGGATATGGGTCTGAACGGCAAGCGCGCGTTGGTATGCGCCTCCTCCAAGGGGCTGGGTCTGGGCTGCGCACGCAGCCTGGCTGCCGAGGGCGTTCATCTGGTGATGAACGCACGCGGGCAGGACGCGCTCGAGGCGGCGGCCGACACGATTCGCGCCGAGTTTGGCGTGGAGGTGACGACCGTCGCCTGCGACATTACCACCCAAGAGGGGCAGGCGGCCGTGCTGGAGGCGGCGGGCGATCTCGATATCCTCGTGACGAACGCGGGCGGCCCCCCTCCGGGTGTCTGGAGCGATTGGGACAGGGATGACTTCATCAAGGCGCTCGATGCCAACATGCTGACGCCCATTACACTGATGAAGGCGGTCCTGCCCGGCATGATGGAGCGCGGCTGGGGCCGTATCGTCAACATCACATCGCAATCGGTCCGCGCGCCGATCCCGGCGCTGGGTCTGTCGAACGCGGCGCGCACGGGGCTGACCGGCTATGTCGCCGGCACCGCGCGGCAGGTCGCGCCCAAGGGCGTCACGATCAACAACCTGCTGCCCGGCATCCATGCCACCGACCGCGCCGTGCAACTCGATGGCGGCGTTGCCGAGGCCGAGGGCATCACCATGCAGGAGGCACGCGAGCGTCGTTATGCGGGCATTCCCGCGCGCCGCTATGGCACGGCGGACGAGTTTGGCGCCGCTTGCGCCTTTCTGTGCTCGGCCCAGGCGGGCTTCATCGTGGGGCAGAACCTGCTGCTCGATGGCGGGGCCACGTCGCTGACCATGTAGGCACAAGGCGCGCGCTGTTGATCACGATTGCGCCAGCGCGACGTTTGCAGATAGTCCCGCGAAAGGCGCGGGGATAACCCTCTGGCACCGTTATGCAATCCCGTGCCGGAGGGGCCATCCATGCAAGCCACCATCATCATCGCCGTCTTTGGCGGTGTCATCCTCGCCAGTCTTCTGGCCGCCCCGCGCCGCGCCACGGTCGACGGCTTCTTTGGCGGTGCGAGCGCGTCGGGCCGTGCGCCCGGCCTATGGATGCTGGTCCTCAGCCATGTGACAACCTGGATCTTTGCACGATCGCTGATGAACTCGGCCATCCTGGGCTATTTCTACGGCATCTGGGGCACGCTGGCCTATGCCGCCTATTATGGCTCCTTCCTCACCGGTGGCTTTATCGTGGCGCGCCTGCGCGAGGGGGGCGCGGGATCGGTGCAGGACTGGCTGGGCGCGCGATTCGGCTCGGCAGGCACCGGCTGTTACAACCTCGTCGTGGCGCTGCGCCTCTTGTCCGAGGTCTTTGCCAACCTGTTGGTCGTCGGCCTGATTTTCGCCGCCGCTCTGCCGGGGTCAGGCATCGCGCAAAGCGCGTCGATCGTGATCGTTGCGCTGCTTGGACTCTGCTACAGCGCATGGGGCGGCCTCAGTGCGGCCTTGCGCACGGACGTCTTGCAGATGAGCGTGTTCCTGGCCGTCTTTGCTGCCGCCTTTGCCGCGTTGCTCTTGAGCCCCGGCTTTGATCTGGGCCGCGTTCTGACCGCGCCGGGCACGGCAGGCGCATGGAACGGGCAGGTGCTTTTGCTGGTGGCGCTGCTCCAGGTCTTCTCCTATCCCGCGCATGATCCAGTGATGATGGATCGCGGCTTCCTTGCTGATCCCGCCACGACCCGGCGCTCCTTTCACCATGCCTTCTGGATCTCGACGCTCTGCATCATCGCCTTTGGCATGTTCGGCATACAGGCAGGCGTCATCGGCGCCGACTACGAGGCCGAGCTTTTGGGCACATGGAGCGTGATGTTCCCCAGCTGGCTCTACATAGCGCTGCTGATCTCCCTGCTGGTCTCAGCGCTCTCGACGCTCGATTCGGCGCTGGCCAGCGCCGCGCGGCTGGTGGTCGAAGAGCTGCGGATCGGCACGCGCAGCCTGATGTCGGGGCGCATCGCGATGGCCTGCTTCATGGGGCTTGGCGCGGCGCTGATGCTCTGGGGCAACCAGACGCTCTTCGATGCGGTCGCGGTCAGCGGCACGGCTTCGATGTTTCTCACTCCGATCCTGATCGTGGGGCTGGTCATGGGCCGTCGCATTGCGCTTTGGTCCTATGTGGCCGCTTTCGCCGCTGCAATGGGCGGGGCCATTCTCTATTTCGCGCGCGGCGCCGATTGGGCAATGATCCTTCTGCCCGAGGCGCATAAATACGAGCAGCTCTTGCTGATCTGCGCCGCTGTGCTCGCTCTGGGGTTTGCGGCCACGCTGGCCGGCACTCGCCGCGGCGAAGGTTAGCCGGCATGACCGACCGGGCTGATGACCGGCGCTTGCAAGGCCGGGGAGGCATTGCTATCTGCCTTTCCAAAGGGCACTTCCGAGCTCTTCTGTAGGATAACGCCAGCTCACCCCGCAAAAGGCCCACGCCCGCATGCCCGCCCAGACCCCGCGCTTGCAGATCGAACACCTCAGCCGCCGCTATGACGGCCGCCTGGTAGTCGATGACATCTCGCTCTCGGTGATGCCGGGGCAGGTGACGTGCTTGCTTGGCCCTTCGGGCTGCGGCAAATCGACCACGCTGCGCATGATCGCGGGCGTCGAAACCCAAGACAGCGGCATCATACGTGTCGACGGCAACATCATCTGCGACGGCACGGAGCGCGTGCCCCCCGAAGAGCGCCAGATCGGCCTGATGTTTCAGGATTTCGCGCTTTTCCCCCATCTGACTGTCGAGGGCAATGTTGCCTTCGGCCTCACCGGCTCGAGAACCGAAATGCACGCCCGCGTGGCAGAACTTTTGGACCGCGTGGGCCTGCGGCATTTCACCAAGGCCTTCCCGCACGAGCTTTCGGGGGGCGAGCAGCAGCGCGTGGCGCTCGCCCGCGCCCTTGCGCCGCGACCGCGTATCATGCTGATGGACGAGCCGTTCTCGGGCCTCGACAATCGCCTGCGCGACGGCATCCGCGACGAGACGCTGGATATCCTGCGCGAAGAGGATGCTGCCGTCCTTCTGGTCACGCATGAGCCTGACGAGGCGATGCGCATGGCCGACGATATCGCGCTGATGCGCGGCGGGCGCATCGTGCAGCAGGGCGCGCCCTATAATGTCTACAACGCCCCGGTCGACAAGGACGCAATTGCGTTCTTCAGCGACATCAACGTCATACGCGGCACGGTGCGCGGCGCGCTGACTGAAACGCCCTTTGGCCAGTTCCTCGCCCCCGGCGTGCCCGATGGCAGCGCGGTCGAGATCGTGATCCGCCCCCAACACATCAAGATCGACTTCGACCGCGCCGGGCGCGGACCCGATCCCACCGCGCAGGATGGCACGCCCGCGCGCGGCGTGGTCGAGCGCGCGCGCTTCATGGGCTCGGAAAGCATCGTGGAATTCCGCATGGATCACGACGGCTCCATCCTAAAGGCGACCGTGCCGAATGTCTTTCTGCCCAGTCCGGGCAAGGCGCTCTGGCTGATGATCCGCCGCGATCGCTGCTTTGTGTTCAAGGCGCGCGACTGACCCTTTCATTGTTCTGAAAATACTCATCTGCGCGGCAGTCGCCATCGGCGCCACGCCGCTTTTTTTCGCGATTCGCCGCACCCCGGCACGCCTTAGCCCTTTCAACCGCTTGCGCCAGGGTTTAGATACTGTCAGCAGTCATGTCAGCGGGGCCTCTTCACACGCGCCCCGAATTCAGGGAGAGATTTCATGCTCAACAATATCGGCCTTCCCGGCCTTCTTCTGATCGCCGTCGTCGTGCTGGTACTGTTCGGTCGCGGCAAGATCTCGTCGCTCATGGGCGAGGTTGGCAAGGGGATCACGTCCTTCAAGAAGGGCATCGATGACGGAAACAAGGAACTCGAGACGTCTGCCAAGGATGCCGATGCCGACTATGAGGCCGGCTCGCGCGATGTGACCTCTGGCGACGAAGTGACCTCCAAGAACAAAGACAAGGTCTGAATCCAAAATGTTCGACCTAGGCTGGACCGAGCTGCTGGTCATCGGAATCGTGGCGCTCATCGTGGTCGGCCCCAAGGACTTGCCCGGCATGTTTCGTACGGTCGGGCGGTTCGTGGGCAAGGCCAAGGGTATGGCGCGCGAGTTTTCCAAGGCCATGAACGATGCCGCCGATGATGCGGGCGTCTCGGGCATGTCCGATACGCTGCGCAAGGCGAGCAATCCCATCGGCTCGGCGATGAACGAAGTGCGCAAGAGCACGACCAGCTTTACCCAAGCCACGCGCGATGCAGGCAAGCCCAAGGCGGACGCTGAAGACAAGCCCAAGGCTGAACCTGAAAAACTGAGCGCCGAGCGCCAGGAAGCCAAGGACAAGATCACGGCCCATTCCGCAAAGAAGACGCAAGAGCGTTTGGACCGCGAAAAGGCCGACGCCGAGGCCGCGAGCGCTCCGGCAAAGGATACGGCGGAAAACACGCCCAAACCTGCGCCAAAGGCCAAGACGCAACGCAAGACGCCAGCGACAAAGACCGCTGCTGCAAAAAAACCTGCTGCAAAGACACAAGGCACTGCCGAGACCGGCAAAGCGCCGGCCGCCAAGAAAGCGCCTGCCAGGAAGAAGGCGACGACCAAGGCATCGACGGCCAAACCAGCGCCTGCAAAGTCAGGCGCGCCCAAGGCCGCCGCCAAAACCGCGCCGAAACCGCGCAAGACCGCCAAAGCTCCTGAGAGCGACGAGAACAAATCATGAGTACCGAAGGTGACATCGAGGAGAGCAGCGCCCCGCTGATCGAGCATCTGGCAGAGCTGCGCACGCGCCTCATCCATTCGGTAATGTATTTTCTTGCGGGCATGATCGTCTGCTTTACCGTCGCGCAGCCGATCTTCAACTTTCTTACGGCGCCGCTCTGCTCGGTACTGGCGGATCGCGGTCAGGATTGCGACCTGATCTTCATCAGCCCGCAAGAGGGCTTCTTTGTCGCGATCAAGGTATCGCTCCTTGGCGGTTTCATCCTCGCCTTTCCGTTCATCGCCAACCAGATGTGGCGTTTCGTGGCGCCGGGACTTTATCGCAATGAAAAGGGGGCATTCCTTCCCTTCCTCGTTGCATCGCCCTTCATGTTCATTCTCGGCTCCAGCTTCGCGTTTTTTGTCGTCACGCCGCTGGCCTATGATTTCTTCCTTGGCTTTCAGCAGTTCGGCACCGCCGGCGAGGTGATCGACGGTGTCGAGGGGTCAGCTCCGCTCAGTGTCGTTTTCCAGGGTTCGGCGCAGGAATACCTGAACCTCACGATCAAGTTCATCGTCGCCTTTGGTCTGTGCTTTCAGCTGCCCGTCCTTCTGACCCTGATGGGCAAGGCCGGTCTCGTCAGCGCCATGGGCCTGCGTTCGGTGCGCAAATATGCCGTTGTCGGTATCTTGCTGCTTGCCGCGCTGGTCACACCGCCGGACGTGATTACCCAAGGCATCCTCTTTGTCGTGGTCTACGGCCTTTACGAGATTTCGATTCAGCTGGTTGGCCGTGTCGAACGCAAGCGCGAGGCCAAGTTGCGCGCTGAGGGTCTTTGGTTCGACGACGAGGACGAAATGGAAGAAGGCATGGATGACGGCCAAGGTCACCCCGAGGACCGTGCCGATGATGAGCCAGATGATGCGCCGGACGGGGACAAGCGTTCGTGAGCGATGCAATGGAGCGCATCGCCACCGCGCTCGAGCGGATGAGCCCGCCACCTGCGCCTGCGCCGGATCTGGAGGCTCATGATGCCTTTGTCTGGCATGTGTCGCCCGATCACCTTCAGCCCGTGCCGGATGTGGCGCGGGTCGATATGAACCTGCTTGTCGGGATTGACCGCGCCCGCGACACGCTGCTTGAGAACACATTGCATTTCGCGCGCGGACTGCCTGCCAACAACGCGCTTCTCTGGGGCGCACGGGGCATGGGAAAATCCAGCCTCGTCAAGGCGGTTCACGGCGAGATTGTCAGTCAGGGGATGCCCCTCAAGATCGTTGAGCTTCAGCGCGAGGATCTCACCAGCGTCACGCGCCTTCTGGCGCTCCTGCGCTCTAGCGATGCGCGTTTCGTGCTCTATTGCGACGACCTCAGCTTCAGCCACGATGACCAGCATTACAAATCGCTCAAGGCGGTTCTGGATGGCGGGATCGAGGGGCGGCCCGAGAATGTGATTTTCTATGCCACCTCCAATCGCCGCCACCTGATGCCCCGCGACATGATCGAGAACGAGCGATCAAGCGCGATCAATCCCGGTGAGGCGGTCGAAGAAAAGGTGTCGCTCAGCGATCGCTTTGGTCTCTGGCTGGGCTTTCACGCCTGCGATCAGGACGGGTTCCTGTCGATGATCCGGGGCTATTGCGACGCGTTCGGTATCAAGATTTCGGACGAGGATCTGCGTGCCGAAGCCATCGAGTGGCAGGCGACGCGCGGCGGGCGGTCGGGGCGCGTCGCGTGGCAGTTCGTCACTGATCTGGCGGGGCGGCACGGGGTGCGCCTGCCTTAAAGATCAAGTAGGGGCAATTCGGTCGTGTCCTTGATCTCTTCCATCACGAAACTGGCGCTGACATCGCCCATAGGCACGCGCGCGATGCGAGATAATCGAGATTTCCCGTCATCGGGTAAACGCTCCGGATCTGGGGCAGCCCATCGGTGGCAACGCTGATCCCCGCAGCCTTCGACAAGACGGCCAGCCGGATCGTGGCTGATCTTCCTGGCAAGACGCTTCATCGGGGGAAGTAACCCCGCGCAGAAACAGAAAGGGCGGACTGTTTGGCCCGCCCTTCGTCATGTGCAAGGTTGCGGCGCTTAGCCGTTCAGCGCCGTGTTCAGGTTCTCGTCCACCTTCTCGAGGAAGCCCATGGTGGTCAGCCATTTCTGATTGGGGCCAACCAGCAGCGCGAGGTCCTTGGTCATGTGACCGGCCTCGACCGTATCGACGACAACCTTTTCCAGCGTTGTGGCAAAGTTTGTCAGCGCCTCGTTGCTGTCCAGTTTGCCGCGGTGCTTGAGGCCGCCGGTCCAGGCAAAGATCGAGGCGATCGAGTTGGTCGATGTCTCCTCGCCCTTCTGGTGCTGGCGGTAGTGGCGCGTCACGGTGCCATGCGCCGCCTCTGCCTCGACGATCTGGCCATCGGGCGTCATCAACTGCGAGGTCATCAGGCCAAGCGAGCCAAAGCCCTGCGCGACCGTGTCGGACTGCACGTCGCCGTCATAGTTCTTGCAAGCCCAGACATAGCCGCCCGACCATTTCATCGCGGAGGCGACCATATCGTCGATCAGGCGGTGCTCGTAGGTGATGCCGGCCTCTTCGAACTTGTCCTTGAACTCTTCGTCAAAGACCTTCTGGAAGATGATCATGAACTGGCCATCGTAGTTCTTGAGGATGGTGTTCTTGGTCGACAGGTAGACCGGATAATTGCGCTTCAGGCCGTAATTGAAGGACGCGCGGGCAAAATCACGGATGCTGTCATCGAGGTTGTACATGCCCATGTAAACGCCCGAAGAGGGGGCCTTGAACACTTCTTCTTCCATGACTGTGCCGTCTTCGCCGACGAACTTCATGCTGAGCGTGCCGGGGCCGGGGAACTTCATGTCCGTTGCGCGATACTGGTCGCCGTATGCGTGGCGGCCGATCACGATGGGCTGGGTCCAGCCCGGCACGAGGCGCGGCACGTTCGAGCAGATGATCGGCTCGCGGAACACCACGCCGCCCAGAATGTTGCGGATCGTGCCGTTGGGGCTGCGCCACATCTTTTTCAGGCCGAATTCCTCGACCCGGCCCTCATCGGGGGTGATGGTCGCGCATTTGACGCCAACGCCGTATTTCTGGATCGCATGTGCCGCGTCGACCGTGATCTGGTCATCCGTCTCGTCGCGGGACTGGATGCTGAGATCGTAGTATTTCAGGTCGATGTCGAGATAGGGAAGGATCAGTTTTTTCTTGATGAAATCCCAGATGATGCGGGTCATCTCGTCGCCGTCGAGTTCGACGACGGGGTTTTCTACCTTGATCTTGGACATGGGGCGGCCTTTCGTATGGGAGGGGCAATTGATGGATGCGTTCTAGCGCATCGCGGCATTGAAAGGAAGGGTTCAGTATACGGCGGTATGCAGGATACTCAGGCGTCGCCGTCCTGTGCGCGCTTTGCGATGATCTCATCCATGACGTTCAACCACAGGGCGGTGTCCTGTGCGCCCGGCACGGCATGCTGGGCGGCGACGATGAAAGTCGGCACCGACGTGATGCCCATTTCGCGAAACTGGGTGTCGCGCTTGATGATGTCCTCAAGATCAGCCTCCGAGGCCAAGAGTTTGCCGACCACGGCGGCGTCCATGCCGATCGCGTCGGCAATATCGGCCAGAACGTCTGTATCGCCGATGTCGCGGCCTTCGGTGAAATAGGCTGCAAAGAGGGCCATGGCGGCCTCTTCCTGCTTGCCCTCGATGCCGGCCCAATGGATCAGGCGGTGCGCGTCAAGCGTGTTGGGCGTGCGCGTCATGGCCTCGAAATCAATCTTGAGTCCTGCGGTCTCTGCGCGCTCGACCACCGGCGCATAGGCGGCGATTACGCCCTCCTTTCCGCCGAACTTGGCCTCTAGGTAGGCGCGCCGGTCCATGCCCTCGCGGGGCATGTCAGGGTTCAGCTGATAGGGGTGCCACTCGATGACAAAGGGATGATCCGGGCGCTGCGCCAACGCGGCGTCCAAGAGCGCCTTGCCGATATAGCACCAAGGACAAATCGGGTCGGAGACGATATCGAGCTTGACCATGGGGCAGACCTTTCAAGGGGGCGGGGCGCTGTCTTGGTAGGCGCTGGGGCGGGTCATTGCAAGACAACGCGGCAGACCCCGGCAGGCAGATGCCGCCGGGCAGGAAACGTGAAGGGCGCGCAAATCAAAGCGATAGGCTTCTAGCCCGATAGCTCGGAGGCGCGCATCGGCCATATCCTGCCCGGCGCGTCGCCAATAGCTGGGATCCGGGTTCTTGGCGTAACGCTTTGCGCGTCTAGAACCAGCTCTGAATGCCGCGCGACGCACCCGAGATATCCTGGCCCACGCCGTCGACGGTTGCGCAGCCTGCCATCACGGTCAGCGCCAAGAGGGCGATCATCTTTTTCATCTCGATTACCTGTCTTTTGCCTTTGTCCGCTCGTTGGATCCTGCCGGTTTACCCGGTCTTGCGATCAGTCATACTCAGTCACTCGTCTTCGGCCATCCACCACACTTCGGGCAGGAACCCCACGCCGTCGCCATAAAGTGGAAGCCGGTCGGCAGGATACTTGAGCCTTGCGTCATGGGCAATACGGCCCTCGGAATACTGGTGAATCGGAATGACATAGCGGCCTGAAATCAACACCCGGTCCAGCGCGCGCACGGCCGTTACGAATTCCTCGTGCCGGGTGGTGGCCAGCATCGCGCGGATCATCGCCTCGGCGGCGGGGCTGTTCATCCCCATCAGATTGCGGCTGCCGGGCTGATCCGCGCCGGCGGCGCCCCAATAGAAATACTGCTCGGCGCCCGGGCTGAGCGACAAGGAGCGGCGGATATAGGTCAGATCGAAGTCGTAGTTGGCCTCGCGCACGGTATATTGCGCGCTATCAACGCTTTGCACGTCCAAGGTGATGCCCAGCCGTTCGAGCGCGCGGGCGTAGATGTCCATCATCGCCGTCGCCTGCTGCACCAGCGCGTCCTGTTGCAAAAGGACCGTCAGGACCAGCGCTTCGCCATCCTTGCGAAGAAGACCATCCTCGACCGTCCAGCCCGCCTCGGCCAACAGATCTGCGGCGGCGCGGATATTGTCACGGTTGCGCCGCGAGCCATCCGAGACGGGCAGGGTGTATCCCTCCAGCGTGCCGGGCAGCAGTTCATCGGCGAAGGGCTCAAGAAGGGCGGCTTCGGCCTCGGATGCGGGGCCGGGGCGCATGCCCAGCTCGGAGTTGGAGAAATACGAGGTGATGCGCGGCTGGCGCCCGCCGGTCAGCGCATCGTTGATGTATTCAAAATTGAACGCGCGGATCAGCGCCTCGCGGACGCGCCAATCATCCAGTGGCGGGTTGCGCGTATTCATGACAAAGCCCGAAATGCCGGAAGGCTGGCCGTTGGGGATCACGCTTCGCACGATATCGCCGCGTTCCACGGCAGGCAGGTTGGCCAGCTCTTCCCAGCGCTCGGCGTTGAATTCGCGGATATAGCTGATCTCGCCGCCCTTGAACGCCTCTTTCATCACGGCATCATCGCCGTAAAAGTCGATGCGGATTTCGTCGAAATTATTGGTGCCTTGGCGAAAGGGCAGGTCGCGGCCCCAGTAATCGGGGTTGCGGCGCAGCACCACCTGGCGGCCGACATCATAGCTTTCGACCACATAAGGCGCGGTGCCGATGGGGATGTCGTCAATCGCGCCATCCTCGAAAACGAGGGTATCCCATTGCGATTTCTTCAAGATGGGCCGCAGACCGGCCAGCATCACCAGATCGCGGTCGGGCGGGCCATTGGATGTGTCGAAATCAATGCGCACCTTGCCGGGCCCGGACTGGCGGATCTCCGTGATGCGGGTCCAGAAATCGCGATAACGCAGATGGCCGCGCGTGCCCAGCGTCTCGAATGACCAGATCACATCCTCGGTCGTGACCGGACTGCCATCGGAAAAGGCAGCGGCCGGATTGAGTGTGAATTCGACCCATGTGCGGTCCTCATCCACCTCGATCGTCTCGGCCAGAAGCCCGTAGAGCGTGAAGGGCTCGTCGTAGGACCGACCCAGAAGCGATTCGTAGGAAAGGTGCCGCAGCTGCCAGGGCGGGGTGCCTTTCGGGGCGAAAGGATTAAGCGAATCGAAGCCACCAACATTGGCGGTGGTCACGCTTCCGCCCTTGGGCGCGTCGGGATTGGCATAGGGCAGCGCCTCGAACCCCGGCGCGAGGGCAGGCTCGCCATACATCGCAATACCGTGAGTCGGCTGGGCCGATGCACCGCCAAGACCCAGAAAAACAAAGGCCATACTGTAAGAAAGGCCTCTAAGCGGCGGGAAACAAAGTGATCTCATCGCGGAGACAATTCCTGTAATACGTTATTTGACGGGAGCGACTTGTTGCTGAGCGTAGAGGGGCGCGTCAGGCAATTCAAACTTTTAGCTTGGATGACGGCGCGAGATTGCCTATAAGGGAGTCACTGCTCGATAGGTTTCTTGCCTGTATGAAACCTGCCTCAATAACTTAACGCCAGCTTCGCGCTGGCGTTTTTTTTTGGCCGCGCGTTTTGTCCTGTCATATTGTCCTGCCCTCAAGGCCATCCCGATCCTTCGACAGTGGGCTCCACCTGCCTGCCAGGTGCGACGTGGAATTCGTCCGCGCCTTGAATGCGGGTGACATTTTGCAGATGCAGCATTACCTTCTGCAATGCAACACAGAGCGGGAGAAAAATCATGAGCATCAGCGGAAAGACGGTCGTCATCACGGGCAGCAATTCCGGCATCGGCCTTGGGATCGCGCGCGAGATGGCCCGCGCCAAGGCGCATGTCGTCCTGAACTCGTTCAGCGATACAGACGAGGATCATCAGCTGGCCAAGGACATGGCCGAGGAATTCGGCACAAAGGTGCGCTATATCAAGGCCGACATGTCCAAGGGCGCGGAATGCCGCGCGCTGATCGAGAAGGCGGGCGCCTGCGATATCCTGATCAACAACGCCGGTGTCCAACACGTCGCGCCGATGCCGGATTTCCCAAGTGAGAAATGGGATGCGATCATCGCCATCAACCTCAGCTCGGCCTTTCACACAACCGCAGCCGCGCTGCCGATGATGCGCAAGGCCGGCTGGGGCCGTGTCGTGAACATCGCCTCGGCGCACGGGCTGACCGCCAGCCCCTTCAAATCGGCCTATGTCGCGGCCAAGCACGGCATCGTCGGTCTGACCAAGGTCACCGCCCTCGAGACCGCGCAGGAGCCGATCACGGCCAATGCCATCTGCCCCGGCTACGTCCTGACCCCGCTGGTCGAAAGCCAGATCCCCGATACGATGAAAGAGTATGACATGAGCCGCGAGGACGTGATCAAGAACGTCCTGCTGGAGCGTCAGCCCTCGAAGGAATTCGCGACGGTCGAGCAACTCGGGGGCACCGCGCTTTACCTTTGCTCGGATGCGGCGGCGCAGGTGACAGGCACCACGATCAGTGTCGATGGGGGCTGGACCGCGCTCTGATAAGCTGGGGCGCGGCAGGGGCCGAGGTGCGGCTAGCCGCGCCATGGGTCTTTTCACCAAGCAAAACCGGAAGGGCAGTGATGGAAAAGAAGCGGATAAACCTGGCGCTTCAGGGTGGGGGCGCACATGGCGCCTTCACCTGGGGCGTGATCGATCGCCTTCTGGACGAAGACGAGCTGGACATCTGCGCCATTTCCGGCACGTCGGCGGGCGCCTTGAACGGGGCGGCCTTTAAATCGGGCTGGGTCGAGGGCGGGCGCGAGGGCGCGCGCGCGGCGCTCGACTGGCTCTGGGGGCAGATGGGCGCCATTGATGACGAGCGGATGCCGCCTTGGATGACCGGGTGGATGCCGCAAGGGTTGTTTGGCACAGGGGTGATGAGCACGGCACCCGAGTATTCTCTGCCAGTCGCCATGTCCGATGCCTTGGCGCGCGTCATGTCGCCCTATGCCTATGGTCCATTCTACAGCAATCCATTGCGCCGGGTGGTCGATAAATTCTCCTATGACAAGGTGTGCGCCGCGCAGCCGCCCTTCCTGAGCGTCTGCGCGACGAATGTGCGCAGCGGCAAGATCCGAGTGTTCGAGGGCGAGGCGATCGGGGCCGACGCGCTCTTGGCGTCGGCGTGCCTGCCGACGATCTTTCAGGCGGTCGAAATCGATAGCGAATTCTATTGGGATGGGGGCTACACCGGAAACCCGGCGCTTTTCCCGCTCTATTTGCCGGAACTGCCCGCCGATATCGTGATCGTGAACATCAATCCTCTGGACCGGCCTGATCTGCCGCGGAGCCCGCAGGAGATCCAGAACCGCATCAACGAAATCAGCTTCAACTCATCGCTTTTGCGCGAATTGCGTGCCATCGACTTCGTGCAGCGCCTGCTGGATGCCGGGCGCGTCGATGACAGCTCGATGAAGCGGCTTCTGGTGCATATGATCGCAGATGATGCTCTGATGGCCGAACTGTCCGTGGCGACAAAGCTGGCGCCAAACCCCTATCTGCTGAGCCGCCTCAAATCGGCCGGGCGCGTCGCTGCCGACAGCTTTCTGGCGGCGCATTGGGACGATCTGGGCAACCGCGGTAGCACGGATCTGCGGGCGATGTTCGCGTGATGCGGCTTATTTGACCGGCAGGTCCTCGGGGTTGACCTGGTTGGGATAGACGAGGCCCGCCGAAATCACCAGCTTGGCCGCGTCTTCCACGGTCATGTCCAGCTCGATCACGTCCTCCCTCGGCAAGAAAAGCAGGAATCCCGAGGTCGGGTTGGGCGTGGTGGGCAGGAACACACTCAAAAGCGCGCTGCCTGTTTCGGGTTTGGTCGAAATCTCGCCCTTGGCTGTGGTGGAGATAAATCCGATGGCCCAGATCCCCTTGCGCGGATATTGGATCAGGCAGGCCGTCTCGAAGCTGCGCTCGGTCTGGGCAAAGATCGTCTCGGAGATCTGCTTGACCCCCGAATAGATCGACCGGACGACAGGCATGCGCCCGACCAGATTTTCACCAAAGCGGATCAGCGTGCGCCCGATCAGCCCCTTGGCGACCGAGCCGACAAGGATGGTGAAGATGAGGAAGACCACAACACCGACACCGCGCAAATTGATGCCAAGGTAGTGCGAGGGCGTCAGATCATAGGGGATCAGCGGCAGCACCAAGCCATCGACCCAACCGATCATGGTCCAGATCAGCCAGATGGTCAGTGCAACCGGCAGGATGACCACGAGCCCGGTCAGGAACCACGCGCGCAGCCGTCCCAAAAGGCCAACGCGGCGGTTGGGGCCAGTGTTTTCGTCAAATGGGGCAGTCATGAGATGGTCGGACCTCGGTATCGGGTTTGAATTTGTTTAGGGTGAAATACGCGGCGCGGCAATGGGCGAGCGGATGGAGGCGATGGATCTGGCGGGACGCCGGATGTGCCAGCTCAAAATGCGGGCATCACTGAGGGCGGATGAAATCTTTTGACAGGAATGCGCCGTGAAAGAGCGAAAATCACGATGCGGAGGATCTGCATCAAGAGCACTTGCGTCAAGGCCCCGGTCCGTTTATGCAGCGCCTACTAGAAATCCGCAGGCACGGGCGGGCTGACCCGGGGGAGACATCCCCGGCAGTCCACCGGTTGAGGGAAAACCCCTCTCACCCCGTGCCGAGGCGAAAACCGGAAAAGGAATACGGCATGGCTCTTCCCGAGTTCTCCATGCGTCAGCTCTTGGAAGCTGGCGTTCACTTTGGTCACCAGACGCAGCGTTGGAACCCCCGCATGGGCGAGTTCATCTATGGCGCGCGCAACGGCATTCACATCATGGACCTGACGCAGACCGTCCCGATGCTGGACGCTGCGCTGAACGTCGTGCGCGAAACAGTGGCCAAGAACGGCCGCGTCCTCTTTGTGGGCACCAAGCGTCAGGCCGCAGCGCCCGTCGCCGAAGCCGCCGAGAAATGCGCGCAGTATTACATGAATCATCGCTGGCTGGGCGGCACGCTGACCAACTGGCAGACAGTCTCGAAGTCGATCCACCGCCTGAAGGAGATCGACGAGTCGCTCGAGGCTGGCGCCGAAGGTCTGACCAAGAAAGAGCGTCTTGGCATGGAGCGTGACCAGACCAAATTGCAGGCGTCGCTGGGCGGCATCCGTGAAATGGGCGGTGTGCCTGACCTTCTCTTCGTCATCGACGTCAAGAAAGAGCAGCTGGCCGTGGCCGAAGCCAACAAGCTGGGCATCCCGGTCGTCGCCATCGTCGACACCAACTGCTCGCCCGATGGCATCGACTACATCATCCCCGGCAATGACGACGCGGCTCGCGCCATCGCGCTCTACTGCGATCTGATCAGCCGCGCCGCACTGGATGGCATGACCGCCCAGATGGGCGCCGCAGGCATCGACATCGGCGAAATGGAAGAGGCCCCCGCCGAGGAGGCCGCGTCGACTGGTGTGGAAACCGGCGACATCTCGCACGAGGCCGTGCACGACGACAAGCAGACCAAGGATGCGCCGCTGGACATCAAGTCGAGCGAAGAAGTGTCGGACATGGCTGCCAAGGCCGGTCAGAACAGCTGATCTTCGGCTGATCCCAACATATCAGCGTCCGGCGGCAGTCCCGCCGGGCCGTTTTGACAAATTCAGGAGAGCCCAATGGCAATCACTGCTGCAATGGTGAAAGAGCTGCGCGACACGACAGGCGCAGGCATGATGGACGCGAAAAAAGCGCTGACCGAAGCGGATGGCGACATGGACGCCGCCGTCGATTGGCTGCGCACCAAGGGCCTTGCCAAGGCCGCCAAGAAATCTGGCCGCACCGCGGCCGAGGGTCTGGTTGCCGTCAAGGTCGAGGGTGGCCGCGGCGTCGCCGTCGAGATCAACTCTGAAACCGATTTCGTCGCCAAGAACAGCGATTTCCAGAAGATGGTCTCGTCCATCGCGGATGCCGCCGTCAAGGTGGATGACGTCGAGACGCTGAAGGCGGCCGATCTGGGCGGCAAGACCGTCGAGGACACGGTCACCGACAAGATCGCGACCATCGGTGAGAACATGACCCTGCGCCGGATGGCGTCCATCGAGGGCGCAAGCGTGGTCTCCTACGTCCACAACGCCGCAGCCGAAGGCATGGGCAAGATCGGCGTTCTGGTCGCGCTCAACGGTGACGAGGCGTTCGGTCGCCAGATCGCCATGCACATCGCCGCGACCAACCCCGTCGCATTCGACGAAGCATCGCTGGATCCGGCGGTCGTCGAGAAGGAAAAGCAGGTCCAGATGGACATCGCCCGCGAGAGCGGCAAGCCCGAGCAGGTCATCGAAAAGATGATCGAGGGCCGCATGAAGAAATTCATGGCCGAGTCCACCCTCATGGGCCAGGCATTCGTGATGAACCCGGATCTGACGGTCGAGGCCGCCGCCAAAGAGGCCGGCGCCGAGATCACAGGCTATGTCCGCCTCGAAGTGGGTGAGGGCATTGCGGTCGAAAAGGAAGACTTCGCCGCTGAAGTCGCCAAGATGGGCCAAAGCTGAGCGCTTTCAGCTTGGGTCGAGATTTGGAGGAGCGCGCCCAAAAGGCGCGCTCCTTTTCTTTTGCGACTACCCTCTAGACCCTGACGCGAGGTCGCGCACTGCCGTTGACGAAAAGCGCCGGATGCCGATATCGTGCTTGAATAAGCTTCACCGTCCGCGGCCGGATCGGGCCGCAGAGCGCATGCGCTGTAAATGATCTGCATCAATTCCATGAGCCGACATGATTGCTATCATTCTGGAAATGTCAGGGAGGTATTTACATGTATGACAACATCCTTATCCCGGTCGTCTTCGAGGGCGATCACAATCACACCAAGGCGCTGCAAATCGCGTCCTTGGCTGGGCCGAATGCCAAGATCACCTTTTTGCACGTGATCGAGCAGTTGCCCACCTATGTCATCTCGTATGTTCCCGAAGGGGCCTCTGAGGATCTTCGCGACGAGTTGCAAGAGCATATGAACAACCTGACCAGCAACCTGCCAAATGCCGAAGGGAAGATCATCACCGGCCATTCGGGCCGCTCGAT
Source organism: Roseovarius sp. D0-M9 (assembly GCF_037083805.1). NCBI lineage: Bacteria > Pseudomonadati > Pseudomonadota > Alphaproteobacteria > Rhodobacterales > Roseobacteraceae > Roseovarius > Roseovarius sp. D0-M9. The sequence goes on along the minus strand of NZ_JBAPKZ010000014.1, from coordinate 17,229 downwards.
CACGGATTATGCCGACAAGAATGGGGTTGATCTGATCGTTGTCCAATCCCACAGGCCCGGTTTTGGGGACTACTTCCTGGGCAGCACGGCGGGGCATATCGTGCGCCATGCAAAGTGTTCAGTGCATGTGATCCGGTAATGTGACTGCTGCCCTATGCGGGGCGGCTGGTTGGCTGCATGGGCCTGAATGGCGCTGGGGTTGGGCCGAAAGGCGCGCGCCTTTCCTTGAGTGGCAAGCTCGGCTGTCTCGCAACACCAGACAGCTTACTTGTATCGGTCAGGCGCGGTGATTTGCTTCGAATTCAAAGCCCATCTCCGTGGCCACGATGGGGCCGGGTGACAGCTTGTATGTCGCCTCACGCAGAAAATTCATCATCGCCTTGGCGTCGCCCGCCATGGGTGCCAGAACCTCGCGGCCGATCGGGGCACCGATGGCGACCTTGACGGGAGTGTCGATGCGTTTCTTGAACTCCTTGATCAACAGGCCCATCCGCAGGGTGTAATGCAGGTGGCTGGCAAGCTGAAACATGCGCGATGTATGGCCATCAAAATAGATCGGCACGATCTGCGCCTGTGACTTAGCGATCATGCGCGCGGTAAAACAGCGCCATGCCGGGTCCATGGGCCGCGAAAACGGCTTGGCGGCGGTGCTGACCGTGCCACCGGGAAACACCCCCACGGCGCCCCCTTCAGCCAAAAGGTCCAGCGCCATGCGGCGCGTCGCCAGGTTCTGCTCCAGCGCCTGCCTGTCGCCATCGAAACGGATCGGCAACAGGTATTGGCCCAGATCCGGAGCAAGACTGAAGATGGAATGGGCCATGATACGGAAATCGCCCCGCGTGCGTGCCATGATCCAGCCCAGCATCAGCCCATCCAGAATGCCGTAGGGGTGATTGGCGATAAAGATGACGGGGCCTTGGCGCGGGATCAGGTCGAGGCTGCCCGAGACGACATTCAGGCTTAGCCCATAGCGGTCTGCCATAACCTCGAAGAAGCTGCGCCCGGCGGCGACGTCCACTTCGTAGCCTGCCGCACGCTTGATCAATCCCCGGCGGCCCGAGGTGGTCTCCATCAGTCTGATCAGTGCCTGTCCGGGCTTGGTCTGTGCCGAATGTGCATAGCTTATCGTCTTTGCGGTCATCTTTTCGACAGAAGGCATCGCCGGCGGTCTCCACGCTATTTTCGGCAATCCTAGCGCGGCCTTGTGACATCCGCATGACGGGGGCGAGTCACTGGCGCATGCGAGGGCGCAAGGCGCGCCCGAATTCTGCCAGCGCAGCAGGGATCGCCCTTACGTTTTCTGTGCCAGATGCGCTAGCAAGCCGTCCATTGCCATCGGATATCCCGACGGGCCAAACCCGCAGATGACGCCAAGCGCGACCTTGGCGATGTAGCTGACGTGGCGAAAATCCTCGCGGGCGTGGACGTTGGACAGGTGCAACTCGACCACCGGCAACTCCACCGACGATATCGCATCCATGAGCGCGATCGAGGTATGCGTATAGGCCCCGGCATTCAGGATGATGCCGCCATGCACACCCTTGGCGGCATGGATATGGTCCACCAGCGTTCCCTCGCAATTGCTCTGGGCGAATTGCATTTCAGCCCCTCGCGCGGCGGCGTGCGCGCGGCACATCGCCTCGATATCGGCGAGGGTCGTCTGGCCGTAGACCTCGGGTTGGCGCGTGCCGAGCAGGTTCAGGTTTGGCCCGTTCAGGATCAGGATCGAGGTCATTGGATGTGCTCCTTTGGACTCTGTTTAGACCGCAGGAGCCAGCCCTGTCGAGATGGCACGGCGCCGCGCTCTATTCGGCGGCCGGTCGCAGGCTGGACATGAGGTAGTGAAACTTCTCGCCCTGAACGGCGACATGGGCGCGCAAGGCATCCGCGGCGCCGGGCGCATCCCCGCGCGTCAGCGCCTCGACGATGGCCTCATGCTCGGCCATGGACTGCGCGAGGCGACCGCGCAGGCGCAGCTGCTGGCGCCTGAACGGGCGCAGGCGGCGTTGCAGTTTCTCGGCCTCCTTCAGCAAAAAGCTGTTGCCGGACTGAACGTAGATGATCCGGTGAAACCGTTCGTTTTCAATGTAATAAGCTGCGGGGTCCGCTTGCTCGACGGCTTTTCGGCACAGCGCGTTGGCGGCGCGCAGGTCTGCCAGCGCCGCATCGGTGATGCGCAGTGCGGCCAGCCGGGCGGCGGCGGCCTCAAGCTCGGCCATGACCTCGAACATCTCGATCAACTCGACCGGGCCGGGCTGGCGCACAAAGACGCCCCGACGCGGGATCTGCTCGGCCAGCCCAGATTGGGCGAGCTTTTGCAGCGCCTCGCGGATGGGCGTGCGCGAGACTCCGAATCGTTCGGCGAGCGCATTTTCATCCAGCCGCGCGCCCTCTGAGAAGGTGCCGTCAAAGATCAACTCTTCGACGGTGTCTGCAATGATATCGGCGCGGCGTTTTTCCATGGAGACACGATAGCGCCAGCCCGCGCGCATGCAAAGATAAATTTATTGTATACAAAAAGATTGACTTCGAAAACGCGGCGCGCCTAGGCTTCAAGTCACGCAATCCGGCGGGGAGGCCGGATCACGAAAAAACAGTCTGGGAGGACACACCATGAAATCGATGCTCAAGACCGCTGCTGCGGCCACTGCCCTGATGGCGCTGGGATCGGCCGCCGCCGCGACCGAATTGCGCCTGTCGCACCAGTGGTCCAATAACGACATCCGTCACAAGGTGGCCAAGATCGTCGCCGATGAGGTCGCCGCTGCCGATGTCGATCTCGACATCAAGATCTTTGGCTCAAAGTCATTGTTCAAACCGCGCGAGCAATACAAGCCGCTGAGCCGTGGCCAGCTGGACATGACCGTCTTTCCGCTCAGCTACGCAGGGGGGCAGCAGCCTGCCTTCAACCTGACGCTGATGCCCGGACTGGTCAAAAACCACGACCACGCCGCGCGCCTGAACGAAAGCCCCTTCATGGAGGCGATCGAGGCCAAGATGGCCGAGGATGACGTCATGGTGCTGGTCCATGGCTATCTTGCGGGCGGCTTTGCCGGCACGGACAAATGCATCACCAAGCCCGAAGATGTCGACGGCTTGCAAACCCGCGCGGCAGGCAAGGCGTTCGAGCAGATGCTGGCAGGCGCTGGCGCCTCCATCGCGTCGATGTCTAGTGCGGATATCTACAACGCGATGCAGACCGGCGTTCTGGATGCGGCCAACACATCGTCCTCGTCCTTTGTCAGCTATCGCATCTACGAACAGGTGTCGTGCTATACGCCTGCCGGCGACGTGGCGCTTTGGTTCATGTATCAGCCGCTTTTGATGAACAAATCCACATTCGAGGGTCTGTCCGAAGAGCAACAGCAAGCCCTCACAGATGCGGCAGCCAAGGCCGAGGCCTACTACCTTGATGAGGCCAAGAAGGAAGACGCGGATTCGGTTCAGGTGTTCAAGGATGCCGGAGTCGAGATCGCCGAGATGAGCCAGGCCGATTTTGACGCCTGGCGCGCAATTGCGGCGGAGACCTCCTACAAGGACTTTGTCGAAAACGTGCCGGATGGGCAGGAGCTTCTCGACATGGCGCTGGCCGTCGAGTGATCCGCACGAGGGTAGGGGCGGCGCATTTGCAGCCCCTGCCGCGCGCCTGAAGGCGACAAATACCCTTTGTCATGCGTGCGGTGCCACTCATCGCAACACTTGCCGGCCCGCTCGAACGGGTCGGCAAACGTCTGGCGGCCGCAGCGCGGCGCGGGCGAACCAGGGCTCTTATCCCGGAGTGTCTGGAACCAATAACAACAGGAGCGCGAAATGGCCGGACAGCTGACGCACCGGGTTGCCAGAACAGGCGACAATTCGTTTCTAAAGATTGTTGCAGCGATGTCGACACTGGCGGGCTGGACCTCGGCGGCGATGATCGTCGTCGCGGTCGGCATTACCTGTCAGATGATCTTTGTGCGGGCGGTGTTGAACCAATCGACCATTTGGCAGACCGAGATGGTCGTCTATCTGATGATCGCCGCGACGCTGATCGGGCTGCCTTATGTCCAGCGCCTGCGCGGGCATGTGAATGTCGATCTGATTCCCATCGCCCTGCCGCCGCGTGCGCGGTTCGTCATGGCCTGTTTCACCCTGTCGCTCAGCGCGGCCATCGTCGCGGTGATGCTCTACTACGGGTATGACTACTGGCATTTCGCGTGGGAGCGTGGCTGGCGCTCGGACACGATCTGGGGCGTAAGGCTCTGGATTCCTTACATGTCCATCCCAGTGGGCTTTGGCTTGCTTTTGCTGCAAATCATCGCGGATCTGGTTGCCCTCGTCCTGCGCATTGATGCCCCTTTCGGTCTGGAGGACACCTGATGGATCCGCTTCTACTTGGCGCGCTTGTCGCGGTTTGCACCATCGCGGTGCTCTTTTCCGGCGTCTCGGTGGCGCTGGGTCTGCTGATCGTCTCGGGCGGATTTCTGGTGGTGTTCGACGGAATGCGCTCGCTCGAGTTGATGCCCGAAATCTTCTTTGGCAAGCTCGACAGCTTTGCCCTGCTGAGCATTCCGATGTTCATCATCATGGGCGCCTCAATCGCCTCGACCCGCGCGGGCGCCGACCTTTACGAGGCGCTGGAGCGGTGGTTGACGCGTATTCCCGGCGGGCTGGTGATCTCCAACCTGGGGGCCTGCGCGCTCTTTTCGGCCATGTCCGGCTCCAGCCCCGCGACCTGCGCGGCGATCGGCAAGATGGGCATTCCCGAGATGCGCAAGCGCGGCTATCCCGACGGCGTCGCGGCGGGCAGCATCGCGGCGGGCGGCACCCTTGGCATCCTGATCCCGCCATCGGTCACCATGATTGTCTATGGCATCGCGACCGAAACCTCGATCGGGCGACTTTTCCTGGCCGGGGTCATTCCGGGGTTGCTGCTGGTGGCGCTCTTCATGGCGTGGTCGATCTATTCGACGTGGAAATCGGGCAACATCGAGGTTCTGACAGCCGGCAGCTACACGTGGCGCCAGAAGTTCGAGATCCTGCCACGCGTCCTGCCTTTCATTTTCATCATCCTTGGCGTTCTTTATGCCATGTATGGCGGGATCGCGACGCCGTCCGAGACGGCGGCCGTCGGCGCGCTTCTTTGCATCGTCATCGCGGTGGTGATCTACCGCCTGTGGAGCCCTGCGGGCCTTTGGACGATCCTGCGCGATTCCACCCGCGAGTCGGTGATGATCCTCTTCATCATCGCGGCGGCGGGCGTCTTCAGCTACATGCTGAGCAGCCTCTTTATCACGCAGAGCATCGCGGAATGGATCGGCACGCTGGATGTCAATCGCTGGGTGCTGATGGGCGCAATCAACGTCTTCCTGCTGATCGCGGGCTTTTTCCTGCCGCCCGTTGCGGTGATCCTGATGGCCGCGCCGATCCTTTTGCCGATCATCACCATTGCGGGGTTTGATCCGATCTGGTTCGCCGTGATCCTGACGATCAACATGGAAATCGGCCTGATCAGCCCGCCCGTTGGCCTCAATCTCTATGTGATCAATGGAATCGCGCCGGACATCTCGCTCAAGACGATCCTGATGGGCTCGCTGCCCTTCGTGGCCTGCATGGTGCTGGCAATCGTGCTGCTTTGCTTCTTTCCGGGTCTGGCCACCTGGCTGCCCGACTATGTCATGGGGAATGCCGTATGACTGTACTCAGCGATCTTTTGGCCTCGGTCTTCGAGCGCGGGGCAGGCGGTGCGCGGCGCGGCGATTGGAGCAAGCGCCCCATCGAGGAGTTGGCGGACGCGCTGATCAGTGCCCATGGTGAGACGTCGGGCGCGATCCTGGCCGAAAGCATCCTGTCGCGGTTTCGCGGCATGGACGACGCAGCGAAACTGGCGTTTTTCCACCACCTCGCGGGCGCCATGAACATTGATCCCGCGGCGGCGCGCAGCGCGCTTGAGGCATATGAGGCCGAGCCGTCCAAGGCCACGTATCGCGCCTTTCTCGCCGGGATCGAGCCGCCCCGGCAGGAGTTGATCCGCCGCCTCAATCAAGTGGCAGGCGCCACCGGCGCGCTGGTGGAGATGCGCGCAGATCTTCTACGGCTGGGCAAGGGCACGCCTGAGCTGGAGGCACTCGACCTTGATTTTCGCCATCTCTTTGCCTCGTGGTTCAACCGGGGTTTTCTGAATCTTAGACGTATCACCTGGAACACCCCAGCGCAGACGCTGGAAAAAATCATCGCCTATGAGGCGGTGCATGCCATCGACAGCTGGGATGACCTGCGCCGGCGCGTGCAGCCCGAGGATCGGCGCTGCTTTGCGTTCTTTCACCCTTCCATGCAGGACGAGCCGCTGATCTTCGTCGAAGTCGCCCTGACGCACGGCATTCCGGGCGCGGTGCAGCCCCTTTTGGCCGAAGAACGCAAGACGTTGAAATCGGGCGCGGCCGATACGGCCGTATTTTATTCAATCTCCAACTGTCAGGCGGGTCTGGCGGGCATTTCCTTTGGCAATTCCTTGATCAAGCAGGTGGCGACAGATCTTGCGTCCGAGCTGCCAAACCTTGCGCGCTTTGTCACGTTGTCGCCCATTCCGGGACTGATGTCGTGGCTGGAGGCCGAAGGGCACAGCCCGGCCAAGGCCGATTTGCCGGGCGTTGCCGCCTATTACCTGCTGAACGCCAAGGGGCGGGCTGGTCTGCCGCGCGATCCGGTCGCGCGCTTTCATCTTGGCAACGGGGCGGTCGTTCATGCCTTGCACGGGGAGGCCGATCTGTCGCAGAAGGGCCGCGCACAATCGGGCGGCGTGATGGTCAATTACCTTTACGATCTGCGCCGCACGGCCGAGCGGCACGAGGCATTTGCCGGGACCGGCGCGGTTGCCGCCACAAGCGCGGTAAAATCGCTGGCCTCCGCCGCCGAGACCAAGTTGACCAAAGGAGCCTGAGCCATGGCAAACCCGCTATATGACACGCTGTTCGGACGCCATGCAGGCAGCGATGCGCCTTTCTTGCATCTGCCGGATGGCGGGCAGATCAGCTATGCGGGCTTTCTGGCCATGGCGGCGCGCATCGCGGGCCACCTGTCGGCCTTGGGGCTGAAGCCGGGCGACCGTCTGGCCGCGCAGGTCGCCAAATCGCCCGAGGCGCTGGCTCTCTATGCTGCTTGCGCGCAGACGGGCGTGGTGTTCTTGCCGCTGAACACGGCCTACACGCCGACCGAGGTGACGTATTTTCTGGAGAACTCCGGCGCGTCCCTCGTCATTTGCGATGGCGCCGGGCGAGAGGCGTTGGGCCCCATTGCGGCGGGCCTTGGCGCGCAGGTGGCCACGCTCAACGCCGATGGCAGTGGAAGCCTGATGGAGGGCGCGGCGGACCATTCCGAGACGTTCCCCACGGCAGAGCGCGGCGCGGATGATCTGGCCGCGCTTCTCTACACCTCGGGCACTACGGGCCGGTCCAAGGGCGCAATGTTGAGCCAGCGCAACCTGCTGAGCAATGCGCAGGTGCTCAAGGACGAGTGGCGCTTTACCAGCGATGACGTGCTGCTGCACTGCCTTCCGATCTTTCACACCCATGGCCTTTTCGTTGCGACCAATGTGACGCTGGCGGCGGGGGGCGCGATGATCTTCCTGCCCAAGTTCGATGTCGACGCGGTGCTGCACCATCTGCCGCAGGCGACGACCATGATGGGCGTGCCCACCTTCTACACCCGCCTGCTGGACGATGCCCGTTTCGATGGCCCCGCAACGCAGCATATGCGCCTTTTCACCTCGGGCTCTGCGCCGCTGCTGGCCGAGACGCATGACCGTTTCAGCGCGCGCACGGGGCATGCGATTCTCGAGCGCTATGGCATGACCGAAACGAACATGAACACCTCCAACCCCTATGAGGGCGACCGCCGGGCGGGCACGGTGGGCTTTCCGCTGCCGGGGGTCGAGCTGAAGGTTTGCGATCCGGCGAACGGTCAGGAATTGCCCCAAGGCGAGGTCGGCCAGTTGGAAGTGCGCGGCGAGAACGTCTTTCAGGGCTATTGGCAGATGCCCGAAAAGACCGCCGAAGAGCTGCGCGAGGATGGCTTCTTCATCACCGGCGATCTGGGGCTGATCGACGAACGCGGCTATGTGCAGATCGTCGGGCGGGGCAAGGATCTGATCATTTCGGGCGGCTACAACATCTACCCCAAGGAGATTGAGCTGGTGCTGGACGAGCAGGCCGGCGTGCTGGAAAGCGCTGTGATCGGCGTGCCGCACCCCGATTTCGGCGAGACCGTGGTGGGCGTTCTGGTGCCCGAGGCCGGTCAGACGCCCGACGCTGATGCGATCATGGCTGCTGCTGGCGAGGCGCTGGCGCGGTTCAAGCATCCCCGCAAGTTGATCGTGCTGGACGAGTTGCCGCGCAATACGATGGGCAAGGTGCAAAAGAACATCCTGCGCGAGCGCTACGGCGATCTCTTCACCGGCGAGTAGCGCGCGCTTGCAGTCTGCGCCGCTTTGGTCAAAGCTATGCGCCAAAGCGGTGGCTATCACAAATCGCGATAGCGAATTTCGGCCTCACCAATTGCGCAAGGGCGCACCGGGGGCGGAAACTGGTGCCCACCGCCCATCGGAGGAGAGGTCATGTCCAGACTGGCAGCGTTCAACTTTCACAAATGGATAGACGAGCACAAACATCTGTTGAAGCCGCCCGTCGGCAACAAGAAGGTGTTCGAGGATGCCGATCTGATGGTCACGGTCGTTGGCGGGCCCAACAGCCGCACGGACTATCATGATGATCCGGTCGAGGAATTCTTCTACCAGCTCAAGGGCGACATGCTGCTCAAGCTGAAGGATGGCGATGATTTCTATGATGTGCCGATCCGCGAGGGCGATGTGTTTCTCTTGCCGCCACATGTGCGCCACTCGCCGCAGCGCCCGCAGGAGGGCAGCATCGGCCTGGTGATCGAGCCCAAGCGCCAGACCGGCGAGCTGGATGCGATCGAGTGGTACTGCTTTGACTGCGGCGCGCTGGTGCATCGCGCCGAGATGCAGCTGAAATCCATTGTGGACGATCTGCCGCCTGTCTATGAAAGTTTCTATGCCTCACAAGAGGCGCGCACTTGCCCCGAATGTGGCAGCGTCCACCCCGGCAAGACCGCGCCCGCAGGCTGGGTCCAGCTGGATCCTGCATAAGACCAAGCGCCCCGCAAAGAGAGGCGCATAGACACCAACCGGCCCCAAGCCACACGGCCCAAAGCCACACGGGAGGAGAGACCCCACAATGACGATCACACTGAAATTGCCCGCCGCCCTCGCGGCCTCGGTGGCAGCCGCCACGATGCTGATCGCAGGCGCCGCTGCTGCCAAGGACATGCGCCTTGGCCTTATCACACCGCCGCAGCACATCTGGACGCAGGCGGCCGAGGATTTCGGCGCCGATCTGGCCGAAGCCACGGACGGGGCGCATAGCATCACGGTCTTTCCGGCGCAGCAACTGGGGTCCGAGGCCGAGATGATGCAGCAGCTTCAGACCGGCGCGCTCGACATGGCCTTTCTGACGGTGGCCGAGGTCAGCAATCGCGTGCCGGACTTCGGTGCATTCTACGCGCCCTATATGGCTCAGGACATCGCCCATGCAGGCCGCATCCTGCAATCGGATCTGGCGCTGAGCATGCTCGATGATCTGCCCGCCAAGGCGGGTGTCGTCGGCATCGGTTATGGCATGGCTGGCCTGCGCCAAATCGTCTCAAGGGGCGAGGTGACATCCGCCGACGATCTTGCGGGCAAGAAGCTGCGCATCACGCCCTTCAAGCCGATCCTGGATTTCTACAACCTGCTGGGCGCCGCGCCCACGCCCATGCCGCTGCCTGCGGTCTATGACGCGCTGGCCAATGGGCAGGTCAACGCCATCGACATGGACGCCGAGCTGATCTGGAAGCTGAAGTATTTCGAGCAGGCCGACACCGTAATCGTGTCGAACCACATGATGTTCCCCATGGTCGGCCTCGTGTCCGCCCGCGTGTGGAATGATCTTTCGGAAGAGGACCGCGCCACCATCACCGAGCTGATGAAAAAGCGTCTTGATGAATGCATCGCGACCTATGTCGTCAAGGATCAGGAGTGGCTCGATCAGGTGCGCGGCACCGACACGGCCTTTCTCGACGTGGGGGCCGAGTTCTTTGGCGACGTGCCCGACGAGTGGGATGCCATCTGGTCCGAGCAGTCCTCGGTACTGGGCGAGATGCGCGCTGCGGCTGCTGCCTCTGCGGAATGAGCGGCTGAAAAGCTAGGTTGATGGCCGCCCCGATGACGGGCGGCCACATTCACGTCTGAAGGTCAGGATGAGGGGCAGGGTGCTGCACAGGATTTCACATGCATGGGCGCGCGCCGAGATGGGTATCGCCGCGATTCTGGCGGTGGCGATCACTGTTCTTGTGCTGCTCAACGTCATCACCCGCGCGATGAACGCGTCGATCTTCTGGGTCGATGAGGCGGCGATCTATGCGATGACGTGGATGACCTTTCTGGCGGCCTCGGCCGCTGTGCATTTCGGCCAGTCCGTCAGTGTGACGCTCTTTACCGACATGCTACCCGCCTCCGCGACGCAGATCGCCCGCAGGGCCGTCGATGTCACGGTTTTGATCTTCGGCCTCTTGATGCTCTGGTTTTCATGGCGGTGGTTCATGCCGCTGGAGCTTGCGCGCGCGGGCTTCGATACAATGGCGTTTCAGGTCGAGACCTTTAATTTCATATATGCCGAGCCGACGCTGACCCTTGGGGTTCGCAAGTTCTGGCTGTGGCTCATCATGCCGATCTTTGCGGCCGGCCTGACGCTGCACGCGGTCTCGAACCTGTCAGGCCCTGCGCGCCGGGTGGCACCGACATGACGGCCGCGCTTTTCCTTATCCTGCTGTTTGGCGCTGTGCCGATTTCCATCGTGCTGGCCATGACCGCGATGAGCTATATCTGGCAGTCGGGAAACACTGTTCTGTTCGACAGTTTCGCCCAGCAGATGTTTGCAGGCACCGAAAATTACGGCCTGCTTGCCATCCCGCTCTTCATGCTGACGGGCGAGCTAATGAACGAGGGCGGCATGACCCGGCGCCTCGTGAATGCCGCGCGCGTTCTGGTCGGCGGGTTCCGCGGCGGCCTCGTCTGGATCAACCTTCTGGCCAACATGTTCATGGCCGCGATCATCGGATCGGCCGTCAGCCAGATCGCGGTGATGAGCCGCGCAATGGTGCCCGCGATGGAGCGAGAGGGCTATGATCGCGGCTTTGCGGCGGCCACGACGGCGGCGGGCGGCCTTTTGGCGCCGGTGATCCCGCCCTCGATGCTGTTCGTGATCTATGGCGTTCTGGCGCAGATCCCCATTGGCGACATGTTCCTTGCGGGCATCATTCCGGGGCTGATGATGGCGGGCAGTTTCTTTGTCGTCGTCACGCTGATCGGCCTTGCCGCCCAGTTTCCCAAGGGCGAATGGATGAGCGCGCGCGATGCGCTGGCGGCCATCCTTGCCGCGCTGCCGGCCGCGCTGATCCCGGTGGCGATCATCGGCGGCATCGTCCTGGGCATCGCCACGCCGACCGAGAGCGCGGCTGTGGCCTCCCTGATTGCATTTCTGCTGGGCTGGCTGGTCTATGGCGAGCTGCGCCCCCAGCACCTCAAGTCACTCTTTTTGCGCACCGCGCAGAATGCGTCGTTGGTGGTCTTCATGGTCGCTGCCGCGAATGTCTTTGGCTGGGTGGTGATCTATGAGGCGATTCCCCAAAGGCTGGCGGCGCTGATCACGTCGCTGACTGCGGACCCTTTTGTCTTCCTTCTGATCGTGATGGGCGCGCTCTTGCTGGTGGGCATGTTGATCGACGGGATCGCGGCGCTGATTCTTGTCACTCCTATCCTGCTGCCCATCGCCACGGGGGATTACGGCATCAGCCCCTTTCAGTTCGGCGTCGTCATCAGCATCAATCTGGCGCTTGGCCTGTTGACCCCGCCTGTCGGCGTCGGCCTCTATATCGCGGCCTCGATGAGCGATGTGAAACCGACGGCGATCTTTGCCGCGCTCTGGCCCTTCCTCGTCGCGGTGGTGCTGGTGTTGCTGGCGGTCTGCTATTTCCCCAGCCTATCCTTGGCGCTGATCGGCTGAGCGACCGCGCGCAGCGCATCCAGCATGGCGGCGGCAGCAGGCGGCAGGGAGGTGCCGGTGCGAAAGGACGCGCCGACTGGGCCATCGCCAAAGGGCAGGGGCAGGGGCAACTCCGCCAGCGCGCCGCCGGGATCGCCCTCGACCAATTCGGCGGGCATGGCGCAGATCATGTCGCTGCCCGCCAGCAACGCGCGATTGGTCACAAAGCTGACCGATTCCACCATGCGCGGCGGCACATATTGCCCCTCATCGACAAAGAACTGGTCGATCTGTCGACGCAGCGTCGTGTCACCGGGCGGCAGGATCCAGCCATGGCCGCGCAGATCGTCAAATCCCAGCTCCCGCGCCGCCAACAGCGGATGGCCAGCCCGCACCACCAGCGCGATGCGCCCCTGCATCAGCCGAACCTGCGTCAGGTCCGAGCGGTGACGCTGCACCGGCAGGCGCCCGACAACGAGATCCAGCTCGCCCGCGCGCAGGCGCGGCATCAGCACCTCGTTGGTGCCCTCGACGACCTTGATGACGAGGCCGGGCCGCGCGTCCTGCACGCGCGCGATCGCCTCGGGCAAGAGCCGCGCCGAGGCCGCAAGAAGCGTACCGATCACGATGCGCCCCGCATTGCCGCCCGCGATATCCTCGAGCTCTTGCGCGGTGGTGCCGATCTGCGAAAAGATCAGCTGCCCGCCCCGGATCAGCGCCGCGCCCGCCGCCGTCGGAACGACCCCTCGATTGGTCCGCTCGAAAAGCTGCACGTCGAAATCGACTTCGAGATCTTTGATCATCTTGGTCGCGGCGGGCTGCGACAGGTTCATCTCGCGCGAGGCATGCAGAATGCTGCCGTGGCGGCCCACGGCAATCAGGAGGCGCAACTGGCGCAGCTTCAGCCGGTTTATGACGCGGCTGGTGATCTGGGAATGGCCCTGCATGGATCAGATCCGCATCCAGCCGGCCTCACGGCGCAGGGCATGCACCGCGCTCATCGCCGCGAGGGCCGATGATTTGGGGTTGTCCGGCAAGGCGTTGCCTTGAACCCTGAAATCAAGGCTACCAAATGCGCCTATCGCCTCGATCCGGTGGGTGTTCTGCGTGGCCGCTGGATCGGCGATCAGCTGCACCTCCGTGGCATCGAACCCCATGCCTGCCAGCGCCACGGCGGCGGCGACATTCGCGTTCTTGGGGTATGCGAGGGCGGCGGCGCGGGCCGTGCCGGTGAAATGCGCCGTCGCCTGGCCGAGCGCCGCGAGGTCGAGCACCTCTTCGGCGGGCGATCCGGCCCAGCCCTTGGGCGGCTTGGTGCCAGTATAGCGCACGCGTTCAAGCCCGCCGACACGGCCCGCCGCCAGCGCATCCAGCGCCCCGATGGCGCCGGAGGCCAGGTGCAGCGTGCCGCCGCCGCGCGCCGCCGCGCGCTCAAGCTCGGCCATGAGGCCCGCATCCGCCAGCGCCCCGAGCGACAGGGTGACAAGGCGCCGCCCCGATCCCAGGATTTCCGGCCCATGGGCGGCCAGCCCTGCATGCCCGGCGCAATCCACGATCAGCTCTGCGCGCGCGGCCAGATCCTGCGCGCGCGTCACCACGTCGAGGCCAAGCGCCGCATGGGCGGGTGCCTCGCTTCCCGCGCGCGCCAGCACTGCACAGGCGGGCAGGCCGCCGTCTGCCAGCATGCGCGCGACATAGCGCGCGATGGCCCCGTAACCGATGATGCCAATGGATGTCATGCTGCGCGCTCCCGTCCTTTTTGCGCGAGATTACGCATTGCCAAACCCATTGGCTATCGGTTTTCGTGATAGCGACGCGCGGCCTCGGTATTTGCGGGCTCCGTGGCGGCGGGGCAAGGTGAGCCATGACCTTCCCGAGCGTGGCAACCCTTTCATGAACGGCGATCTTGGCGATCAGGCCCTTCGCGACCAGACCCCGGATGCGCTCTTGCGCGGGGCAGGGCGCTATTGCGACGACATTGCCTTGCCCGGCGCGTTCCACGTGGTTTTTCTGCGCAGCGATGAGGCATCGGGCGCGATCACGGCGCTTGAGGCCTCGGAGGCGGCTGGGATGCCGGGGGTGCGCGCGGTTCATACGGGCGCTGATGTCGCAGGCGTGGCCGCGCTGCCGGTCAACGCGGTGATGCCGCTGGCCCGTGTGCCCAGCTTTGCAGTGCTGGCCAAGGACCGCGTCGATGCCGTGGGACAGCCCGTCGCCGCCATTCTGGCCCGGACGCGCGCCGAGGGCATGGATGCCGCCGAGGCGATCTTGCTGGAGATCGAGGCAGATCCCGATGCCACTGGCGACCCGGCGCAAGGCCCCATTGCCGAACAACACTGGTCTGCCGGGGACGCGGCTGGCGCCATGGCGCGCGCGGCGCACCGTATCGAAGCCGAGGTGATCCATGCGCGCTGCGCGCCGCTGAGCCTTGAGCCGCGCGGCATTGCCGTGCGCCCCGAGGCAGATGGCGGGCTGACCATCTGGCATTCCACCCAGACCCCGCACCGCACGCGCAGCCATCTGGCCGAGATGCTGGGCATTGATGCTGGCCTCTTGCGGGTGATCGCCCCTGACGTGGGCGGCGCCTTTGGGATGAAGGCGTCGCTTTATCCCGAAGAGGTGTATTGCGTCTGGGCCGCCCATAGCTTGCGCGTGCCCGTACGCTGGCGCGCAACACGGAGCGAGGATTTTCTGTCGGCCACTCATGGGCGCGGTATCGCCATGCGTGGAACGCTGGGCATCGACGCAGATGGCCGCTTCAGGGCGCTCAGCGCCGAAATTGATGCGCCGCTGGGCCATTGGCTGCCCAATAGCGCGCTCATCCCCGGCTGGAACGCCGCGCGGATTCTGCCCTGCGGCTACGACGTGCCGGCGGTCGACATAACTTCGACCGCCACTTGCGCGCGGCGCGCTGCGACGGGCATCTATCGCGGGGCAGGGCGACCCGAAGCGGCGGCCCTGATGGAGCGGCTGGTAGACAAGGCCGCGCGCAAGCTCGGCCTTGATCCCTTCGACATCCGCCTGCGCAACCTGCCGGATGCGGACCAGTTTCCACGGGGAACGGCCACGGGGCAGACATTGGACAGCGGCGATTACGCTGGTGCGCTGCGCCGCCTGCGCCAGCTCTCTGGCTATGACGCACTGGCGGCCGAAGTGCAGCGCCGCCGCGCCGGCGGCGATCTGGTGGGCCTCGGTGTCGCATTCTTTCTCGAACCTTCGGGAGAGGGCTGGGAGAGCGCGCGCGTGACTTGGCACGAGGATGGCCGCGTCGAGATCGCCAGTGGCAGCTCGGCCCAAGGTCAGGCGCGCGCGCGCAGCTATTCGGCGATCGCGGCCGAGGCCCTCGGCGTCCCGCCCGGCGATATCGACGTGCGCTATGGCGACAGCGGCACATGCCCCGAAGGCATCGGCGCGCTTGCCTCGCGCAGCACGGCCATCGGCGGCAGCGCCGTGCTTGAGTGCTGTCGCGCGCTGCGGGCGGCGCGCGACGCGGGCGATGCCTTGCCCTTGGTGCACGAGACACGGTTTGAGACGCGCGGGCAGGCATGGGGCTATGGCGCCTATCTGGTGCAGCTTTCGATTGATGCGGAAACGGGCGCACCGCAGATTGAGGCCGCATTCTGTGTCGACGATGCGGGCCGTGTCGTGGATGCGCAGAGCGCCAGCGATCAGATTGTCGGCGGCTTTGCCCAAGGCGTCGGCGCGGCCCTGATGGAGGCGGTGCGTTACGACGCCTCGGGTCAGCTCCTGACTGCCTCGCTGATGGATTACGCCGTGCCGCGCGCAGGTGACATGCCGCCTCTCACGCTGGCCGAATTGGCAACGCCCAGCGGGATGAACCCGCTGGGCGCAAAGGGCGTGGGCGAGGCGGGCACGATCGGCGCGCCGGCGGCCATTCTCAACGCCGCCATTGACGCCTTGTCGCCCCTCGGGGTGCAGGATTTGCAAATGCCGCTGACATCGCAGACGCTCTGGCACGCGATGCAGGCGGCCAAGGGAGACAGGTCATGAAATATTCCAAGCTGGACGCCAAGGAGTATGCACGCGCGCATATGCGCGGCATCTGGGCCGCCGCCCTTAATCCATTCGCCCCGGATGGCGCGCTGGATGAGGCAGGTCTGCGCCGCAACATCAGGCATTGGGTGGATGATCTTGAAATCCAAGGACTTTTCATCTGCGGCAAGCAAGGGGAATTCTTTTCCATGTCGCTTGAAGAACGCAAGCGCAACTTCGAGATCGCGGTCGACGAATGTGGCGGGCGTGCTGGCACCATCATGTCGGCCTCGGACCAGAATTTCGACACCGTGCTCGCGCTGGCGCGTCATGCCGAGGCTTGCGGCGCCGATTACATCGTGGTCCATGCCCCGATGCTGCACTTCGTCACCGATCATGACGAGACAGTTTACAAATATTACAAGGCGATATGCGACGAAGTTAATATCGGAATTGCAATGTGGAGCCATCCCGACAGTGGCTACCTGATGTCGCCTGAGCTTTGCGCGCGGATCGCCGAGTTGCCCAATATCGTGGCGATCAAATACTCGGTCCCGCGCGAAATGTATGTGCGCCTCAGCCATATGGTCGGGGACAAGATCCATGTCTCGACTGCGTCCGAAGTGGAGTGGCTGGACAATATCATCGAACTGGATTGGAAGCTCTACCTTTGCTCGTCGCCGCCATACCAGCTGCAATCTGCCGTCGACCGGCGCATGCATGATTATACGCAGCTGGCTTTTGCCGGGCGCATTGATGAGGCACGGCGCGTTCGCGACAGCCTTGACCCGGTGCGCGAGGCGTTCAAACGCACCAAACCGGGCGGCAAGCCTCAGGCGCATGGCAAGTACTGGCAAGAGCTCTTGGGCCAAGTCGGCGGCCCTGTACGCGCGCCGCTCTTGCAACTGACCGATGCGGAGAAAGCCGCCGCGCGCGAGGCGTTCGAAACCTGCGGGCTGAAGGTGTAAAGTGATTTGGTATCAGCCATCTACCGGGCGAAGCTGTCGTGGCGCATGCTTATCCATAATTTACATAATATTGATTATACGAAATTTGGACGTGCGTTGGCACATTCCATTTTGGATTGCATCACTGGATAAATTTCTGATGCAGATCAGGAGGATGTGATGAGACGCCCCTACCGCAAATTGAACCTGGATGA
>NZ_JBAPKZ010000013.1:0-114568 GCF_037083805.1 Roseovarius sp. D0-M9 | reverse complement strand
TGCGATGGCTGAGGTCTCCGCGTCGGACGCGCCTACCGAAGGCACGAAATATGGGAGCGGCTCAAGCACCGGTGCGCCCGACTACCCACACGGAACGAGAAGGGACCGAGTTTGCCGACCTCCTTTCCGACTTACAACCGCATGACAACGTGGCCAAAGTTATGGAAAAGATGTTGCGTGACCTCTGGAAACACAATCAAGGCGCTATTTTGGATCGACGTCGCGACTTGGAGAGGCATATCAAACTCCTTCAACAGGAGCAGGAAAAGCTCCTTGATCGCATCGTAGAGACAGACACCGACTCGGTGGCCTCAGCGTACGAAAAACGCATAGCGCAATGTCAGAGGAAGCAGGTGGTTTGCCAAGAAAAGCTTTTGGATTTAGACAAGAGTTCTACAAATTTCAGTGAGATATTTGAACACACCTTGGAAGTTCTCTCAAGTCCTTGTGAGATATGGAAAAAGAGAAGCCATGAGTGGAGGATTGCGGTCCTTAAAGTCGTGTTTTCTGAAAAGCTCAGATACTGCTCTAAGTTGGGACTTAGAACACCAGAAACCACCTTTCCCTTCAAGGTGTTAAGGGGCGACAAGAGCGCAAAAAATAATCTGGCGGAGCGACAGTCCGCCATATTGCTTTCTTAGGCAGTCCGAGTGCGTCCAGTAACATACTGACAATGTAACACTATCGGCACTTCGTTGTTCCGGCACAAGCCGATGGTTTCCGTTTACATCCCACAAAAAGTGTGGGAAGGAGTGGCGGCAACTTGGATGGAAACGCGGGTTGGATGATGGCGCAAGCGCAGACGGGAAGTAAGAGGCACCCTGAAAAGGCACTTTCCGCCGTTTTCGTGCGGCAGGTGTCCCAGCCCGGCAAGTATGCAGATGGGCATGGTCTCTATCTGCTGGTGCAGCCCAATGGCTCAAAACAATGGATTCAGCGTTTGACCATTCGCGGCAAGCGGACGGATATGGGGCTGGGCGGCGCGGCTTACATCACCTTGGCGGAGGCGCGCGAGGCGGCGCTGGCAAACAAGCGGCTGGCGCGCGCCGGGGGCGATCCGCTGCAAGCAAAGCGCGAGGCGCAGGCGGTGCTGACTTTTGAGGAAGCATCCCGCAAGGTTCACGAAATCCACAAACCGACATGGCGCAACGCGAAACATGCGGCGCAATTTCTATCGACGCTCGAAACCTACGCCTTCCCCAAGATTGGCGCGCGCAAGGTGGCGGATGTTTCAGCGTCCGGCCTGCTGGAGGTATTGCAGCCTATATGGCTGGACAAGCCGGAGACCGCGCGGCGCGTGCGGCAGCGCATCGGCACCGTGATGAAATGGGCTATCGCGCAGGGCTGGCGGCAGGACAACCCGTCGGAGAACATCGGGCAGGCGTTGCCAAAACAAGAAAAGTCCCAGGCACATCGCAAGGCGCTTCCCTATGCCGAGGTGCAGAATTGTATCGACGTGGTGCAGGCATCCGGCGCATGGCCCGCCACAAAGCTGGCGCTGGAATTTCTGATCCTGACCGCATCGCGCTCTGGCGAGGTGCGCGGCGCGCTCTGGGATGAAATCGAATTTCAGGGTGGCGAGACTGCTATTACTGCTAAAGCTGCTATTTGGAATGTGCCAGCCGCCCGGATGAAGGCGAAGAAGCCCCACCGCGTGCCACTATCGGCCCGCGCGCTGGAAATCCTCACCGAAGCCGAGGCGCTTCGCGGCCCATCGGGGCTGGTGTTTCCGTCCATGCGGGACAAGCCGCTATCCGACATGACCCTATCCAAGCTGGTCAAGGAACAGGGCTTTGACGTGGACGTGCACGGGTTCCGTACATCCTTTAGGACATGGGCACAGGAACAGACGAATTTCCCGCGCGAGGTGGCCGAGGCCGCGCTGGCGCATGTGGTCAAAAGTAAGGTGGAAGCCGCCTATGCCCGCTCTGACCATTTTGAGAAGCGGCGCAAGATGCTGGAAAGCTGGGCGGGGTATCTAGCGTTTGGGAACTAGCTGTAAAGCGTTACATTCATTAGTAGAAATCCAGCGTTCTCGTTCGCGCTTCTTACGCCCGGTCATAGTAGCGCCCAGAAGGGAGCCGCGGCGCTGGAGAGGGCAAGGGTCATGCGCCGTCCGGACACTATCAGCCTTGCGCCGGCGCGCAGCACACGTCCGCGCGGGCGGCGCAGGCTCCAGTCGGTTCCGGTTGCGTGGGCCATGGCGCACCGCGCGACATGCATCACCTGATATGCTCGCTGACACCAGCGCAGCGAAGGTCCGGTTGCCGCTGTGGCAAGTTGGATTGTATTTGAAAGTGCTGTTCCGACAAGTTGCTCTTGCACAGGTCCGCCTTGGAAGAAATGGTAGCGAGAAGCCCAAAGCCTCTCCAAACGCGAAGAATTGCGGCAATGCAGCAGAAAAGGTTTTCCCCTTATGAGCGATATAAAGAACTCCTTTATTTCGAACTCCTTTCTGCGGTCTGTATGGGCGCATGAATACGAGACCTTCAAAGATAGTCCCGAGGAAGCCGACCTCATTGAACGACTTCGGCGTTGGGCCGCTCGGGGCAGTCAGAAAGAAACCACAGCACAAGCTGCGTTATTTGAAGAATTTTTCCGAGCCACATGGGGTTACGTGCAGGCCGGTCAGGCTGGCGGCGAAACGAATTACACCCTCTATCCTGCATATCCAGTCGCGGGTGCCGGGCAGCGGGGCGGTATGGGAGAGGCTGATGCTGCCCTCGGCTTCTTTGCCCCAGACGAATCCTCGCCAGTGCCGCAGGTCCTTGTCGAGTTCAAAGACATCAAGAGTGCCCTTGACGCTCCGCAGAAACGAAAAGGCAATTCCAGATCGCCGGTAAAGCAGGGTCTTGATTATCTATATGCCAGCAGAAAAGGGATGTTTGGCTATGAGTCGATCATTCCCACGTGGGCAATCGTCACCGACATGAATGAATTTCGCCTCTATTGGGCGGATCGGGGCGAGCGTCAATTCATCAGCTTCGCAATCGAAAAGAAAGACCTGCTCCAGCACGCCACTTTGCTGGATGATAACGATGAAGGCCGGTTTGACCGGTTCCTGTTCTCGCGCCTGTTCCACCGCGACACGTTGATCGTCAGCGGCACCAGTGGCCGCGCGCAGCTTCTATCTCTCATCCAGCAACAGCGGTTTCGTCAAAGCGAGTTGGAGAACCGTTTCTACGCCGAGTATCGCGGTTTCCGCGAACACCTCTACCGAACCATGCTGGAGCACAACGGCCCGGACACCGACCGCTTCCCCGGCACCAAGGGGCGGCTGGTCCGAATGGCGCAGAAAATCCTCGACCGGGCGATCTTCGTGTTCTTCTGCGAGGACATGGGCCGCGCCCTGGGCTTTCCGCCTCAGCTTCTGCGCGACTACCTGATCCGGCAGGGCGACGATCAGTTCTTCGATCTTAAAGGCGGGGAAATCTGGCAATGGTTGCGCCGCCTCTTCACGGCGATGAACGATGGCCGCGCCTTCGGCGACCACCAGATAAACCAGTTCAACGGTGGCCTTTTCGCGCCCGATCCCGACCTCGAAAAGCTGCACATTCCTAACAGCATCTTCTGCGAGCGCGGGCAGGGCCAGAACGAGGCCAGCCTTGCCGCCAACAAGCTGACGCTGCTCTATCTGTCTGCGAACTACAACTATGCCTCCAGTTGGGGCGAGGGCGTGGTTAATGATGAACACGCGCCAGCGGCCAAGCGCGATCCCGAGCGCAGCATCGGCCTCTACACCCTTGGGCGCATTTTCGAGCAGTCGATCACCGAACTGGAAATCCTCGAAGCCGAGGAAGAAGGCCGCAAGTCGGTCAACAAGGAAAGCAAGCGCAAGCGCGATGGCGTCTACTACACGCCCGAATGGGTGGTGGAACGCATAGTGGATGAAACGGTGGGCCGCCGACTGGCCGACCTAAAAGCCGCCTGCGGCTGGCCATCAGAAAAGCAGGACAAGCTGCCCACGATTGAAGCGATCGACGCCTACGAGGCAGAACTGCGCGACATCCGCATTGTCGATCCCGCCTGCGGTTCTGGCGCGTTCCTGATCACGACGCTCGCCTACCTGCTTGACGAATGGAAGGCCCTGCGCAATCTGCGCCGACAGCTTGGACAGAAGATGGCGGAAGAGGACTGGACCGACGCTGCGGTGCGCGAAATCCTGCGCCGTAACCTCTACGGCGTGGACATCAACCCGGCCTCGGTCGAGATCACCAAGCTCGCGCTCTGGCTTCACACAGCGCGATCCGACCAGCCGTTGTCCTCGCTCAACGACCACATCCGCGATGGCAACAGCCTGATCGGACCGGAGTTCTACAACGGCCTCGCACCCTATAGCGAGGACGAGAAAGAGCGGATCAACGCCTTCGACTGGCAGGCCGCATTCCCCGGTGTGTTCGAGCGTGGCGGGTTTGACGCGGTGGTCGGCAACCCGCCCTATGTGAAGCTCCAGAATTTCCGCAAAGTCCATGGCGACATGTCCGCGTTCCTGAAACGCGACCCAGAGGAAGGCGGCGTCTATCACAGCACCCAGACCGGCAATTTCGACCTGTATCTGCCCTTCATCGAACAGGGCATCCAGCTTCTGAATGAGGATGGCCGCTTGGGCTACATCGCCCCCTCCGTCTGGCAGATGAACGAATATGGAGCGGGGCTGCGTGGGGTGATCGAGGCTGGCCGACACCTCTGGGGCTGGATCGACTTCGGCTCGCACCAGATTTTTGATGAGGCTACGGTCTACACCGCGCTCATGTTCTTCTCGAAGCGCCCCAATGACGAAGTGGCCGTGGTGCAGGCCCCGAACGGAGTTGTGGCCGAAAGCCCGTGGGAGGCGGAGGACATACGCTTGCCCTATGACCGGCTAACCTTCGGGGACCGTTGGCTGCTGGTGGCGGGGGGAGAGCGCGACCTGATCGACAAGCTGACGGGCAACGGGGTGCGGCTGGATGATCCCGCCGTGACGCGGAACATCTTCGTCGGCATCCAGACCAGCGCAGATCACATCTACCACCTGAAACGGTTGGGGCCGAACCGCTACGAGGAAAAGCCGCCGAAAGGGGCCAAGCGCGGGCGTGTGGTCGAGATCGAAGACGAGATCATGAAGCCGCTGGTGTCTGGCGCGGAGGCCAGC
This sequence comes from Roseovarius sp. D0-M9, assembly GCF_037083805.1. Lineage (NCBI taxonomy): Bacteria > Pseudomonadati > Pseudomonadota > Alphaproteobacteria > Rhodobacterales > Roseobacteraceae > Roseovarius > Roseovarius sp. D0-M9. Next base: position 109,437 of record NZ_JBAPKZ010000013.1, on the reverse strand, counting down.
CGCTACCTAACCCCTCAGACCGACACCTACCTACTGTTTCCTTACTCGGTATCTGGCGGACGCGCCCAGCTCATCCCGCCGTCAACGATGAGAGCGCAATACCCAGATGCCTGGATTTACTTGACCGGCCATGAAGAAACTTTGCGAGCCCGCGAGGGCGGAAAGTTCGACAATGATGGGTGGTATCAATTCGGTCGCAGCCAGAACTTGGGCAAGCAAAACGTCGAAAAGCTGATAGTGCCGCGACTGGTTAGGCAGGTTTGCGCTACGGTGGATCAGTCGGGTGAATACTACTTGGATAATGTTGATGTCGGGGGAGTGGGTGCGGCACGAGACGTTTCGCCTTGGTTCCTCGCTGCTGCAATCAATGCAGCGCCTGCCGGTTTCGTATTTCGCCGCATTTCAAAACCATTCCGTGGCGACTTTCGTTCCGCTAACAAGCAGTTCATAGCGCCGCTACCAGTTCCTGTAGTTCCCGAGATGGAACGAGGAGAACTTGCAAATGACGCTGAGCGCCTTCAAGCGTTGAGTGGGCGGAAGCGACAGGCGCTGGACGACATCGCCCGCCGTATGGCATCCGTCCGCATCCGGCCTCTGCCCGATGATTGGTTATTTCGCGATCTGCCCAAACCGGACGAGTTGAAGGACACCGCCCCCAAGCGCCTGATCGGCACCGAACGTCGCAAATGGGCCAAGGACCGCCTCGCGCGCGAAGTCGAGGCCCGCCAAGCCGCGCTGGAAGAACACCTCAAACCCGGCGTGCCCCTGTCGGCAGAACTGGAACGCGGCGAGTTGCGCTTCCTGATCGACGGCATCCCCGCCGTCACAGGGATTTTCCCGCCCCCCGAACAAGCCCCGTTCATCCTCGCCCAATGGAAGGTTCTCGCCAGCCGAACCGAGGTCAGCGCCCGCATGACCGGCAAGAAGCTGGCGACTGAGTTGAAGAAGGTGAGCCCGCCCGCGTCACCCCAAAGTCAGGTGATGGGGGCGTGGATGTCATCGCCCATATGGACCCGCTAGGCTTTCAACCGCCTATCGTAAAAGTCCAATGCAAACGGACAACCAGCCAAACGCCACGTTCGGATGTGGACCAACTCTTGGGAACCTTGGGCGACGGCGAATATGGGCTGTTCGTCAACCTTGGCTCATTCGCCAGGGGCGCTGTTGAACTGGAACGCAACCGTGCCAAGTTGCGGCTGATCAACGGCGAACAGTTTGTGGAACTCGTTTTTGAGCACTACTCCAAGTTGTCACCCCGCTATCGGGCATTGATACCACTGAAGCAGATTTTCGTCCCAGACCTTCAGCAGGACTGACCTGACCTCATCTCGTTTTTGGTTGGGGCAGCAATTCAGTTTGAGCCTTCTAGTCGTTGTCAATTCGCAGCCAGTAGGCGAGGCTATTGCGGTCGAACTGCCAGATTGGCTGAGATGGGAAATGGCTGCGCATCTGCACCCGCACCTAAAGCATCAAACTGTCGCCTCGATCAAAGAAATCTCTACAGGCGTTAGGTCATGCAGGCGGTAGATCGTCTGGTTGATCCGGATCTCCAGCGTGGCGATCTCGATCTCTGCGGTGGAAATCTCTTCCTGCAGGCGGATCACGTCGGCCATGATGTGATCGTCGACGCTCAGCGCGACGATGTGCGAAGCTGGCAAAACACGCATGCGCTCTGGAAAGGCGATTGTGACCGCATCTTGACCGAAGCCAAGAGAGGCAAAGGCGAGAAGCGCACGGCAGCGGAGGCGGATCTGGCGGCGCTAGGCGGCGAACCGGCCGCGCCGCCCAGCCCTGACCGAATCGTGACTGAGCCGACATTTGAGGGGCTGACGCGGCTCTATGCGACCGGACAACCGTCACTTGGCATTTTCTCGGATGAAGGCGGGCAGTTCCTTGGTGGTTTTGCCATGAACAGCGACAACCGGCAAAAGACGCTGACCGCGCTTAATGGCCTCTGGCAGGGAAACCCAATAAGGCGCACTCGTGCGGGCGATGGGGCATACACCCTCTACGGGCGGCGGCTGGCGGTGCATCTGATGGCGCAACCGGGCGTGGCGCATGCCTTTATAGCAGACCCACTGGCGGCAGATAGCGGCTTTCTGGCGCGCTTCCTGATATGTCAGCCGCCCAGTGCAATCGGCACGCGGCTGCATCGCCATATGACGCCGGATAGCGGCGCGCTGGGCGCATTTTCCAGCCGCCTGCGCGGGATACTGGATACACCCATGCCAATGGACACTGACACGCGCGAATTGCAGCCCCGCGTCCTGCCCCTGAGCCAGGGGGCGCGTAGCCTCTTGATTGAGTTTCACGATACAATCGAGGCATTGCAGGCACCCGGCGGCGACCTGGCCCATATCACCGGCACAGCGTCTAAGGCGGCAGAACAAGCCGCGCGCATCGCTGGTGTGCTGACGCTCTGGCAAGATCTTCAAGCGGTCGAGGTTTCGGGGCAGGACATGGTGCACGCAATCATGCTGGCAAAATTCTATCTGTCCGAGGCTGCGCGGCTGGCTGAAGCCGCAACCGTGTCGGCTGAAATCGAGCGGGCGGAAAAGCTGCGCAAATGGCTACTCGAAAGTTGGGGCGAGGCAGATATAGCCCAATCTGAGGTCATTCAATCCGGCCCATATGCGTTGCGCGATGTGAAGGTCGCGAAAGCTGCGCTGGCGCTATTGGAGCAATACGGTTGGATTGTCCGATTGGATAAGGGCGCGGTGGTGCGCGGGTCTGCCCGCAAGGATGCGTGGCGCATCGTGCGAGGGCTGGCCGATGTGGTTTGACGCGCAAGCCGCGTTGGCAAGAATGGGCGGCGGCGATGCGCTGCCCGCTCTATCTGCGCCGCCAAACTTGGGCGCAGGCGGATTAGCAGGAATAGCAGGAATAGCAGGTCAGGAAGGTCGCGAGGCAGAAACACCAACGAGCGCCGCCTTGCAGTCCATGCCCCAACCATATGGGGCATCCGCCGGCGGCAGGCCGCTGACGTATACCGGGTGCGTTGTATCGCTGGACGCCTGGCGCAACCTGACCGGCTGGGACACGCCTGCATCAGGCGGCCGCACATGGGTTGCGCGCCAAGTCAGTGGAGAACAGAGGGAACCGAAATGACTGAGAAAAAGGTATTGGCAGAAAAACCGCCCTTGGCGGACAAGAACCGCAAGACTCCTAGCCTGAAAATGACTCGGGATGAGACGGGAGCTTTAGAGATTGCGCCACGCGGAGATTTTGACCGCCTGAATTGTGCGGTCGCCAATCTGGACGTTTCCGCAGGTCTGATGATGCAGGTTGCGGCTCTTGGATTTCACGGCAATCAAATGGACGAACGCGCAGTCAACTTTGCGTTGGGCTTTGTCGATTCGATGCAACCGAGAGATGCCGCCGAGGCTGCGCTGCTGGCGCAGATGGCCGCCATTCATCAAGCAACGATGGCGATGGCACGACGGCTCAATCATGTTGACAATATACAGCAACAGGATGCGGCAGAACGCTCCTTGAACAAGCTTACGCGCAGCTATGCGGCGCAGATGAAAGCCTTGAAAGGGTATCGCTCAAAGGGGCAACAGACGGTGCGGGTTGAGCGTGTGACGGTGCAGGATGGCGGGCAGGCTATCGTGGGGAATGTCGAGCGCGGGGGTGGGGGCGACGATGAAACCTGACGCTTACCCCATGCAAAGTGCGCATAGCGCGCCTCGATGCACTGCTAAGTCAAAACGCACCGGCTTCAAATGCCGCAATCCAGCGGTTCGCGGCTGGACCGTATGCCGGATGCATGGTGCGGGCGGAGGCGCAGGATCTGGCAAAAAACATCCAAACTACAAGCATGGCGAACGCAGTCACGAAGCCGTAGAACTACGGTTACTGGTGAATGCCCTCATTCGTGACAGTGCAGCAACTCTTAAAACCTAGGACCTACCCGATGGACAGCCAATGAAGCCATGCTCGCGTCCGGGAGCTTTCAATACCTTTGTCGAACAAGCTCCAATGATGGCTTTGCGGACCTTCGTAGTAAAGGCAGCGAACGGCGGCTTCTCTAATTAGGTGTTTGGGTCAAGCTCGTTTTCCTTCTTTCTTCTGGGTCCTTGTCGCTCATCCGGGTCACTCTTCTCTTCGCAGTCTGGGTGGTGCCGTGATGGCACCGCTGCACGCATGTGTCGGATTGGCATTGGATAGGGGGGGGACAGACCGAGGCCAGCAACGAGATCAGCTAGTGGGTTTCGTAACCGGCCGGGATTTTCATCACGCCGACGATCTCCGGTTGCTTCTTAAGCGGCCCGGATCGGGTGGTGCCTGAATCGATATAGAGCTGGCTGCGGTCTTCAAAGCGCAGTGCTAACACCACCCAAGGCTGCGTCTTTGTCGCGCTGTAATGACGATGGATCATCGCATCCCGGCTGATCTCGCTGTAGGAAATAGTCTCAAGCATTCCGCCGAACTTGCTTGCCGGGTGCAGCCCATCAGCCTTGATTTTTTCTAGGTTTATCGCAGGGGTTGCGTGAAAGACGGTCAACTTATCCGTCTCCAGCTTGTCGGGGAACAGCAGATAATTGCGGCCCTCGAGACTCCCTTCCGGCAGCGGGTAGTAGGTCAGTGCCATCTCTAGAAAAATGCTTTCGCGTGCTCTTCGAACCGCGCTGCCAGCTGCTCGGAGTAATTCCGAAACGTCCTCACCTTCGCCAGCGACAACAAATAGTCGGCGTTGTTGACACGCAGGGGATTAGCGCCGTGCGCGATGCTGTTACGGACGTGATTCAGTTGGTTGAGCCGACTGCGCACGGTAGCGTTGTCGCACTTCTGCCAGCTCAGGTCGGCGAACACGTCATCAACGCCGATCTTGAGGAAGAGTCGCTTGACGTTCTCCGCACTCGGATTGCCCCAGCCTTTCATTTCCTTCCAGTAGGCCACCCAAACCGCGTCATCGTCAAGCCTTGGCAGAGCCTTCTTGGCGCAGATTTCGAACACGTTCTGCATGTAGGATTGGAGTAGCGCGCTCATCATGACGATGCAGCTTCTGTTGATCGAGGCACCCTCCCGGGAGCCGTCCTCGACCTTTTTGGGCGCGCCACGGCTGCCGCCGTGCAGCACCTGCCGCACGCTGATAAGCTCGTCCACATAGGTGAGATTTAGTCCGACCATGACACCCTCGATTTAGGTCACATGCACGGACGTATAACATACCCCACGCATCGCGATAGGGCTTGAAGTGCGCAGCCACGGTGCGGGATCGCTTGAACCTGCCTGGGTCATCCACTGCCGCCTTTAATGTAAGGGCTGCGATCGGCCCGACGCCCAGGACAGTCATCGTGCGCATGCAGACCGCGTCCTGAGAGGCTGGGGCAGGCCCCCAAAAACACAAGCGCGAAGAACGCGTAGAGATGAAGGGGACTATCGAGCCTTGGCTGGGGGCATTTCAGGACCAGCGGCGTCAGTCAAATTTGTGCGTGGGCGATTCCAAGACAAAAAGTTGAGTCCGGTAAAAGCCGCTACCATCCGAAAATGAATGGGGGTATTTTTGTGGGAAGCGAAAATCACACAACCCCATAACATCTTGAAAAATAATAAAATACTGGGATTATGTGGCGGAGCGACAGGGATTCGAACCCTGGAGACGGTCTCCCGCCTACACACTTTCCAGGCGTGCGCCTTCGACCACTCGGCCACCGCTCCGTTGGGCCTCTTTAACGGGGGCGTGGGCGGCAGATCAAGCGGATAATGGCACTTTTCAATCGTCGAGGTGCAGATAGACCCGTCGGTTCTGGCGCCCCTTCTTTTCGATCTTGCCGAGACGAAGCCAGCCGATCTCGCCGGTGCGCGCAACATGCGTGCCGCCGCAGGGCTGGCGGTCGGTCCATGGGGCGGCCTCGCCGATCTGAACGAGGCGGATGCGCCCCGCACCGCGCGGGGGCGCGACCGACATCGTCTTGACCAGCTCGGGGTTGGCGTCGAGTTCGGCGCCGGTGATCCAATCCACGCTCACCGGCAAATCGGCGTCCACCAGCGCATTGAGCGCCGCCTCAAGCGAGCCGGTGTCCTCGGGCGGCTCATCCATGTTGAAGTCAAGGCGGCTGCGCTGCTCGCCGATGGCGCCCCCCGAGACGGGCAACGGGATCACCACCGACAAAAGGTGCAGCGCCGTGTGCATGCGCATCAGGCGGTGTCGCCGGGACCAATCGAGCACCTGCCGGACCGCCGTGCCCACCGGGGGCAGCGCCTGGGGTGCGGCGGGCACCAACACGATGGCGCCGCCCTCGCCCTTGACCGTGGTGGCGACCTCCATGGTGCCGCCGGGCCAGGTGATGTGGCCGCTATCACCGGGCTGCCCGCCGCCCGTGGGGTAAAAGACCGCACGGTCGAGAATGACACCCCCCTCTGCGGTATGCCCTGCAACGCTGCCCGGCGCATCAGCGAGGTAGGCATCGTCGATAAACAGCGGATGCGTCATCTTCCGTCTCCTCCTGCGTCGCCAGCGCCATCATCCATGCGCTGCGCCTCATCGGTGCGCGATGCAGCGTCGGTGTCCTCGTGCGGGGCGGTGACGGGGTCCGCGCCACGGTCGTCTGCCGGGTCTGCGGCAGTCTCGTCCGCAGAGGCCTTCTGCGCCGCGCCTGCGGCTGCGCCAGTCAGGGCCTCGGGATTGCGCAGCCAGATGTCGCGCTGTTGATACGGAATCTCGATCCCCTCCTCGCCAAAGCGCTTGGCGATTTCGTGATTCATGTCCGATTCGACGTTCATGATCCAATTGACGTCGCGCAGGATCGCGCGGATCTCGAACTCATAGCTATCCGCACCGAACCCTCTGAAAAGGATGGTCGGCTCGGGGTTCATCAGAACCATCGGGTGGCCCGTTGCCACCTCTCTGAGGATGCTCTCGATACGCTTGGTGTCGCTGCCGTAGGCGACGCCGACCTTGACGATCACGCGGCCCGCCGAGTTGCCCTTGGTATAGTTTGTCACCGTGCCGCTGACGAGATCGGCGTTTGGGATAATCAAGTCCGAGCGATCGAACGTCTCGATCCGGGTCGAGCGGACCGAGATCTCGCGCACGGTGCCATGCTGGCCATTGACCTCGATCCAGTCGCCTTGGCTGATGGGCCGCTCGATCAGCAGGATGATGCCCGACACGAAGTTCGACACGATGTTCTGAAGACCAAAACCGATACCGACCGAAAGGGCACCGGCGACGATGGCAAGACTGCTGAGGTCGATGCCCGCGCTGGTGACGGCGATCAGGGCCGCCAGAAAGATGCCGATATAGCCAACGCCCGACACGATGGCATCCCGCGCGCCCATCTCCATCCTGGTCTTGGGCAACAGCGAATTCTTCAACGTGCCCTGCAAGACGCGCGTTGCAACATATCCCAGCACGAAAACGATGGCCAACGTCAGGAAGATCGTTGGCGATATGGTCAGATCGCCCAGTTTGACGCCGCGCGTGAACTTGACCCAGATTTCGGTCAGGTCGGCCACCCGCGCACCCCAGACAAGCGCAAAGAACGGCAGCGAGCACATGACGAGGAAGAAACCCGCCAGCATCGGGATGAGATCATCCGACGCGCCCTCGCTCTTGCGGGTCAGCAGGACGTAGATTTCCACGACAACGCCGCGCAGGATCAAGATCGCCGCAATCAGCATCAACGACAAAAGCGATGGAATCAGCAGCCCGACGGCGGCCTTGTAATAGCCGATACCCGCCAGAACCGGCGCCACAATCGCCACACCGATCAGGAGTTTGGACAGGAGGCGACCAATACGGCTGCGGTATCCTTGCGCGATGGGACCGTCCGTTTCCTCGGTCCCCGCCTCAGCGCGGCAATGCGCGGCAAGAAGGCCCGACAGGCGCAGCAGCAGAAGGCCCGCAACCACCATGACGGGAAAGATGACCGCGACGCGCGCATCGGGCGACCAGCCATTGCCATCCGCGATCTCGCGAACGAGATACATGGCCGACACGACGATACCCAGCGCACTGCCATATAGCCGCCCTGCCCGGCGCTCATCGGCCTCAAGGCTAAGCAAGAGGCGACCATCGTCCTGCTTGGGGAAAAGGCGCAAAGACAGCCAGCGTGTGACAAGAACGATCACGACCGCGATCAGCAGGGCATCCAGAAAGGCGGTCGACTGCTGCCCCGTGACGCCGCTGAGCGTGAGGCCCTGGATCAAGACCAGCATCCCGATCATCGGTATCACGATCTCGCCCAGCGACATCAGGAACTTGATCAGCCATTTGCCCGACGTGGCGGTGCGTGGCAGAGCAATACGAACCACCCATTCGGCCCAGAACCTGCCCCGCAAAAGCAAAATCAGGCCGATGATACCCAAAAAGATCGCAGCGGGCAGTTTTGGCACCAGCTCGGCACGTTGCGCAGGGTTTTCCAGACTGCCCATCACCTCGGCCCGCACACCCTCGAAAGAGGCGTAGATCGCGGCCAGCCCGGTGCCCCAATGCGCTGGGTTCAGCGGGGATGGGCCCCGCTCCAGCAGCTCTTCGGTCTGGCGCTCGCGGATGATGCGGTCGACATTGCGGATCATCTCGTCCGCTTTGCTATAGGCCAGTTCGGCGCGCTGGACGGGCGCGCGCAGGTCGGCCATCTGATCGTTCAGGGTCTCGCGCTGCGAGGCAATCTCGGCGCTCTCTTCTTCGCCTTCGGCAGGGGCCGGGCCCAGCGCCCTCAGTTGCGCCTCAAGCGTGGAAATCGCGCTGGCATTGATGTTCTGGGCGTTGGCAAAGACGCTGCGCCATTCAGCCAGTTGTTCGCGCAAGGTCTCGAAGGCGCCAAGCGAGGCGCGCTGGTTCTCGATGGCATCGCCAGCCCGCTCGGCCAGGCTTTCCCAACGCTCATAATCGGGCGCCGACGGCGGTTGCTGCGCGTGGGCCGCACCGGGTGCCACGAGAGGCCCCACTAGAATAGCCCCGCCCACTGGTGCCAAGAGGGGCACCAACGCAAGCGTCAGTGCCAGCAGCAGCTTGCGCAGCGCTGCGATCATTCCGCGAAAACGCCGGGGATCGAACGCGGCGCGCCCTGCATCCAGTCGGCGACGGGCAGGCCCTTTTCGCGCAGGAAATCAGGGTTGAAGAGCTTGGATTGATAGCGCGAGCCATAATCGCACAGGATCGTCGCAATGGTGTGGCCCGGCCCTAGGTCGCGCGCCAGGCGCATCGCGCCCGCAACATTCACGCCGGTGGAGGCGCCCATGCAAAGCCCCTCCTGCTCCAGCAGGTCAAAGACGATCGGCAGCGCCTCGTGATCGCTGACCTGATAGGCGAAATCGGGGGTGAAGCCTTCGAGATTGGCGGTGATGCGCGCCTGCCCGATGCCCTCGGCGATGCTTTCGCCCTCACTCTCCAACTCGCCGGTGGTGTAATAGGAATAAAGCTTGGCTCCCATCGGGTCAGCCAGCGCCACCTTGACCCCCTTGGGTTGCAGCGCCATGCCGACACCGGCCAGCGTGCCGCCGGATCCGACCGCGCAGCAAAACCCGTCCAGCTTGCCGCCCGTCTGCTCCCACAGCTCGGGGCCGGTCGTCTCGATATGGGCGAGCCGATTGGCGGTATTGTCGAACTGGTTGGCCCAGATCGCGCCGTTGGGCTCGGTCTTGGCCAGTTCCTTGGCGAGGCGCTCGGAATAGCGCACGAAGTTGTTTGGGTTGCTGTAGGGCGCGGCGGGCACCTGCACCAGATCTGCGCCAGCAAGGCGCAGCATGTCCTTTTTCTCTTCGCTCTGCGTCTCGGGGATGACGATCACGGTCTTGAAGCCCATGGACGCACCGACCAGCGCAAGGCCGATCCCGGTATTGCCCGCCGTCCCCTCGACGATGGTGCCGCCCGGCTTCAACTCGCCGCGCGCGACCGCATCGCGAATGATATAGAGCGCCGCGCGATCCTTGACCGACTGGCCGGGGTTCAGAAACTCGGCCTTGCCCAGAATGGTGCAGCCGGTCTCTTCGCTGGCGCGGCGCAGCTTGATCAGGGGGGTGTTTCCGACCGCGTCGGCCAGATCCTCGGCAATGCGCATGGCGCGTCCTTTCAGCGTTGAAGCGTTGGCATCACACTTAGGCGCGATGCGCCCCGGACTCAAGGCAAACGGCGCAACCTAGATCGCTCGCGCGCGAGCCACATCAGCGACAGGATGAGCGGCCCGTTATCGGCCTCGCCCGTCTCGATCAGTTGCATGACGGCCTCGAAATCCATGATGTGCACCCGGATGTCCTCGGCCTCTGTCTCAAGGCCGCCAAGGCGGGGCAGATCGTCAGGCAGATCCGCAATACCCACGAAATTGTGAAAATATTCAGTCGAGTAGCCGGGCGTACAATAATAGCTGGCAATCGGCTCGAGCCGGCTCAGCGTCAGCCCGGCCTCTTCGGCACATTCGCGGGCGGCGGCCTCTTCGGGCGTCTCGCCCGCGTCGATGCGCCCGGCCACAGGCTCCAGCATCCAGGGGCGCGGATCGCCGCGCCCATATGGGCCCATCCGAAATTGCTCAACCATCAGAACCCGGTCGCGCAGCGGATCATAGGGCAGCACCATGGCCGCGTCGGTGGCGATCATCAACTCGCGGCGCACCACCTCGCTGAGGCCACCCTGAAATGTCGGATGACGCAGGCGCCGCGTCTCGAACCGGTAAAATCCGATATGATCGACCTGCGTTTCCAGCAAATCGACCTGATCTGCGCCGGTATCCGTGCGGACATCCGCAGGCACGCCAACCGCCGAGAGGCGCGCCGAGGCGCGCGCGCGGATCATCGGCATGCGCGCGGCCAGCGTCTCACCGTCCATCCGCCCGAGATATTCCATCGCCTCACGCGCGGCGAGACGGCTGAGCGCGCCGTGGCGGACCTGCCAGTCCGCCAGATCAAAGGGCGCCCCCGGCGGCCATAGATCAGGACGGGGGAAATAGACCTGCGCGGGGCGCTTCTGTCCCTCGCAAAGCACGGTCACGGGCTTCAAATCATAGCCAAACCCACCCTCGTAGAAATCGAGCCGCGCCATGAGAACCGCATCAGCATCCATCAGCAACAGCCCGCGCGCCTCGTCGCCATGGCTTTGCGTGATCGTGGGAAACATCTGACCATCGGCCCAGGCGACGGCATGACCCGGCAGCAACGCCTCCTTTACCTCTGTCTGCCCTCCGGCCACGATGGCGCGCAGTTCGGCATCGCGCAAAGCGCCAAAGAGGAAAAGGTCGCTCACCTCAGCTCCAGCGCCGCGAGGCCGCTTCGGCGAGGACGCCGCAGATCATTCCGCCGATCAAGAGCACCCCGATCAGCATCGGGTCGATCAGATATTGCGCATAATCCAGCGCGTTCGAAAATATGCCGACGATCGCCTCGATGGGGCCATCGAACCGGTTTTCCATGGATTGTTTGAGCATCAGGTTGAAGCTTTGCAGGAAAAAGCCCCAGATGATCATCGCCAGCACCCCGGTCAATCCGTTGGCGAGCGCCTCGGTCATGCCGCGCCCTGCGCGGCTGCCGATGACGAACCAGCCGCACAGGAGGCCAAGTATGGCATTAACGTAGTTGAACCAGCCAAAGGCCGTGCCCTCGGGCATCAGAGGGCGAACAAGATCGGAGGCGAACCAACCCAGCGCCCCCAGCGAGAGTGCCGCAACAAGGCGGGCGGCGGTGGGCAGAGTGCGCGTGGCGGGCATGGCTTATCCGGGTTTTGCGATGGTGATTTGCGTCACGTCGCAGTTTCCAGCGTGAAACGATCCGGCGCAAGAGGTGAGATAGAAATTCCACATCCGGCGAAAGCGCTCGTCAAAGCCGAGGGCCGCGACGCTGTCCCATCGGTCGTTAAAGCGGTCATGCCAGCGCCGCAACGTCTGGCTATAGCTTTCGCCAAATTCGATGGACCCGTCCACCACAAGGCCCGCCCGCTCGACCTCGGCCCGCAGGGCGCTGGGGCTGGGCAGCATACCGCCCGGAAAGATGTATTTCTGGATGAAATCGACGCCCCGGCGGTAAACGTCCCAGCGATCATCGCTGATCGTGATGACTTGCAATGTCGCGCGCTTGCCGGGGCGCAGACGATTGCGGACAGTCTCGAAGTAGACGGGCCAATATTGCTGGCCGACCGCCTCGAACATCTCGATACTGGCGATCCCGTCATAGGTGCCGCGCTCGTCGCGGTAGTCCTGCATCTTGAAATCGACCAGATGGGAAAGTCCTGCCTTTTCAATGCGAACGCGGGCATAGTTCAACTGCTCCTGACTGATCGTGAGGCCGGTCACCTTGAGGCCACGCTCGGCCGCGGCATATTCGGCAAAACCGCCCCAGCCACAGCCGATTTCCAGCACGTGATCGCCGGGCTGCACCCCCATCTGATCGACCATCGAGGCATATTTGGCGATCTGCGCCTTCTCCATGCTTTCCTGTCCGGTCTCGAAAATGGCGCTGGAGTAGGTCATCGTCTCATCCAGCCACAGCTGGTAGAAGTCGTTGCCCAGATCATAGTGGTGGCTGATGTTCTTGCGCGCCTGACCTTTCGAATTGCCGCGCAGCCAGTGCCGCGCCCGCTCGAACGCGCGCACAAGGCTCATGCCCGGAAAGCCGTCATAGACGTCCTCGTTGTCGGTGCAGATGAAGTCCATCAGACCCTGAAGGTCGGGCGTAGACCACCAGCCATCCAGGTAGGCATCGCAAAACCCCAGATCGCCCTCGCGGATCAGGCGGGCGAAGACGTCGGTGTTGTGCAGATGCACCTCGCCCACCGGGCCGGGATTGGGGCCATCAGCGCGAAAGACGCGCCCGTCCGGCAACACGTAATCCAGGCGGCCACGGTTGATGTTCTTGGTCTTTTCAAAGACGCGGGCAAAATAGCGGGGCAGATCTTTCTGGCCGTCGGTCGAAGTCAGGATCATTGTCGTGGTCTTTCCGTTTTTATTGGCCCGTGGCGCGGATGCGCCGGACAGTTCCTTTGGCAAATCGCTCAGAACGAGCGGTCTTGATAGGCATCGAGCGCACGCCGCCGACCCTCGCTGAGGCCGACGACGGGGCCCAGGTAATCATCCTCGGGCGACAGATCCCAACTGCGCGGGATCGCGTCGAAATAGCTGAGCGCGGTCTCGCTCGGCTCCTTTTGACCTTCCACGATCCATGCGCGCACATAGTTTCCCTGTTTGTCGAATTTATCCAACTGCGTCTCGGGGTTGAAGATGCGGAAATAGGGCGATGCATCCGGGCCACACCCAGCCGCCCACTGCCAGCCCATCGCATTCGAAGCGATGTCCCAATCCGTCAGATGGTCGTCGAACCACGCCTGCCCGACGCGCCAATGGGTCATCAGATGCTTGGTCAGATAGCTGGCGACGATCATGCGCGCGCGGTTGTGCATCCGGCCCGTCACATACATCTCGCGCATGGCCGCATCGACGAATTTGATCCCGGTGCGCCCCTGCTTCCATGCCATGACTTCGGGAGTGTTGCCATCCTCGTTCCACGGAAACTCGTCCCATTTCTCGCGCCAGTTGCGCGTGGCGATCTGGGGCGTGTGATAGATCAGGTGATAGGCAAACTCGCGCCAAACCAGTTCCTTGATCCACGCCTCGGCGCCGCTGGCACCCTCGTGAAGCTTGCGCTGGCCCGCGTGCCAGCATTGGGCAGGGCTGATCTCGCCCAATGCGAGGTTTTCGGACAAGCCCGAGGTGCCATCTACGGCGGGCTTGTCGCGGGCACTATCGTAGTCTTCGATCGGGCCGTCGATGAACCACGCCAGCCGATCTTGCGCCGCCGCCTCGCCGATGGTCTGATGCGGCAGGCACACCTCTGCGCCCCGGTTCATCGCCGCGCCCATCCGCCAGTCGGCCAGCGCGTCACTGTCGGGCCAGTCCTCGGGAGGGCGCAGATCCTCGGGCGTCTTGAGCGGGCTTGCCACGCTGCGATCCTTCACCGCGCGCCACATGGGCGTATAAACCTTGTAGTAGCCGCCATCCTTGGTCTCGACCGTCCAAGGCTCGAACATGAGATGGCCCGCATGGCTCTGCGCGTCGATCCCGTCTTCCTTGAGCGCCGATTTGACGGCCTTGTCACGCGCGATGGCATCCGGGTCATAAAGGCGCGACCAATGCACGGCCCCTGCCCCGGTCTGCCCGATCAGGTCGCGCAGCACCTCCAGCGCATCGCCTTGCCGCAGGATCAGGCGACTGCCCCTGCCCTCCAGCGTCTCGGCCAGCTTTTCCAGACCAAGGCCCAGCCGCCATTTCGGCGCGGCGCCCAGATCGGCCACCGTATCGTCGTGGATAAAGACCGGAATGACCGGCACGCCCGCGTCGAGCGCAGCCGTCCACGCGGGATGATCGCTCAGCCGCAGATCGCGGCGCAGCCACAAGAGGATGGGTTTGCTATCGCTCATATCACGTCCGGGTTAAAAACACTCGGTCAGGACATAGGGCGCGGCGCGGCAGATCAAAGAACTTCATCCAGCGCCGTCATCAGCTGATCGACCTCTGCCGCAGTCGTATAGTGAACAAAGCTGAGACGCAGCACGCCATGCGCCGGATCGACGCCCATCGCCCGCAGCGCGCGCACCGCGTAGAAGTCGCCGCCCCCGGCCATGATGCCATGATGCGCCAGATCGCGCGCGACCTCCTCGCCGGGGCGGTCGGTGCGCAGAGCCACGGTCGGAGCACGGCCCGCCGCGCGGCCCGGACCAAGCAACCGGACGGAATTGCGCGCCGCCGCATAGTCCAGCAGCGGCTGCAACAGCGCCTCCTCATGGGCGCGCATCAGATCATGCACACCCTGCCCCCGCGCCGCCGGATTGCCGCTCAGCCCGTGGTGATCGGCCAGAGCGTCGATGTAATCGGCCATGCCCGCACAGGCCGCAACCTGCGCATGATCGGGGCCTGCGGGCGTGAAGCGTTTGTAGAGGCTGTCCTCGTTGAAATAGTGCCCCTGATTGGGCAGCAGCATGCCAAGGGCGCGCCGGATCGCCATGATGCCCTGATGCGGCCCATAGGTCTTGTAGGCGGAAAAGAGATAGATATCGGCCCCCATCGCGCCCACATCGGGGATGCCGTGGGGCGCATAGCTGACCCCGTCAACGCAGACGAAGGCGCCCGCCGCATGGGCCAGCGCGGTGATCTCGGTCACCGGGTTCACCTCGCCCACAACGTTCGAGCAATGCGGAAAGCAGACAAGGCGCACACGCTCGTCCAGCAGATCCTCGAGATCGGCAGGGTCCAGGTGCCCCGTATCGGGATCAATGCACCATTCGCGCACGTCATAGCCATCCTCGGCCAGCCTGCGCCAAGGCCCGGTATTGGCCTCATGATCCTGATTGGTGACAATGATCGCGTCGCCAGGCCGCATCCACTGGGAAAAGGCGCGCGCCAGAACGTAGGTATTCTGCGTCGTCGAAGGGCCAAAGCTCAGCTCGTCGGTGTCGATGCCCATGATCGCCGCCAGCCTTTGGCGTGCCTCGTCCATCTCGGCGCCGCCCAGCGTGCTGGCCTCATAGGGCGCGTAGGGCTGCACCTTGCGCTGGCGGTAAAAGCGCGTCAGCCGGTCGATCACGGGGGCGCAGGCAAAAGATCCGCCCGCATTCTCGAAAAACGCCTGTCCCTGAAGCGAGGCCTCGGCAAAGGCGGGAAACTGCCCGCGCACGAAATCCGTATCCAATGTGCCGCTCATTTGCCTTGCTCCCCTCGCGATATATTAGGGGTCACAAAACAGCAAAGCCCCCCGACGCGCAAGCATCGGGGGGCTTTTCCGTGTCGCCTATCTGGCTGATCAGTCAGGCATTCCGCTCTGATTGCAGGCCGCGGAAGATCGCCCAGCACATGACCAGCAGCACCAGCGTAAAGGGAAGGCCCGTCGCAATAACCGCCGATTGCAGTGCCGCAAGGCCACCGCCCACCAGCAGAACGATCGCCACCGCGCCCTCGAAGATGCACCAGAACACCCGCTGGGTCACCGGCGCGTCCACCTTGCCGCCCGCCGTGATCGTGTCGATCACAAGGCTGCCGGAGTCCGACGACGTCACGAAGAACACGATGACGAGGATGATCCCGATGGTCGAGGTGATCGTCGCCAGCGGCAGCTGGTCGAGCATGTAAAACAGCTTGAGCTCGAGCGATGCATCCTTGGCCAGCGTGTAGCCGTCATTGACCACCTGGCTGATCGCCGTGCCGCCAAAGACGCTCATCCAGAGCACGCAGACGAGGCTGGGGATCAAGAGCACGCACACCAGAAACTCGCGCACCGATCGGCCACGGCTGACGCGGGCGATGAACATGCCGACGAAGGGTGACCAGCTGATCCACCACGCCCAGTAAAACGACGTCCAGCCCTGCACGAAGTTGGTATCATCGCGCCCGACCGGGTTGCTGAGTGCGAAGAGGTTCTGGAGATATGCCCAGAGGCTGTCCGCAAAGAAGGTCAGCAGAAAGATCGGACCGCCCACGATGATGGTAAAGAGCAGCAGCAGGCCCGCAAGGCCCATGTTGATCTCGGACAGGACCTTGACCCCGCCGTCCAGGCCACGCACCACCGATATCAGGGCGATGGCCGTGATGCCGGAAATCAACAGCACCAGAAGCAGGCTCGAATTGGCGACGCCGCTTTCTTCTGAGTTGCCGTAAGGTATGCCGAGGAAACTGCGTGTCCCTTCAGCTGCATCGCCCGACCCGTAAAGGAAGGTAAGGCCCGATGCCGCCTGCTCGGCGCCAAAGCCCAGCGATGTGGCGAGGCCAAAGAGTGTGGCAAAGACCGCCAGCGTGTCGATGATATGGCCGGTCCAGCCCCACACACGCTCGCCAAAGATCGGATAGAAGGCCGAGCGCAGCGTCAGGGGCAGGCCCTTGTTATAGCTGAAGAGCGACAACGCCAGCGCAACGACCGCGTAGATTGCCCAAGGGTGCAGACCCCAGTGAAAGATGGTGGCCGCCATGCCAAGGCGCATCGCCTCGTCAGAGTTGGCCGCCGCGCCCAAGGGGGCCCAGTCAGTGCGCAAACCGTCCTCCGTCGCCGTGCCGCCAAGCGCAGCGCCGAAATGGCTCATCGGTTCGGACACGCCGAAGAACATGAGGCCGATGCCCATGCCCGCAGCAAAGAGCATCGCGAACCAGCCGACATAGCCATAATCCGGCGTCGCCTCACTCCCGCCCAGCCTGACCGAGCCGAGGGGGCTGACGATCAGGAAAAGGCAGAAGATGACAAAGATGTTCGCGGCGCTGAGGAAGAACCAGTCGAACTTCTGGGTCACGAAGTCAAAGAGGAGGGTGAAAAGGGCGCTGGCCTGATCGGGCAAGACCAGTGCGAAAATCACGAAGAGGATGACGGAAAGGCCCGCCATCGCGAAAACCGGATTGTGAAAATCCAGCGCGAAACGCCAAAGTGACGTCTCATAATTGTCTTGGCCGATCTCGTAATCTGTTTCGATTATGTCCGAGTCGCCTTCGGGCGCAGGTATGCCCTGCGCCGCTGGGTCTGTTGTTTCATCGACCATTGATCGTCCCTTCTGTCCGTTGTGGCTTATTGGCCATGCACGCATCCTGCCTGCGCGCGGGCCATGCCTCAGATTGCGTCATCCAGCGCTGAGCGCGCCGAGTTCTCTGGTCGTCAGGTGGCCTTTTGCGGCTTTCGCGCGCGGCCTTTGCGACAAAATAGGGCTGAAAAATTGCCCACCAGTTGCCGCCATGAGAGGGGTCGTATCAACAGACTACAGGGAATCGCAACCAAAGCAGCAATTTAATTGCCGTAAACCATCATCCGGTCCAAAGCGACTGACCCCAAATCACAAGAAAAAGCCCCCACCAGTCCATGCTGGCGGGGGCGTTGATCTTCTCGTTTGGGCAAGCCCCATCGAGAGGGGCCCGCGCCAAGCCAATCAGTCCTCCTGAATGGTGAGCGCAACAAACCTTGGCTGACCATTCGAGCGCACGAGCAACAGGAGCGACTTGCGCCCTGCCTCACGCGCCGCGTCGATCTGGACCTCCAGATCTTCGATACTCACGATCTCCTGTTGCCCAGCCTCGGTGATGACATCGCCCGCGCGCAGACCCTTTTCAAAGGCTTCCGACGTCTGGTCGATGTCCTGCAAGACGAGGCCTTGCGCATCATTCGCCAACTCCAGTTGGCTGCGCAACTCGTCATCCAGCGGGGCAAGCGTCATGCCCATCATCGCCTCCGGCTCGGGGGCCGCTTCGGGCTCATCGCCGCCCGGGCCTGCACCTGCGGCGCGCTCGGCCTCCTCGCGGCGGCCCAGCGTCACCTTCAGCGTCTGTGTGCCACCATCGCGAAAGACAACGACGCGCACCGTCTTGCCGACCTCGGTCTCACCCACTTGGCGGACCAATTCGCGCGTGTCAGGCACCTTGACCCCGTCGAAGGAGGTGATGACATCACCCGCCATCATGCCCGCTTCGGCGGCGGGGCCATCGGGCACATCGGTGACCAGCGCACCGGCAACCATGTCGAGACCCATTGCCTCGGCCACGTCAGTCGTGACGTCCTGAATCACGACGCCCAGCCAGCCGCGCCGCGTCTCGCCGAATTCCTGCAACTGATCGACGACGCGGGTCACCACGTTCGACGCCATCGAAAAGCCGATGCCGATCGAGCCGCCATTGGGGCTGAGGATGGCCGTGTTCACGCCGACGACCTTGCCGTCCATGTCAAAGAGCGGCCCGCCCGAGTTGCCTTGGTTGATCGCAGCATCCGTCTGGATGTAATCATCGTAGGTGCCACTGAGGGCGCGATTGCGCGCCGACACGATACCGGCACTGACCGAGAAGCCCTGACCCAACGGATTGCCCATCGCCATGACCCAATCACCGACGCGCGCCACGTCGCTGTCGCCAAAGCTGACGAATGGAAGGGGGTTGTCCGCCTCGACCTTCAGCAGGGCGATATCGGTCTTGGGGTCGGTGCCGATGACGGTTGCCGGCATTTCGCCGCCTTCGTAGAATTCGATGATGATCTCGTCGGCGCGTTCGATCACGTGGTTGTTCGTGACAATATAGCCATCCTCGGAGATGACGAAGCCGGAGCCGAGGGCCGAACTGCGGCGCGGACGTGGCATTTCGCCGCCTTCGCCTTCTTCACGCTCCCGAAACTGGCGGAAAAACTCCTCGAAGGGCGAGCCGTCAGGCAGGACCGGCCCACTGCCGGTGCCGCGTGCCACGGTGGTTGACGTGGTGATGTTGACGACTGCCGGGCTGACCGTTTGCGCCAGATCGGCAAAACTCTCGGGTCGGGCCTGCGCAACGAGTGCCTGCGCCATGACCAGTGCCGTCACCAGCATGGACAGCGCAAGGGCCTTGAACATCGCTGTATTCAGACGTGCTTTTGCTATGCTTGGATGTTTCAAAACCGGTTCTCCTAAGTTGCGTTCTTTGATCGCTTGGAATGAGTGTAAAGCGCGGCGCGCCACGTGCAAACGCTCAAATCGCAGATCACGCGAGTGTTACGCGACGCCAACCGTGGAGCTGCCCCCATGGCATGGTGGCCAGTTCAGGCGCCCAGCAGCTTGGCGAGCCAGACCAGCGCCATGCCCGCCGCCATCGCGGCGAGGCCCAGTAGCCGCCGCGTCTCAACCGGAATGGCACGCAGTGCCTCGAGCATTCGGTCGATTATGCCGGGGGCCAGTGCATAGACCAGCCCCTCGACAATCAGTACAAGCCCCAGCGCCAGAGCACCGGTCGCCAGCATCACTCGGTCGCCGTCTGGCCGCCGCTCGTGGCGCCCTCTTCGAGCACGCCACTGGTGGACGCGCCGGACGCGGCGTTATTGCCCCCGTCCGTTTCGGCATCATCTTCAGCGGCCTCTTCGTCATCGGTCGCTTGTGATCCTGCGTTTCCACCCGAAACTCCGGCCTGAGCTTCTTCTGCCGCAGCGAGACCTGCCGCACCAAGGGGGGGGATAGGCCCACCGACAGAATTGAAGTAGCTGAAGAAATCACTGTCAGGTGACATCACGATCGACGAATTTTCACCGCGCAGCGCCATGCGATAGGCGTCGAGCGAGCGGTAGAATTCAAAGAACTCAATGTCTTCGCCAAAGGCTTCGTTGAAGACCGCGTTGCTGCGGGCGTCGGCCTCGCCTCGGGTGATCTCGGCTAGCCGCTGGGCGTCCGACACCAGCTCGGTCTGTGTCCGGTCGGCTTGGGCGCGCACACGCTGCGCCGCCTCGTTACCGCGGGCAATCTCGTCTGCGGCTTCACGTTCACGCTCGGCACGCATCCGGGCGAAGGTTGCCTCGAGGTTTTGCGTCGGCAGGTCCGTCCGCTTGAGCCGCACGTCGACAACTTCAATGCCCAATTCCTGGGCCTCGGTAATTGCCGCGTTGCGAATGCGGAGCATCAAAGCCGCCCGATCCGCGCTGAGGATATCGTTGGAACTGACCGAGCCAAGGACTTCGCGGGTCCGCGAACGCAGGATCGAATCCAGCCGATCCTCGGCAAAGGCGATGCCACCATCGCCAACCGCCTCACGAAAGCGCCGTACATCCACGATGCGGTAACGTGCAAAGGCATCAACCACGAGGCGTCGGTCGTCCAGCGGCGTCACTTCCAAGGGGTCGATATCTCGGCTCAGGATCCGGTCATCATAGCGCACAACTTGCTGGATGAACGGGATCTTGAAACCAAGACCCGGCTCTTCCTTGACATCAACGATCCGGGAAAACTGGAGCACCAGCGCCTTTTCACGTTCGTCGACGACAAAGATCGACATGAGGCCGACAACGACCACGACTACGATGGCGGGCAGAATGATTACTGACTTACCCATTATTATTGACCTTCCGAATTCTTGCGCAGCTCGTTGAGCGGCAGGTAGGGAACAACGCCTTGCGCGCCGTCGCCCGCGTCCTGGTCAAGGATGATCTTGTCCATATCGCCCAGAACTTCTTCCATCGCTTCGAGGTAAAGACGCTTGCGCGTCACTTCCGGCGCCTTGGAGTATTCGCCCAAGACGGCGCTGAAGCGGCTTGCCTCACCCTCGGCCTCGTTCACGACACGGGCGCGGTAACCTTCGGCCTCTTCCAACGTCTGAGCAGCCTGACCACGCGCCTCCGCAAGGATCCGGGCGGCATAGGCATCAGCCTCTTTCTCCAGACGGTCACGCTGCTGCTCTGCTGCCTGAACGTCACGGAAGGCGTCAATCACTTCGCGGGGCGGGTCGGCCCTGTCAAAGTTGATACGGACAACGTTGATGCCGCTTTCGTAGTTGTCCAACGTTTCCTGCGTCAACTCTTCAAGCCGCGCCGCGATAATGCCACGGTCACGGTTGAGGATGGGCGCAAGCAGCGATTGTGCGATAATTTCGCGCATGGCAGATTCGGACACAGCACGGATCGTCGCCTGCGGATCGCGCAGATTGAACAGAAGCATGGCCGGATCGTTGATGTTCCAAACGACCTGGAAGTCGATATCGACAACATTTTCGTCTCCGGTCAGCATCAGGCCCGCGTCGGTACCTTGCGAACCGACACCAATGTCTTCGCTGCGCTCGGTTGTCACAACCACCTTGTCATAGGTCACAAAGGGCCAGGGCGCGATGTGCAGTCCCGATCCAACGGTGCGGTAGTACTCACCCAGAAACAACTCGACGGACTGTTCTTCTGGCTTGACCGTATAAACGCTGGAAAAAAGCCAGACTGCGACGGCGCCAAGAACGCCGATGCCGACCATGCCGCGCGATATGCGTGGGCCTTCGCCGCCTCCGCCGCCATTTGCACCGCCGCCACCGCCGCGGCCGCCCATCAGGACGCGCAGCTGGTCTTGGCCCTTGCGGACAAGCTCGTCGATCTCGGGCATCTGGCCGCTGCCGCCGGGACGCCGGCCGCCTCGGTCGCCGCCACTTGGGCCGCCACCGTTCTGACCGTTACCTTTGTTCCCACCCGAGCTTCCGCCCGAACCACCGCCGCCGCCCCATGGGCCGCCCGATTGTCCTGCCATGAATGTTCATCCCTCTGAAATACTCTGAACCGGGAACCAAAGCACCCCGTTCGTGTGTTACCTGTGTAGCGTAGCCCGAAAATCAACCCAAGGCCCGCCGGTGATCTGCATTGAGGCCTGCGACTATCCCGCGCGCACGGGCGTCTTCATCGTCACCAGTTCCTCTGACATGGTGGGATGAACCGCACAAACACGGTCGAAATCCTCTTTGGTCGCGCCCATCTTGACCGCGATCCCGGCCATCTGGATCATCTCGCCCGCGCCGGGCGCGACGATGTGACACCCCAGCACCCGGCGCGTCGCCTGGCTGACCACCAGCTTCATCAGCACGCGGCCCTTGCGACCGACGAAGGCGGTTTTCATGGGCCGGAACGAGGTGCAGTAGACCTCGATCGGCTCGATGTCGCGCGCGGCCTCTTCACTCAGACCAATAGTGCCAATCTCGGGCTGGGTAAAGATCGCGGTCGGGATCATCTCGTGATCGACGGGCGTGGGGTTGCCTTTGAACACCGTCTCGACAAATGCCATCCCCTCGCGGATCGCCACGGGCGTCAGGTTGACCCGGTCGGTCACGTCGCCGATGGCGTAGATCGACGGCACGGCGGTCTGCGAGTATTCATTGACCTCGATCTGGCCGTTGCGGCCAAGGCCCACCCCCAGATCCTCCAGCCCCAGATCCGCGCTGTTGGGGCGCCGCCCGGTGGCAAAGAACACCTTGTCAAAGCGTTTCTCGTCGCCATGCGTGGATTTGACCATGTAACCGCCGTCGTCCGGCGTGATATCGAGGATGTTGGTGCCCAGCTTCACGTCGATGCCGCTGTCGATCATATCCTCCGACACCAGACCGCGCGCCTCTTCGTCAAAGCCCCGCAGGATCTGCGCGCCGCGGTAGAACTGTGTCACATCGACGCCGAGGCCGTTGAGGATGCAGGCAAATTCGCAGGCGATATAGCCGCCGCCAACCACAAGAATACTGCGCGGCAGCGTGTCGAGGTGAAAGATGTCGTCACTCACGATGCCATGTTCCGCGCCCGGCATGTCGGGGCGCAGGGGCGCGCCACCGGCCGCGATAAGGATATGCTTGGCTGTGAAGCTTTCGCCGGTCGAAAGGCTGACGGTATGCGCGTCGCTCAATTTGGCCCGCGCGTCATAGGTGGTCACGCCGCTATTGCGCAGCAGGTTGCGATAGATCTCCTCGAGCCGGTCCAACTCGGTGTGCAGATGGCCGCGAAAGGCAGGCCAGTCAAATCCGCCCGAATGCACCTTCCAGCCATAGGCCTGCGCATCGATCATCTCGTTGGGAAACTCGCTCGCGAACACCATGAGCTTCTTGGGCACGCAGCCACGGATGACGCAGGTGCCACCATAGCGGCTCTCTTCGGCCAGTGCCACGGTTGCGCCTGTTGCCGCCGCCACGCGCGCGGCGCGCACCCCGCCCGAGCCGCCGCCGATCACGAAGAGATCATAGTCGAATGTCATGTCTGCCTGATTCCTTGGGTTTTGGTCTTGGGTCGATGCTCTGGCGCGCATATCGGTGCGCAGGGCTGTGCTCAGTCCATCATGTCCTTGAAGAGATTGTCGGATTCCACGAAGTCCAGCCTGTCCTGCTCGACCGTTCCCTCGTTGATGTCGCGCAGGACGATGCGCCCGTCGCCGTGTCCGATCACCACGACGTCACAGATATCGACGAAAAGGCCATTCTCGACCACGCCGGGGATCTGGTTGAGCACGAGGGCAAGCTGCCGTGCATTGCCGATGCGGCCCAGGTGCAGATCGAGGATATGGTTGCCCTCATCGGTCACGTAAGGATGATCGCCGTTCATCCGCAGCGTCACGTCGCGGCCCAGCACATCGACGGAAATCAGCATCTCCTCGATCAGCGCGCGACTGGTCTGCCAGCCAAAGGGGATCACCTCGACCGGAAGGGGAAAGGCACCAAGATGCCCGACCTCCTTGGCCGCGTCCGCGATGACGATCATCTGGTCGCTTGCCGTCGCCACGATCTTTTCCTGAAGCAGCGCGCCGCCCCCGCCCTTGATCAGGTTCAGCTCGGAATCGAATTCATCCGCGCCGTCGATGGTCAGATCCAGCCATTTGGCCTCATCGAGGCTGATCACCTCGATACCGACCTCGCGCGCCAGTTCGGCGGTGCGGGTGGAGGTGGGCACGCCGCGAATCTTCAGCCCGTCCTCACGCACCAGCTCGCCAAGGCAGCGCACCATCCAGGCGGCCGTGGACCCCGTGCCGAGACCGACGCGCATGCCGTCCTCGACATAGTCGACCGCCTTCTTGGCGGCGACAAACTTGGCCTTGTCGATCGGTGACAATTGTCCGGACATTGCAGCGACTCCCCAGTGTTGGCGCACCCAAGCTATAGGGCTTAAGACGATGTGGCGCGAGAGGCAATCAAACGCGCAGGCGCCACGCGCCTGATCCGGCGTCCGAAAATCAGGCAAAGCGCGCCGAAGGGCTGGCCGAAATGGCGCAACTGCACGCGCCCCCGCCCTACCGCAGTCTGAACCACGACGCGCCCAGCGGCACGATTGCATATCGGGCCGCGTTGCGGAACAAATGAAAGGGCCGGGAGCGTGCGAATCCCGGCGCCCCCGGCTGGAGACGCCCCAGATGAGCCGCACCCGCCCCAAACTGCCCCAATGGCTGCGCACGCAGGCAAGGCGTCTGCGCGAGACCGGACCGGGACCGGATGCGGCGGACCGGCGCGAGTTTCTGGCCCTCGCCAGCGCGTTCGGCGCGAGCGCGGCCACCGCCTATGGGATGCTGGGCCTGCCCGCCCCCGCCGCCGCGCAAGAGGGCACAGGGGCCCGGCCAGAGAGCGGCCCAGGATCCAACCCCCGCCGGGTCCGCATCCAGATGCTGGTCCGCGATATCGGTGATCCGCGCAGTTTTGACTGGTTTCAGGCGGCGAATTTCACGCGCGGCTGGCTGGAATATCTCATCAGCTACGAAAACGACGGCACGTTTCGGCCTCGCCTGCTCACGGATTGGCACATCTCGGATGCGGCGGACGAATACACCCTTCATGTGCGGCAGGGCGTGACCTGGAACGACGGCACGCCCTTCGATGCGTCGGACGTGGCGCGCAATATCGCGCGCTGGTGCGACCGCAGCGCGCCGGGCAACTCAATGGCTGGCCGGTTTGACGTGCTGATCGATCCGGGCACGGGCCGCGCCATCGACGGGGGCATCACCCAGATCGACAGCCATACGGTGCGCCTCAGCCTGCCGCGCCCGGACATATCCCTGATCGCGGGCATGGCGGATTATCCCGCCGCCCTCGTGCCGCGCGACTTTGACGCGGCCACCATGCTGGAAAATCCGGTAGGCACCGGCCCCTACCTGCCCGAAACGCTCGAGCCGGGACGCCGCGCGGTGCTGGTGCGCAACGACGCGCATGACTGGTGGGGCGCGCAAGAGGGCGCAGGCGGCGGCGCGTGGATGGAGCGTATCGAATTCATCGACACCGGCACCGATCCGCTGGCCGCCCTTGCCGCCGCCACCGACGGGCAGGTCGACATGACCCATTCCATCGAGGGTGCGTATCTGCCAGCCTTCGCGGCTCTGCAGGACTGGCAAACGCATGACATACGCACTGCCGCCACGGTAGTGATCCGCCCCAATCAGCTGGCCGAGGTGAATGGCTTCCGCCCCTATGCCGACATCCGGGTGCGCCGCGCACTGCAAATGGCGATGAGCAATGCGGTCCTGCTGGAACTGGGGCACGCGGATGTTGGCGAGATTGCTGAAAATCACCACGTCTCGCCCCTGCATCCGGCCTATGCGCCCATGCCCGCGCCAGAGTTCGACCCCGCGCAGGCCCGCCAACTGATGATTCAGGCGGGGATGCAGGACTTTGTCCACGAGTTGATCTCGATCGACGACAGTTGGCGGCGCAACACCGCAGATGCCGCCGAGGCGCTGCTGCTGGATGCGGGGATCAAGGTGCGCCGCGTGATCCTGCCCGGCCCGCTGTATTGGGAAGGCTGGGCAACATTTCCCTTCAGCACAACCGACTGGGGGCACCGCCCGCTGGGGGTGCAGACCTATGCGCTGGCCTATCGCTCGGGCGAGCCGTGGAACGAGTTCGGCTGGTCCAACCCCGAATTCGACACGCTGCTGAGCGAGGCGCTCGCCACGCTCGACATCGAGGCGCGGCGCGCGCTCATGGCCCGGCTCGAGGCGTTGGTGCGTGAGGATGCCGTCACGGTTCAGCCCTATTGGCGCACGTTGACGAACCATACGCGGCCGGGGCTGGTCGGCGGCGCACATCATATCGCGTTCGAAATCCGGCCCGCTGAATTGCGCTGGACCTGAGACGCGGCCGGGCATAGGTGCGCGGGTGCCGCGCTGTCCCCACTCCGGTCGCCGGCATTGCCGCACTCCCCGGAAAGGCCACCTCATGCGCAAACCGATCATTCCCCTCCCGCTTCCGGAATTCGTCATCATGATGGCGATGATGATTTCCATCGTGGCGCTCTCGACCGACATGATGCTGCCGGCGCTGACGACCATCGGGCATGATCTGGGCGTGGATGATGGCAATGACGTGCAGTTGATCGTCTCGTCGCTCTTTCTGGGCTTTGCGGTGGGACAGGCATTTGCCGGGCCGTTGTCGGACAGTTTCGGGCGCAAGCCGATCATCTATCTGGGCTATGCCGTCTTTGGCCTCGGCTGCATCCTGTCGCTGACGGCGACCACTTGGGAGGCGATGATCGCGGGCCGCGTCCTTCAGGGCCTTGGCGCGGCCAGCCCGCGCATCGTGACGCTGGCGCTGGTGCGCGACGGCTACGAGGGGCGTGGCATGGCGCGCATCATGTCGGTTGTCATGGCGATATTCGTTCTCGTGCCCACCATCGCCCCGGCACTGGGGCAGGTCGTGATCCATTTCAGCGGCTGGCGGGCAACCTTTCTGGTGCTGATCGTGCTCGCCGTCATCGCCGCCACATGGTTTGCCATCCGCCAGCCCGAGACGCTGCCCCCGCAACAGCGCCGTCCGTTCTCCGCCAGGGCCATTGGCCGCGGGCTCAAGGAGATTTTTCGCAACCGGACCGCCATGGGCACCACGATTGCGCTTGGCATGATCTTTGGCGCGTTTCTGGCGTATCTCAGCACGGCGCAGCAGGTCTACGAGGTCGTCTATGACGCGGGCGCGCTCTTTCCGCTATATTTCGGGATGACGGCGCTGTCGATCGGCGCCTCTGCGGTGGTCAACTCGCTGTTGGTGATGCGGCTCGGGATGCGCTTTCTGACGCGCTGTGCGCTGTTCGGGCTGATCGCGCTGGCTGGCATCGCTGCCGTGCCAGTGACGCTATGGGGCGGTGTGCCGCCCCTGCCCCTCTTTATCGGCTGGCTGATCGCCTCGTTCTTTTGCGTCGGGCTTCTCTTCGGCAATCTCAACGCCATCGCGATGGAGCCCTTGGGCCATATCGCCGGTCTTGGCGCCGCGCTGATCGGGTCGGTGTCGAATTTCATCGCGCTGCCCATCGCCTATTTCATCGGCCATCAGTTCAACGGCACGGTGGTTCCGCTGGTCGCGGGCTTTGGCATCGTCGGGCTTCTGGCACTGGCCGTATTCATATGGTCCGAGCGCGGGCTGGCGCGTGCGGCGCAAACTGGTGCATAACGCAAGGCAACAGCTGATTCATCGATCCGAAAGGCCCAGCCATGCATGACATCCGTGCGATCCGCGAAAACCCTGCCGCCTTTGACGCCGCCCTGATGCGGCGCGGGGGTGAGGGCGCATCCTCCGCCATTCTGGCCCTCGACGAGGCCCGCCGCGCCAAGATCGCCGCTGCCGAAGGCGCGCAGGCCGAGCAGAACAAGGCCTCCAAAGAAGTGGGCGCGGCCAAGGCCTCGGGCGATGACGCCGAATTCGAGCGGCTGCGCGCCCTCGTCGGCGAAAAGAAGGCCGAGGTGGCCCAGATGCACACAGAGGCCAAGGCGCTGGACGCCGAGCTGGCCGAGATGCTGCTGGGCCTGCCAAACCTGCCGTTCGAGGATGTGCCGGATGGCGCGGATGAGGAAGACAACGTGGAGCTGCGCCGTTGGGGCACGCCCGCGACCTATGATTTTGCCCCGAAAGAGCACTATGAGCTGGCCGGCGTCCTGCCCGGCATGGATTTCGAGGCGGGCGCCAAGCTGAGCGGGACACGCTTTGTCGTGCTCAGCGGCGCTGTGGCGCGCATCCATCGGGCGCTGGCGCAATTCATGCTGGACACCCATGTCGACGAGAATGGCCTCGAAGAGACGTGGACGCCCGTGCTGGTGCGCGAGGAAATGATGTATGGCACCGGGCAGCTGCCAAAATTCGGCGAGGACAGCTACATGACAACGGACGGCTGGTGGCTGGTGCCGACCGCCGAGGTGCCGCTGACCAATCTCGTCAATGGCGAGGTCGTGGATGCCGCCAGCCTGCCGCGCCGCCATGTCGCGCATACGCAATGCTTCCGCTCCGAGGCCGGATCGGCGGGCCGCGACACATCGGGCATGCTGCGCCAGCACCAGTTCGAGAAGGTAGAGATGGTCAGCATCACCCACCCCGACCACAGCCGCGAAGAGCTGGACCGCATGACCACCTGCGCCGAGGGCATCCTGGAAAAGCTGGGCCTGCCCTATCGCACCATCGTGCTGTGCACCGGCGACATGGGCTTTGGCGCGCGGCGCACCCACGACATCGAGGTGTGGCTGCCCGGGCAGGACACCTACCGCGAGATCAGCAGCGTCTCGGTCTGCGGTGATTTCCAGGCGCGGCGCATGAATGCGCGGTTCAAGCCCGCAGATGGCGGCAAGCCGCAGTTCCTGCACACGCTCAACGGATCGGGCCTTGCCGTGGGGCGCTGCCTGATTGCCGTGCTGGAGAACGGCCAGCAGGCCGACGGCGCCGTGCGCCTGCCCGAGGCGTTGCAACCCTACCTGGGCGGCAAATCCGTGCTGAGCGCCGAGGGCCAACTGGTCTGAGAGGAACCGGGCGGACGCGCGCCCGGTTTCCTGCCAAATTTCACCCCAAGGATTGCCCCATGCCCTTTCTCATCCTGCTCGCCACGCTGGCCTTTGCCCTGTCTCCCCTGCTCTCGCCCGGTTTCGGCGGCTTTGAGGATGACCAGTTCCCGATCCCGCAGATCGACCCGCCGGTGCAGCCTGCGGGCTATGCCTTTGGCATCTGGGGGCTGATCTATGCATTGTTGATCGCGGCGGCGCTCTATGGCGTGTGGCAGCGGCGCAGCGACCCTCAGTGGCAGGCGATGCGCCTGCCCCTCCTGGTGACGCTGGTCGTCGGGGCCACGTGGCTGCCCATCGCGCAGACCAGCGCGGTCTGGGCCACGGTGCTGATCTGGATCATGTGGGCTTTTGCCGTCTGGGCCGTGCTGAACGCCCCGCGCGGGGATGGCGCCGACAAATGGCTGGGCCGCGTGCCCGTTGCACTCTACGCCGGGTGGCTGACGGCGGCGTCCTGCGTATCGCTTGGCCTGATGGCGGCGGGCTATGGGGCCATGAACCAGACGGTCGCGGCGATCCTTGCGCTGCTAATTGCGCTGGGGCTTGCCCTTTGGGTGGCGCGCCAGCGGCCCGACGCGCTGGGGTATCTGGCGGGCGTCATCTGGGCGCTGATCGGCGTTTGCGTGCAGAACGCCACGGGCGGCTCGACCTATGTTCTGGTGCTGGCCGCCGCAGGCGCCGCCGCGCTGATCGCAGTGGGCGGGAACAATATCAAGCGCACCTGAGATGCGGGCCAGAGATACCGGCTCCAGAGGCGCTTTTGAAGCCAGCCGGGCGCTTTACTTGCCCGGCTTGCTCAGGTGCTTGCGCAGGCTGGATGGGCCTGCCTTTTTCTTGGCCTTATAGGGGTTCTTGTCATTCTGGCTGCGCATGTGCAGTCGAATGGGTGTGCCCGGCATATCAAAATCCGTGCGCAAGCCATTAACCAGATAGCGCGAATAGCTCTCGGGCAGCTTGTCGGGGTGACTGCACATCACGACAAAGCCGGGGGGCCGCGTCTTGGCCTGTGTCATATAGCGCATCTTGATACGTTTGCCGCCGGGTGCGGGGGGCGGATGCTGCTCGAGCATGCCCGTGAGCCAGCGATTGAGCTGTGCCGTGGTGATGCGGCGATTCCAGACGTCATGCGCCTTTTCGACCGCAATCCTCAGACGATCGAGGCCCTTGCCCGTCTTGGCCGAAACCGTGACCAATGGCGCACCGCGCAACTGCGGCAGCAACCGCTCGAAGCTCTCGCGCAGATCGCGCAGCTTTTGCTGCTTCTCAGGCTCGACGTCCCATTTGTTGATTGCCAGAACGACGGCCCGGCCCTCACGCTCGGCCAGATCGGCGATGCGCAGGTCCTGCTGCTCGAACGGGATCGCGGCGTCCAGAAGGACGATCACCACCTCGGCGAACTTTACCGCGCGCAGGCCATCGCCGACGCTCAGCTTCTCAAGCTTTTCCTGCACGCGCGCCTTCTTGCGCATCCCTGCGGTGTCGAAGATGCGGGTGTGCAGCCCCTCCCACTCGATCTGAAGCGATATGGCATCGCGTGTGATCCCGGCCTCGGGGCCGGTCAGGAGGCGCTCTTCGCCAAGTATCTTGTTGATCAGCGTGGATTTTCCGGCATTGGGCCGGCCCACCACGGCGATTTGCAGCGGTTTCTTGGCCGTCGGCACGCGCGGCGCGTCCACATCGCCATCCTCGTCCACGGCAACATCGACCTCGGGCGCATCCGCCTCGGCGCGTTCGGCAAAACCATCGGCCAACGGCATCAGCACCGAATACAGGTCATTGAGACCCTCGCCATGCTCGGCCGACAGGCGAATCGGCTCACCCAGGCCAAGGCCATAAGCCTCGATCACACCGCCATCGGCGGCCGAGCCTTCGGCCTTGTTGGCGGCAAGGATCACATGCTTGGAGCGCTTGCGCAGGATATCGGCAAAGACCTCATCGGTGGGCGTGACCCCGGTGCGCGCGTCGATCATGAAGAGGCACACATCGGCCATATCGACCGCGCGCTCGGTCAGCTTGCGCATGCGCCCTTGCAATGATTCGTCAGTCGCCTCCTCAAGGCCCGCCGTGTCGATCACGGTAAAGCGCAGATCGCCCAGCCGCGCGGCACCCTCGCGCAGATCGCGCGTGACGCCGGGCTGGTCATCGACCAGCGCCAGGCGCTTGCCCACAAGGCGGTTGAAAAGCGTGGATTTGCCCACATTGGGGCGCCCCACGATAGCGAGGCTGAAGGTCATTTTGGCGCTCCGTGACGGATCAAGCCGCCGTCATAGTGCAATATGCGGTCAGCGGAAAGCGTGCAGTTGCCCATTCGTGCCAACGACGTAAAGAACGCCGCCCGCAACCACTGGATTGGTCGTGGCACCGCCGGGCACGGCGACACTGCCGCGCAGCGCGCCCGAGACCGGATCAAAGAACCGCAGGTAGCCATCATTCGAGGCAACAACCAGCTGTCCGCCCGCCATGACAGGTCCGTAATGGGCAAAGACTTCGGCCTGCCGCTTGGGCCGGGACTTGACGAAGAGAGGCAGTTTCGTGCCCCAGACGCGGCTGCCGTCCTCGGCGCGCAGGCGCACCAACTCGTTCTTGTCCGAGACAAGATAGATAGAGGCATCTGTCGCCCAGACAGGGCTCATCGGACCCTCGTTCGCCGTCCAGATCCGCTCGCCATTGGCAAGGCGCAGTGCGGCCATGCGGCCCGACTGGTTGCCCACATAAACACGATCGCCGACGATCACCGGATCGCCGGTGATATCGGTAACGAGGCTTTGGGCGAGGCCGTCACGCTGGCCCGCGATGACAGCGTCCCAAAGGCGCAAGCCGCCCTTGCGGAATGCGCCCTGCACCTCGCCCGAGCCAAAGGCAAAGACGGCGTATTTGTCGGAAATCGCGGGCGCGGGTCCACCCAGCACGTTGTTGATGTTGGGCGCGGCCGTCAGCTGCCACTGGATGCGGCCCGTATCGGTATCCAGCGCCCAAGCCGTGCCGTCGCCCGCGACCACATAGACCAGCCCGTCCATGACCGTGGGTGTGGCCGATGCGCTCTCCAGCAGTTCCTGCTCCCAGATCTTGGCGCCGGTGGCCGGATCGAGCGCCGTGAGGCGACCGAAACCCGAGGAGGCAAAGACTTTGCCGTCACCATAGGCAAGGCCGCCGCCGCTGCCCTCAGCGGGGGAATCAGCAGCCGGCACAAGGCTGGAGGTCCAGAGCGTCGTACCGTCAGGCGCCGTTGCGCTGACAGTGGCCGAGGCATCCATCGCGAAAATGCGGCCACCGGCAACAACCGGATCTGCCGTGACCCGGCGGCGCGCGCCATCACCTGCGCCGATGGGCGCGGACCAGATCAGGCTGGGCGAGGCGGACAGCGCCGGATGTGCGGGCCGCGTGGCGGGCGAGCCGATGCGCTGCGTCCACTCGCCATTGGTGCGGGGTGCGGGCAGGCTCACGGGCGCGGCGACATTGGGGCCGGATGCGCCGACCACTTCTGATGCCGCGGGCTCGGCCTGATCTGACCTGAGCACTTCGCGCAGGCCCTCGCGCTTGCCCGGCAGGATCGGATCGGGCTCCGAGCAGGCGGCCAATATGGCCAGCGCGGCCAGCATTGCGACAGTTTTGGATCGTTTCATCACCGCGTGCATGTCCCATGGTCCCCGTTATGTCGGTGCCAGCTCGCAGGGCGAATCCTGGCTGTCTTGCTGCGCTTTCGGCCGTTTATTCGACGGCCTCCACGGCCGCCGCATCGTCAATCGCGCCCTCCGGCGCACTGGCCTCGGTGCCCCCCGGCAGCATCGGTTCGCCGCCGAGTGCCACAATCACTTGTGTCGCACGGCGGCGCAAGCCCGGCGTTGCCCCGGCATCGGCCGATATCGCGTTCATGCGCTCGATCGCCGCCGCTTCGTCCCCAGTCTCGATCTCGAGGTAGGCCAGCTGCTCTTCGGCCAGAAGGCGGATGACCCCGCCGCCCAGCGCCAATTCCTCAAGCCGCGCCCGGCGCGCCTCGGTGTCCATGCCGCTCTCGTCGATCATCACGGCCTTGAGCGTCGCGATCTGGCGGTAGATCAGCGGGATATCCGTCATCGCCGCGATCTGCATCAATTGCGCGGAAGCTGCGGCAGGATCGCCCTCCAGCGTCTCAGCAGAGGCCAACATCTGCAGTATCGCAGCGCTGTCCGGCCCGGCAGGCGTGACATCGGCCAGCGCACCTGCCCGCTCAGAGCGATCCGGTAACTCGAGCGCGCCCAGCATCGCATCCCCCAGCGCCTCGGCACTGGCGCGCTCCTGCGCCTTGCGCCATTCGTTGTAGGCTGCGCCGCCCACGATGATCAGTAGGGCAAGCACCGCGATCCAGCCATAACGGCGCATGAGGCCAAAGAGGCGGTCGCGGCGGACCTCCTCACTCACCTCTTCGATGAAACTGTCATTATTGCTCACGAGAGGTGTGCCTGCCTTGTCTTGCTGCGGTTTTTCCCCTCTTAGCTGTTCATTCGGCGCGTGCCAAGGGCCGCCAGCCGCAGAGCGCTCAAGGGTGCTTTTGACTGGAGGAATACCAGTGGCCATTTCGCCTGCAAATCGCTGCGTACCCATGCACCGCGAAAAATTTCACAGCGCGCCGCAAGAAATTACATCTGAACCGACGAGTTCAGCGTATAGTTCTCGGGTGCAAAATGGCCCTTGAGGGCCGCACAAAGGGATCATGACGTAGCGGGATTTTTGCGCTATGAGCGCGAGGAACGCTTGAGAAGGGCTGATATGCGACTGTTTTCGATCCTCGCCGCGGTTGCCGCTGCGCTGCTGATTTACGCTTTCGTCTTCGAGCGCGACAAATTCGTGGCGGCCCTCGCCCCCAGCGGAAACACGGCGGGCGACGCGCCCGAGGCCGCCGAGGCCACCCCCGACGACAGCGGCGATACGCCCGATGTCATCCGCGTCGTCGCCATCCACAGCCGGGCCAAGACCATCGACAATGCCGTCATGCTGCGCGGCCAGACTGAGGCGCTGCGCCAGGTCGATGTGCGCGCCGAGACGTCAGGGCGCATCATATCCGAGCCGCTGCGCAAGGGCGCGTTCGTCGAGGCCGGGCAGCTTCTTTGCCAGTTGCATCCCGGCACGCGGGAGGCCGCGCTGGCCGAGGCCGAGGCCCGCCGCGCCGAGGCCGCGACCCGCATCCCCGAAGCCGAAGCGCGACTCGCCGAGGCCGAGGCCCAGCTGGCCGAGGCGCAGATCAATGACACCGCCGCCTCCCGGCTGAGCGAAAGCGGATTCGCCTCCGAAACGCGCGTGGCAAGCACCCGCGCGGCCGTGAGTTCGGGCAAGGCCGCAGTTCAGGCGGCCAAATCCGGCCTAGACGCCGCGCGCACCGGGATCGAGGCCGCCGCCGCCGCCTCGGCCACCGCCCGCGAAGAACTGGCGCGCCTCGAAATCGCTGCGCCATTTGCCGGGCTGCTCGAGTCCGACACAGCCGAGCTTGGCGCGCTCTTGCAGCCCGGCGCGCTCTGCGCGACTGTCATACAGCTTGACCCGATCAAACTGACCGCCTTCGTGCCGGAAACGCAGGTTGATGGCGTCGCCTTGGGGGCCACGGCGCGCGGGCGGCTGGTCTCGGGGCGTCAAGTGACGGGGGAGGTGACATTCCTCTCGCGCTCCGCTGACCCCCAGACGCGCACCTTTCAGGTCGAGATTACCGTGGAGAATGCCGATCTGTCGCTGCGCGATGGGCAAACTGCCGAGATCGCCATCGCCTCGGACGGCACCGATGCGCATCTGATTCCGCAATCGGCGCTGACGCTGAACAATGACGGCGTGCTCGGCGTGCGCCACATCGTCGATGCCCGCGCCGAATTCGCCCCCGTCGAGTTGATCCGCGACACGGCAGAGGGCGTCTGGGTCTCGAACCTGCCGCAGGCGGTGGACATCATCGTGATCGGTCAGGAATACGTCATCGCGGGCGTGCCCGTCGAGGCAAGCTATCAGGCCGGCAGGGCGCCCGACGAGGTCGCGGCAGAGCCTGCACCGGCCACGGATGAGGCCATGCCAGCCGCGAGCGCCGCGGAGATCATCCAGTGACCGGCATCGTCGATTGGGCCGCCAGCCGCGCGCGGATGGTGCTGGCCTTTATCGGCCTCAGCCTGCTGGCGGGGGGCGTCGCCTATGTCGGCCTGCCCAAGGAGGGCGAGCCGGATATCGAGATCCCCGCCCTCTTCGTGTCGGTCCCCTTCCCCGGCATTTCCGCCGAGGACAGCGAGAAACTTCTGGTCAAGGTCATGGAGACCGAGCTGAGCGATCTGGACGGGCTGAAGGATCTGAGCGGCACCGCGTCCGAGAATTTCGCCGGGGTCGCGCTGGAGTTCGAGTTCGGCTGGGACAAGACGGCCATCATGGCCGATGTGCGCGACGCGATGAGCGCCGCCGAGGCCAAGTTCCCCACAGGCGCCGAAAAATACACCCTGAACGAGATCAATTTCAGCGAATTCCCCATCATCATCGTCAACCTCTCGGGCGATGTGCCCGAACGCACGATGGCGCAGGTCGCCAATGATCTTCAGGACCGGCTCGAAGGGCTGGAGCCCATTCTGGAGGCTGGCATCGCGGGCAAACGCGAGGAGATGGTCGAGGTGTTGATCGACCCGCTGCGCCTTGAATCCTACGATGTGACGGCGGGTGACCTGATAAATGCCGTCAGCAACAACAACCTGTTGATCGCCGCAGGCGAAGTCCGCAGCGAAGGCGGCGCCTTCTCGGTCAAGATCCCGTCCTCTTTCGACCAGACCCGCGACATTTACTCCCTGCCGGTCAAGGTGAACGGCAACCGGGTGGTCACGCTGGGGGATGTGGCGCGCATCAATCTGACCTTCGAGGACCGGATCGGCACCGCCCGCTTCAACGCCGAGACCACGGTCGCGCTACAGGTGGTCAAGCGCAAGGGCTTCAACATCATCGACACCGCGCAGCTGGTGCGCGACACCGTGGACGAGGCCAGCGCCGGATGGCCTGCCGGACTGCGGGCCGCCGTCGATGTGGGCACCTCTAACGATCAGTCCCGCACCGTCGCCTCGATGGTCAGCCAGCTGGAGGGATCGGTGCTGACGGCCATCGCATTGGTCATGATCGTGATGCTCGCAACGCTGGGCATCCGGCCTGCGCTCTTGGTTGGATTTGCGATTCCCACATCATTTCTGCTCTGTTTTGCACTGATGGCGGTCATGGGCATTACAATTTCGAACATGGTGATGTTCGGGCTCATCCTTGCCGTTGGCATGCTGGTGGATGGCGCCATCGTGGTCGTCGAATATGCCGACCGCCGGATCGAAGAGGGTTCGGGGCCGATGACCGCCTATGTCGAGGCGGCCAAACGGATGTTCTGGCCTGTCGTCAGCTCGACCGCGACGACGCTCTGCGCCTTCCTGCCGATGCTGTTCTGGCCGGGGGTGCCGGGGCAGTTCATGGGGATGCTGCCAGTCACGCTGATCTTTGTCCTCTCGGCCTCGCTGCTGGTCGCGCTGGTCTATCTGCCGGTGCTGGGCGGCGTCACGGGCCGGATGGAAAACTGGACATCGGCGCAGCTGGCGCAGATCGCGGGCGGCTGGTGGCTGTGGCATCTGGCACTATTTCCCATCGCGGCGGGTCTGGTCATGGCAGCGGGTGCAGGCGTGCCCCCGCTTCTTGCCCTGATCGGCGCGACCTTTGCCGGGATCGACATGGGCGCGATCCTCACTTCAGTCATCCCGTCGCTTGCCACCGCGTTCGTTCTTGGCGTCGGCACGGCCTTGCTGGCGGCCGCGGGCGTGGCGGGCGTGGCCGCGATCCTGCTGGGGCTTCTGGCGCTCGGGCGGCGTCTTGCCAATGGCGCCGGCTGGCTGGGGCGCAGCATGGTGCCGCGCCGCCTGCGCCCGGCTGCGAAACCGCTGCGCTCGGGCTACCGGCGCACGCCTTTTGGCTGGGTCATCCATGCCATCGTCGGCAACCCTGTGATGCCGCTGGTCAGTTTCGGGCTGATCTTTGTCATCGTGGGCACCACGCTGATCTACTACATGCAGAACAACAACGGCACCGAGTTCTTTGTCGAGTCCGAGCCCGAGCAGGCCATTGTCTATGTTCGTGCGCGCGGCAACCTGTCGATCGAGCAAAAGGATGATCTGGTCGCGCAGGTCGAGACTGCCGTGCTGGCGCAGCCGGGCGTCGCCTCGGCCTTTGCCTTTGCCGGGGATGGCGGGCTGAACAACAACACCGGCGGCGCGCAGCCCCCGCTCGACACCATCGGGCAGGTGCAATTCGAGATGATCCCATGGGACGAGCGCGGCACCGTCACCGACCCGTGGCTGTGGGGCCTATGGGACCGCCAGATCAGCAACCCGGCCATCGACGGCGATAAGGTCATCGCCGAGCTGACCGATACGCTGGCCCGCATTCCCGGCATCAAGACCGAAATCCTCGGCCAGACCGGCGGGCCCGCCTCGGCCAAGCCGGTGCATCTGCGCCTGACGGGTGACAACTGGGAAGAACTTCAGGCCGCGACCGCCATGGCCCGTGCCAAGTTCGAGGACACTCAGGGCCTAACCCTGATCGAGGATACGCTGCCCCTGCCCGGCATCGACTGGCAGATCGACGTCGATGTCGAAAAAGCGGGCCAGTATGGCGCGGATGTGGCCACCGTCGGCGCGATGGTGCAACTTGTCACGCGCGGCCTGATGCTGGGCGAGATGCGCGTGCCCTCGTCGGACGAAGAGATCGACATCCGTGTGCGCCTGCCCGAGGCTGACCGTGTGCTCAGCACGCTGGACGCGCTCAAGGTGCGCACCAACGATGGGCTGGTGCCGCTGGCCAATTTCATCACACGCCAGCCGGTGCCCAAGCTGGCCCAGATCGACCGGATCGGCCAGAAACGCTATTTCGACGTCAAGGCGGCCGTCGCCACGGGCATGACGACCACGCGCACCGGCGCGGATGGCACTGAGACCACCCAGCCGCTGACCGCCAATGAACGCATTGTCTATCTGACCGAATGGCTGGACAGCGGCCCCCTGCCCGCCTCGGTCAGCCATGAATGGACCGGCGATCAGGAGGATCAGGAGGAATCAAGTGCCTTCCTGATGAAGGCTTTCGCAGGGGCGCTTGGCCTCATGTTCATCATCCTGCTGGCGCAGTTCAACAGCATCTACAATTCGGTTCTGGTGCTTCTGGCGGTCATCCTCAGCACGACGGGTGTGCTGATCGGGATGCTGGTCATGGGACAGACATTCTCGATCATCATGACCGGCACGGGCATTGTCGCGCTGGCCGGTATCGTGGTGAACAACAACATCGTGCTCATTGACACCTATCAGGAGTTCAGCCGCTACATGCCCCGCAGCGAGGCGATCACGCGCACGGCCGAGGCGCGGATCCGCCCCGTCCTGCTGACCACCATCACCACCATGGCGGGCCTTGCGCCGATGATGTTCGGCCTTAGCCTCGACTTCATGAATGGCGGCTACAGCTTTGACAGCCCGACTGCGCTCTGGTGGAAACAGTTGGCGACCGCCGTGGTCTTTGGCCTCGGGATTGCGACGGTTCTCACGCTTGTCTTTACCCCGTCGATGCTCGCGCTGCGGGTCTGGCTGGGCACCTATGCGGCGTGGTTGGCACGCGCGCTGGCCGCCATGTCGATGGGCCGGGCCAGCCGCGCCGCGCGCGACTGGTCGCTGGAGCGCGCGGCGCGCCGCGTGCGTGCGCCCGAAATCATCTGGGCGGATGGCACCGCGCCCGCCGCCGCTGGCGACACCTATATGGAGGTCGAGGGCGCGGATCTGGGCCTGGAAGATCTCAAGCGAATCATGTCGGTGCGCGAGGCAAATGAAGAGGAATCCGAGTCAGACGATTCGGCCAAGCCTCCGAATCCGTTGCGCGCAGCCGAATAGTACCGCCCCGAATCGTCAGTCGGCGGATCTGCAAAGGCGCGCCTCGGACTGCGTCGCGCCGCATATTGTCGTCGTGGCTGGAACAAAGCGCCGACATTCCAGCGCTTGTTTCCAATCGGTCCCAGCTGACGGAGAATTATGCCTCCCCACCTAGAAAAATGTGGCGAAGTTGTGCCTAAAAATGTACGCAGAGAGAGCAAAAGTTATTTCTGGGGTGTAACGATGACTTCTTTTTTCAAAACCATGTCTGCCTCCACTGCTTTTTTGGTGGCGAGCGCAGTCGCGGCCTCGGCACAGGAGAGAAGCTCTTGGCTGGGCGGTTTTCTTGGCAATATCTTTGACCGTGTCACAGGCGGCAACCACGCGCCTGCGCACAACGTACCGGAAATTGATGCATCCTCGGGTCTTCTGGCCGGTGCCGCGGTTCTGGCATCGCTGGTGTTGGCCTGGGAAATTCGTCGCCGCCGTCGCGGCTGAAATCATTTCTCCGCATCCAAGACGAAAGGCCGCCCACGAGGCGGCCTTTTTCTTGCGCTCAGATCAGCGACCAATCCCCGTACCAGAACGCTGCCGCCGCGATCACGGTATTGGCGACCGCATGGGATATGACCGCGTCCATAAGGCGGCCTCGATGCAGATACACCAGGCAAAAGACCACACCCGCCAGACCTGCCTCGACAAAGCGACCGTGCAAGAGCGCAAAGAGCGCCGAGGACACGGCGATGCCCCCGATCCGCCAGATCAGCCTGTCATCCGCAATCCGCGCCAGCACATATCCCCGAAAGAAGGCCTCTTCGATGATCGGGACAAACAGGGCCGTACCGATGACGCGCACCCCGATCCAGACCACCAGCGCCGCGCCAGCCAGCGCCGGCGCCCCGCCACCTTGGCCCTCGGCGAGTGCCAGCCAGACCGCCCCCACCAGCAGCCCCGCGCCGATACTGAGGACGGAGGGAACGCAAATCAGGCCAATCAAGGGGCGCCGCGCCCACCAGAGTGCGACAAACATCGCGGCCACTTGCCACGGATAGGCCTCGGCAGGATCGCTCCAAAAGGTTTGCGCGACGACGCCCGAGGCCATGAACACGATGAATGGCACGATCAGCGCCGCCGCCAGATCCCCGGACAGCGGCACCGAGGGTGTCTGGCCCACCTCCCGGTGCAGCCAGCGCACACGCGAGGCCACGATCAGAACCCCGAGCGCCAACGCCGTGAAAAACAGCCACCCGGCAAAGCTGTGAAATCCGCCAACCGCCAGATCGGGCGAGACATGTGCCCCGATCCAGACCAGCACGGCGATGCGCACCACGTTCAGCAGCCATGACGCCAGCAACGCGGCGGGCCAGATGACGGCCCAAAACCGCGCCATCCGTAGGGTATCGCGGAAAAGCCAAGCATAGAGCGCCAGAAAGGCGGTGATCAGCGCAAAACCCTCGACGCCCGAACAGCTGTCAGCGATCGCCACGATGAAATCACCGGTGCCGAGCACTTGGGTGGCCGGATTGCCCACTGGCTGCTCGCCAATCAGCCACAAGAGCACCGCAACCCCGGCAAAGGTAACCTCGGTCAAGCGCTGCCAATACCAAAGCGGTCCAGCGGCGGCGGCCGCCATCGGCAAAAGTGCCGCGCCCAGAAACAGCATCAGCAGAACAGGCCACCGTCCCCGCGTCCAATCCCACCAGGCCGCGGGCGGCGCCAGCCAGAAGAGCCCCCCGACAGCGGCCATCGCGCCGCCTAGTATCAAGAGTGCAAAGACGGCACCAAAGGCATCGTTGAGCCCCGATGACGGGATCAGCACAACCGGCAGCAGCATCAGCACGGCGCCCAAGACATGCAGCGCCTGCCAATGCCAGCCCTGCGCCGGCGCGCGCAGCAAGCCCGCCAAGGCATGCCGCGCAGAGGTTGCCGCCCAGAGATAGACCCCCAAAAGCGCGGCAAGGC
Organism: Roseovarius sp. D0-M9; assembly: GCF_037083805.1. Taxonomy (NCBI): domain Bacteria; kingdom Pseudomonadati; phylum Pseudomonadota; class Alphaproteobacteria; order Rhodobacterales; family Roseobacteraceae; genus Roseovarius; species Roseovarius sp. D0-M9. Next base: position 68,697 of record NZ_JBAPKZ010000013.1, on the reverse strand, counting down.
ACATCAGACTGACGGCAACGCCGCGCAGCGCCCGGCAGGCCAGTGCCATGCCGGTCAGGCGACACTCGATCGGTGTCGCAAGCTGGAACAGCAGCGCAATCACGACAAGCTCGGCCAGCAAGAGCGCTGGCAGCAAGACCGCCCTCATAGGAAACCGCGGCACGCGCTGCGCTTTCCGTTCGTGATCACTTGCAAATGTGTCTCTGTTCATAAGGCCCATGATGTCGCATATTTCGTTCCCAATTCTTATGCCCCTGACTTCAGACCAAACAATGGCACTGCGGCGACAAATCATGGGCCACAGCCTCTGGGCACCCGGATTTCAACTACCGCGTGCCTGCTCCGCCTCGCCCAGCGCCGCCCACCACGCGGCATAGTTGGAGTTCTTGGGGTGATGCCCGCCCTCGTCAGGTGCGCCGTCCTGCCACCAGACCGGCCCGCGTTCCCCCAGCGCGCGCTTGGCCGCATCGACATCGGCGCGCGCCGCGCGCTCGGCGGCGGCATCATCCCCTGCCAATTGAACCGCGCGGCGCGCCTTCATCAACGCCTTGATCGCGGCGCGCCGCTCGCTGCCCTCAAGGCCAGGATCCGTGCAGCGCCAGAGCCGCCCGCGAGAGACGAAGTAGCGCCCATCCGGGGTCTGGGGGTAGTCCTTTTGCGGCATCAGGCCGCCTCGTCCGATTGCTGGCGATACCACAGACCCGCATAGCGCCCGTCCTTCTCCAGCAGTTCCGCATGGCTGCCCTGCTCGACGATGTGGCCATCATCCAGCACCACGATCTTGTCCGCATCGGCCACGGTGCTGAGGCGGTGCGCGATCATCAGAACGGTGCGGCCCTGCCCGGCGCGGGCCAGTGCGTCCTGAATGTCACGCTCCGTCGCGGTATCGAGCGCGCTTGTCGCCTCGTCCAGCAGTAAGATGGGCGGATCCTTGAGCAGGGTCCGCGCGATGCCGACCCGCTGCTTTTCCCCGCCCGACAGCTTGAGCCCCCGCTCGCCAACGGTTGTGTCATAGCCATCGGGCAGCGAGACGATGAAGTCATGGATCGAGGCCGCCTTGGCCGCCGCGATCACGTCGTCCTGCGTGGCACCGCCGCGGCCATAGGCGATGTTATACCCGATGGTGTCGTTGAAAAGGACAGTGTCCTGCGGCACGACGCCGATCGCGTCGTGCAGACTGGACTGGGTGACATCCCGGATATCCTGCCCGTCGATGCAGAGTGCCCCCTGCGAGACATCGTAGAAGCGGAACATGAGGCGGCCGATGGTGGATTTGCCCGACCCTGTGGGCCCGACGATGGCAACGGTCTGCCCCGGCTCGGCAGTCAGGGTAATGCCCTTGAGGATCGCGCGCGCAGTGTCGTAGCCAAAATGGACATCGCGCAACTCGACCTTGCCGCCCGTCACATGCAGCACCTTGGCATCCTTGGCATCCGTCACATCGGGCGCCTGATCGAGAAGACCGAACATCTCGCCCATGTCCACCAGCGCCTGCCGAATCTCGCGGTAGACGGTGCCGAGAAAGTTCAGCGGCATGGTGATCTGGATCATGTAGGCGTTGACCATGACGAAATCGCCCACGGTCAGCGTGCCGTTCTGCACGCCGATGGCGGCCATGACCATGACGATGACAAGGCCCGCCGTGATCAGCAGGGATTGGCCGAAATTGAGGAATGACAGCGAGTAGGAGGTGCGCACCGCCGCGCTCTCATACCGCTCCATGGCGAAGTCGTAGCGCGCCGCCTCGCGCTCTTCGGCGCCGAAATACTTGACCGTTTCGTAGTTGAGCAGGCTGTCAATTGCCTTCTGATTGGCGTCGGTGTCCTGATCGTTCATCTCGCGGCGCAGCTTCACACGCCATTCCGTGACCTTGAACGTGAAGGCGACATAGAGCGCGATGACCACGACCACCACGAAAAGATACCAGAAATCGAAGGCTGCCCAGAGGACGATGCCGACGAGGAACAATTCGAGGATCAGCGGAAAGATCGAGAACAGGAGGAAGCGCAGCAGGAAGTCGACGCCCTTGACCCCCCGCTCGATGATGCGGCTGAGACCGCCAGTCTTGCGCGTGATGTGATAGCGCATCGACATGCGGTGTATGTGCCGGAAGGTGCGCAGTGCCACCTTGCGCAGCGCACGCTGGCCAACGGGTGCAAAGAGCGCGTCGCGCAGCTGTTGCAGGCCGGTATTCATCAGGCGCGCCATGCCGTAGGCGACGGTCAGCCCGATGGCCCCCGCGCCCAGCGCCCAGGCCGGATCCGTGCCCTCACCTGAGAGCGTATCGACCGCCGCCTTGTAAAAGAAAGGCGTGCCGACCGCGATCAGCTTGGCCGCGACCAGCGCGGCAAGCGCCAGTATGACCCGCCGCTTGACCCAGCCGCCCTCCTTTCGCGGCCACACATAGGGCGCGACGCGCAGGATGGTCGCCCAGCCGGACGCTGAAGCCGCAGAAGAGTCGGACGGAGGTGATTGGCGCATGAAGGTCCCTTGCGTGTGGCGAGAGGTCACATCTAGGCCGCAAACGCCGGGATATCCAGTCGCGACAGGGCGATGCGGCAAGCGTCATGTGCTTGATGCAACGGTAGAATGAGTATTTTCAGAACAATGAAAGGTTTATTGTGGCAGTTCGAAGACCTGGCCGGGATAGATCAGGTCCGGGTCACGGATACGGTCGGAGTTTGCCTCGAAGACCCGCACATAGAGAATGCCCTCGCCGTAAGTGTCGCGCGAAATGGCCCAGAGCGTATTGCCGGGCTGAACCGTGATCGCGCGGACAAGCGGCTGGGCGGGCTGTGTGTCGGGCTGGGGCGCGCCCTGCGTGCCCGAGGGCGCCCCCACCGCCTCCGGAACGGATGTGGTAGGGGCGCCGGTGGATGCGTTCTGATCGCGCAACTCGGCCAGAAGGGCGCGATCCTCGCGCTTGAACGGGGTCTCGACCCGGCTGGTGACGAGGCCTTCGGGGCTGACTTCGTCAATGCGCAGGGTGTATACGCCGGTGTCGACCTGCGGCAGATCGGTGCGCCATGTGCCAGCCTCGCTGATCCGCGAGGTCGTGATCGGCGTGTTGTCTAGGTAGACGCGCACAAAGCCGGTGCCGGCGGCGCGGCCCGACAGCTGCACGGCGCCATCGCTGGAGTAGCTGATGGAATCAAGCGCGACGGAAGACATGACCTCGGGCGCGGCGCCGGGTGATTGCAGAACGCGCACGCCGTCTGCATCGGCCATGAGAACGGTGGGAGAGGGGGCTGGAGCGCCGGCCTGCTCATCGGTCTGCTCATCGGTTTGCTCGGCCGACGCCAGGCCCCCTGGCTGCGGCGGCGTCTGTGCGAGGGGCGCGGCGCCGGGTGACGTGGCAGGCTGGCCCTCCGCCTCTTGCTGCGCCTCGATACCTGTTTGAGGCTCTTCCACCGGCGCGGCATCCCCTTGGGTCTCGCGCGCTATCTCACGCGCGATGGCCGGCCGGGCCGCGATATCGTCCGTGCCGGCGGGCATATCCGAGCCGGGCTCAAGAGCTACAAGGCCCGGCGCGCTGCGCGGCGGCTGATCTGCAGGCGGCGCATCTGCCGCCTCCTGCGTGGCCGCGAGTGTGGAGGTGGACGCGGATGCGGCCTCTTCGCTGGTTGGTTCGCCGTCCGTTTCCGGTGTGTCGGTGGCAGTCTCTGCGCCGGGCTCATCGCGGGCAAGCTCATCAGGGCCGGACTCATCGGGCGCGGCGCGGGGCGTGTCCGCTTGCGAAGGCGCGGAACTGCCTTGGCTCTTCAGCGCGATCTGCGGCGTGGGCGCTATGATGATTTCGGTCTCGCCAGCGATATGTCCGCCCCCGTCCGGGCCGGTCATGGTGAGCGACAGGACACGCGGTGCGGTGCTGCCCGGCACCTCGACAAACTCGGCAAAGGCGCCGACGGTGCCAGACTCAAAGCTGGAAAGCAACGCGCCATCGAGTAGAAGAGAGACCTGCCAGCCAGGCGCCGCGCGCCCGGCGACGAGGGCCGTGCCGTCCGGCTCAAGCCGGAAGACGTCGATCCTAGGGGCCTGCGGTGCGTCGGGGGCGGCGGATGCCGCCTCGCGGGTGTCTTCCCCGGCAGGCTCGGCCCTTTCCTCGGTCGTTTCCTGCGGCTTTTCGGATGGCGCCTTGGCAGGCTGGTTCTCGGCTGCGCGTGCATCATCCGGCTGATCCGAAGGCGTCGTCTGATCTTCCGCGGCGCTCTGCGGCGCGCTCGCGCTTTCGGCGCGATCCTTGGCCTCGCCCGTCCCCGCCTCATCGCGGGTCAGCGCCGCGTCACGCGGTCCGATGGCACCGCCCACATAGAGCACGGCAATGGTCGCAGCCAAGATGGCGGCGCCTGCACCGATCCAGACGGCGGGGCGCTTGGTTGCGTTGATGCTCATCCCGCAGACACCTTCCGAATAGTTCCCCAGACAGCTTCCCGATAGCTTCACGACAGCCCGATCATGCAAAAGGGCATGACCCACGCGCATGTCATGGCACACTGGTCCGGGTTGCCGGACCCTAGCAACATGGCTAACACGCGTCAAAACACTCCTGCACGAAAGGGCCACCGCACCATGAGCGATCTGTCAATCTGTGTCTTTTGCGGCGCACGCGAGGGCGCGCGGCCCGTTTATGGCGCCGCCGCCGATGCGCTGGGGGCCGGTATCGCCGAGGCGGGCTGGCGTCTGGTCTATGGCGCGGGCGATGTGGGGCTCATGGGCCGCTGCGCGCGCGCCGCTCAGGCGGCCGGGGGCGACCTTCTGGGGGTGATACCGCAGCATCTGGTCGGGCTGGAGGCACGCGCGGGCGTCACCGGCACCCGCGTCGTCACCGAGACGATGCACGAGCGCAAGAAAGTGATGTTCATGAACTGCGACGCCATCGCGCTCTTGCCGGGCGGGGGCGGGTCACTGGACGAGCTGTTCGAGGTGCTGACATGGCGCCAACTGGGCCTGCACGACAAGCCCGTGATCCTGATCGACGTGGAAGGCTATTGGCAGCCGCTGATCGCACTGCTTGAGCATGTCGTGGCCGAAGGGTTTGCCGGAACGGACTTGTCGGAGGGTTACAGGGCGGTGCCGGATGTGGCCGCCGCCCTCGCGGCCTTGCGCGCCGCCCTGCCCCGGCGCCAGGACGAGGCGGTGTAGATCGCCAGCGCCGTCCAGATCAGCGCAAAGGCAATGGCGTGCCAGAGGGTGAAAACCTCACGAAAGATCAAGGTCGCCACCAGAAACTGCAAAGTCGGGTTCAGGTATTGGACAAGGCCGATCGACGCCATCGAGACCCGCCGCGCCGCATAGGAAAAGAGGATCAGCGGGATAGCCGTGATGATCCCCGCCAGCATCAGCATAAGCGTCGTCGTAAGCTCGGCACCAAAATGCCCCTCGCCGCGGGAATGGATCACCGCAAGCCAGCCGATGGCAAAAGGGGACAATACCGCCACCTCGGCTGTGACCGAGACGACGGGACCGGTTGCTAGGCTCTTCTTGACCACGCCGTAAACGGCAAAGGAAAACGCCAGGATCAGCGCGACCCAAGGGGCCACCTGCAAGCCGAACGACAGGATCGTCACCGCGACAGTCGCCAGCGCGACCGAGATCAGCTGCGGGCGGTTCAGCTTCTCCTTGTAGAAGACCGCCCCGGCAAGGACGGCAACCAGCGGAAAGATGTAATATCCCATCGACGCCTCGGTCGCATGATCCAGATGGATCGACGTGATGAACACGAACCAGTTGAGCGAGATCATGAAGGCGGCGATGGCGACGATGCCAAATGTACGCGGTGTGTTCAGCGCCATGGGCAAGGCGCGCAGCCGCCCTTGAATCGCCAGCACGCATAGAAAGAAGATGAAGCCCCAGAAGGTGCGGTGGCATAGGATCTCGATGGGGGGAACATCGTCCAGAAGCTTGTAATAAATGCCCGAAAGGCCCCAGACAGTGCAGGCGCCGATCATGGCGAGGACGCCTTTGACCTCATCTGTCATGGGATGGCCCCTTCTCTGTCCTGCTTTGCCATTCCCCCATAGCCGAGGGCGGCAGCGTTAGAAAGAGGGACGCACACGCAAGATCGGCGCGGGCACCAGCCAGAGGCCCCGCGCCGACCGCCGCGTTACTTCTTGGCCAGCTCGGCCTTGATCATCTGCTCGACCTTGTCGAGCGGATGGTTGGTCAGATCCTTGTCGATCTCGGCGATCACCTTGGCGGCGACCTCCTTGTGCAATTCGCCGCGCAGCGCGCCCAATGTCTTGGAGGCCGCGACGATGACGATATGGTCATATGCGCCGCGATGCGCCTGTTTATACAGGCGATCCGCGAGGTCCGAGGCAAATCGCTCTTTGGCCAGTTCATGCCAGTCGGTATCATCATAGGCCGAGCGGTGACCCGGTCCGTCGTCGTTCATGCGGCCGGGGCGGTTCGCGGATTGGTCGATGTCCTTGGGGTTGTCCTGCTCGTCGATGCGCACGACGTTCAGGTCAGGCGCTTGCGCATCGCCATCATTGCGCAGGAACAGCGCCTTTTCCCCATCGCAGATCAGCACCCATGTGCCTGTTTTCAGTTCGGCCATTTACGTGTCCTCCTCGGGGGCGTGCCCGGTCTCGCGGCTGTCCTGCCCGGTGACGCGGGTGGCGCCAGCGGGCTTTTCCTTGGCGCGCTTTTCCTCGTCGCGGGTGGCGACCCGGCGCTCTAGATCACCGCCTTGGCGGCCTGATTGCGAAATATCCGCCGCCTCGCCGATGATCTCTTCGGTTTCGCGGTGGCCGTCCTTGGAGCGCTTGCGCTCTGCCATGGTCTCCTCCTTTTCGCGTTGAAATCTGTAGGGAAAACGGCCGGGTGCGGAGGGTGGTTCCTCCGGCGCACGAAAAAGCCCCCGGCAGTGCGATCCACCGGGGGCTGATGTGACGTGCTGATCTCTGGCGCAGGTTACATGCGGCTTGCGACGTTTTCCCAATTGACCAGCTTGTTCAGGAAGTTGTCCAGATAGGCGGGGCGCTTGTTGCGGAAGTCGATGTAATAGGAATGCTCCCACACGTCGCAACCCAAGAGCGCCGTCTGGCCGAAGCACACAGGGTTCACGCCGTTTTCGGTCTTGGTGACCTTGAGGCTGCCATCGGCATCCTTGACCAGCCACGCCCAGCCCGAACCGAACTGACCGGCACCAGCGGCGGCAAATTCCTTCTTGAAATCATCGACGCTGCCAAAGCTCTCTTTCAGCGCAGTCTCGACCTCGGACGGCATCTTGGACTCTCCGGGGCTCATCATTTCCCAGAACTGATTGTGGTTCCACAACTGACTGATGTTGTTGAATATCCCCGACTGCGCCACCGCATTCTTGTCGTAGGTGCCCTTGATGATCTCCTCAAGGGTCTTGCCCTCCCACTCGGTGCCCGAAATCGCCTTGTTGCCGTTGTCGACATAGGCCTTGTGGTGGATGTCGTGGTGGTATTCCAGCGTCTCGCGGCTCATGCCGTTGTCGGCCAGTGCGTCGTGCGAATACGGAAGATCGGGAAGTTGGAATGTCATGGGTTGGCCCCCTTTTAAGTGAAAAATCCTATGGCTCCTAGATGGTAGCCTTGGGGGTGGAACGTCAAGAGCGCGCGGTCGGTTCCGGGCAGTTCGGGCGCGCCCATCTGATTTGGCCTCAAAACGCCGACAGGCGGCCGCGCGCCGCTCACTTGGCCAGATAGCGCACTTCGCTGCCCGGAGCCGCCGCGCCCTTGAGCACGTCAAAGACATATTGCGCGACCGAGCGGAAGCAGACGACGCGCGCATCGCCCTCGGCTGCCATCCACATCGCAGCCGGCACCTGTGCCATGCGCGAGCGGCGGAACTGGCCCACCTTGAAGGCCGCAGGGCTGAAATCCACCGGAGCCAGCTTGGCCAATGCCTCGCGCACCAGCGCATCGTCGCCGGTGATGCTGAACATGCAGCGCGCGTCCGACACATCCGCGACCAGGTGGTGATCCTCGAACAGCGCCTTGTCGATCGCCGCCATCTTGTCCGCAACATCCGCGTAGGGGACCATGATCAGCACCTCGTCGGGCGACATCCAGGCCGCGCCGCCGGTCTTGGACAGGGCGACATGGCCCTGCCCCGGCATGTCGCCGCCCGTGACCGATTGGATCACCTTCTTCAGCTTGACCTCGGCCAGATCACCCCGCAGCGTGATCATGCCTTGCAGGCCCATGTCGCGGATCTGGACGAATCCCGATGCGCTCGCGCCGTTCAATGCGCTGACTGCGTTAGACATTCTGCTTTTCTCCTTCACGGTCGAAGAATACCTGATCGACGATCTTGGCCCGCATCACCGTGCCATCGACGCGCGGGAATTCCAGCACCTCGCCCATCCGGTCCGGCCCGTTGAGCACAAGGCCCATCGCGATGCCGCGCCCCAGCGTGGGCGAATGGTAGGTCGACGTGACGCGGCCTTGCGTCTCGCGCTGGCCATTGTCGTTGGTCCCCTCGGCGGTGGCATAGGCCCCATCGGGCAGCACCTTGCCATCGACGGTCTCGAGGCCGACCAGTTTCCAGCGCGCGGGATCGGTCATATGGCTGCGCTCTTGCGCGCGCTTGCCGATATAGTCGTCCTTCTTCTTGGAGATCGCCCAACCCATGCCCAGATCCTGCGGGATGACCGTGCCGTCGGTCTCGTCCCCGATCATGATAAAGCCCTTTTCGGCCCGCATGATGTGCAGCGCCTCGGTGCCATAGGGCGTGATGTTCGCCGATGCCCCGGCGGCCATCAGCGCATCCCAGAGCGCGCGGCCCTCCGACGCCTTGACCGCGATCTCATAGCTCAGCTCCCCCGAGAAAGAGATGCGATAGACGCGCGCCTCGATCCCGCCCAGCGTGATGTCCTTCCACGCCATGAAGGGCAGCGCCTTGGCGCTTATGTCGTCACCGCTCAGCCGCTCCAGCGTCTCGCGGGCACGCGGGCCGACGACGGCAATCTGGGCGTATTCTTCGGTCAGATTGGCGACGTAAACCTTCCAGGTCCACCATTCGGTTTGCAGCCATTCCTCCATGTGCCCATGGATCGCCTCGGCACCGCCGGTAGTGGTGTGACAAAGGAATGTATCGTCCGACAGGCGCGCCACGACGCCGTCGTCCATCAAAAAGCCATTCTCGTTGCACATCAGGCCATACCGGCAGCGGCCCACGGCAAGCGTGCTCATCATGTTGGTATAGAGCATGTCGAGGAACTTGCCGGCATCGGGGCCCTTGACCACCAGCTTGCCCAGCGTCGAGGCATCGAGGATACCAAGGCTGGCTCGGGTATTCGTGACCTCGCGCGCAACCGCCTCCTCTATGCTCTCGCCCTGCTTTTGATAGGTGTAGGGCCGCCGCCACTGGCCAACAGGCTCCCAATAGGCGCCGTTCTCGACGTGCCAGTCATAGAGCGGCGTGCGCCGGATCGGCTGAAACCGCTCGTCGCGCGCCTCGCCCGCGATCGAGGCCATCGAGATGGGCGTATAGGGCGGGCGGAAGGTGGTCGTGCCGGTCTGCGGAATGGGCTGGCCCACCGCGTCCGACAGGATCGCCAGACCGTTGATATTGCTCAGCTTGCCCTGATCCGTCGCCATACCGAGGGTAGTGTAGCGCTTGGCGTGCTCGACACTCTCGTAACCTTCTTGTGCGGCCAGTTGCACATCCGACACCTTGACGTCGTTCTGATAGTCCAGCCAAGCCTTCTGGCGCTTGGCGATGCCTGCCCCCTGCGGCATCATCCAGACGGGGGCCATCGGCGCCTCCTCCGGCGTCTCGGCCTTGGGGGCGGCGTATGCATCGCCGACATGGCCCGCCGCCTTGGCCGCAGATGTGCCCGCCGAGGTGGCATCCATCAGGATTTCGGCCAGCCCAAAGGCGCCATTGGCGGCGCCTGCGGGCGTGACGAAGGCCTGCCCATCGGCGCCGGTCGGCGCCTTGCCCGCATCGGGGCGGAAGGCGGCTGTCGCCTCGTCCCAGATCAGCTTGCCGCCGCAATGGGACCAAAGGTGGACCACGGGCGACCAGCCGCCAGACATGGCCACCACGTCGCAGGTGATCTCCTCCAGCACGGCGCCCTCGCCCGCCTGAGAGCAGACACCCACGCCCGTCACGCGCTTGGCCCCCTGAACCGACGAGATGCCGCTGCCCATGAGCACGCGGATGCCCAGCGATTTGGCCTGCGCCATCAGCGCACTGTCCTGCGCCGTGACCCGCGCGTCGAGGATGACGGGCACATCCAGGCCCGCCTCCTTGAGGGTGAAGGCGGTGCGATAGGCGTCATCGTTGTTCGTGACGATCACGGTGCGGTCCCCGATGGAAACGCCGTAATCGACCACATAGTCGCGCACTGCCGAGGCCAGCATCACGCCCGGAATATCGTTGCCCGCAAAGCTGAGTGGCCGCTCGATCGCGCCTGTTGCGGTCACGATCTGCGCCGCACGGATGCGCCAGAGGCGGTGGCGCGGGCCCTGCGCCTTGGGGGCATGATCGCCCACGCGCTCGTAGCCCAGCGCATAACCATGGTCATAGACACCCGCGCCCATGGTGCGGTTGCGCATGGTCACATTGTCCATCGACGCAAGGTCGGACACGAGGCCGTCGATGTAATCGGCGACCGGCGCGCCATCCACCATCCCGCCATCCACCGGCGCGCGTCCGCCCCAATGCGCGGTCTGTTCCAGCAGCAGAACCTTTGCGCCCGCCTCGCCCGCCGCACGCGCGGCCTGAAGCCCCGCGATACCGCCACCGACGACCAGCACGTCGCAGAACGCATAGAAATGCTCGTACGTGTCCGTATCGCGCTGCTCGGGCGCCGCGCCGAGACCCGCCGATTTGCGGATGATCGGCTCATACACATGCTTCCACAGGGGCCGTGGATGGATGAACATCTTGTAATAAAAGCCCGCAGGCAGAAAGCGCGCCAGTTTGGTGTTGATCGCACCGACGTCAAAATCGAGCGACGGCCAGTGGTTCTGGCTCGTGCAGGTCAGCCCGTCGAACAGCTCGGTCGTGGTCACGCGCTGGTTCGGCTCGAAGCTGGCGCCCGTGCCCATGCCGACAAGGCCGTTCGGCTCTTCGGCACCCGAGGCGACCACACCGCGCGGACGGTGGTATTTGAACGAGCGGCCCATCAGCATCTGGTCATTGGCTAGAAGCGCCGAGGCGATCGTATCACCCGCATAGCCCTTGAGACGCCTGCCGTTGAACGTGAAATCCATCCGGCGCGCCTTGTCGATCAGACGGCCGCCGTTTGCCAGACGTGTGCTCATGCCCCTGCCCTCGCGTGCGTGGTTGGTGTCGATCGAGTATTTTTAGCAAGATGAAGGCTCATGCGAACTCCCTCCACGACCAGCCGGGTCGCTTGGCGGTGATGGCATCCTTGATGTGCTGAGGCGGCTCGGATGTCTGCGCCTCGTAAGTGCCGTAGACCTCGAGCGTGACGGTATCGCGGGCGGCATGAAACCACTTGCCGCAGCCGTAATTGTGGCGCCACCGCTCGAGGTGGACGCCTTTGGGGTTCACCTTGGAGAAAAGATAGTCGTGGAACTCGGCGTCGGACGAGCCGGGCCCGAACCGTTTCAGGTGCGCCTCGCCGCCGCCGTGAAATTCGGTTTCCTCGCCGGTCACGCCGCAGCAGGGGCAGGTCAGGATCAGCATGTCGTATCTCCAGTCATCCGGGTAGCAGGAGTTCTCGAAAACTCTTGGCGCAATTCTTTGAAGAACTGTGTGGCCATCAATGCGCGACCCCCGCCGCGACGCTTTCGTCGATGAAGCGGCCCTCGACGAAGCGGTTCAGCCCGAAGGCGTCCGTCAGCGGGGAGTGGCCTTTTGCCATGAGTTCGGCAAAGCCCCAGCCGGAGCCGGGGATCGCCTTGAAGCCGCCGGTGCCCCAGCCGCAGTTGACGAAGATGCCGTCGACGGGCGTCTTGCTGAGGATTGGCGAGCGGTCGCCCGTCACGTCCACGATCCCGCCCCATTGGCGCAGCATCTTGAGGCGCGCGACCATCGGGAAGGTTTCGACCAGCGCGCGCACCGTCTCTTCGATGTGGTGGAAGGCGCCGCGCTGCGTGTAATTGTTATAGCCGTCGGTGCCGCCGCCGATGACCATTTCGCCCTTGTCGGACTGGCTCATGTAACCGTGGACCGTGTTGGCCATGACGACCACGTCCATGCAGGGCTTGATCGGCTCGGACACCAACGCCTGAAGGGCGACGCTCTCGATCGGCAGGCGGAAGCCGGCCATATCGGCAAGGTGGCCCGAGTGGCCCGCGACGACCATGCCCAGCCGGTCGCAGCCGATGGCGCCGCGTGTGGTGTTCACGCCCGTGACCTTGCCGTTTGCCTGCTCGATCCCGGTGACTTCGCATTTCTGTATGATGTGCATGCCCATGTCGCTGCACGCCCGCGCATAGCCCCATGCGACCGCATCGTGGCGCGCCGTGCCCGCGCGAGCCTGCCAGAGCGCGCCCAAGACCGGATAGCGCGGCCCGTCGATGTTGATGATCGGGCAGAGCTGTTTGACCCGGCTGGGGCCGATGAACTCGGTCTTGACCCCCTGCAAGGCGTTGGCATGGGCCGTGCGCTCATAGCCGCGGACTTCGTGCTGGGTCTGGGCCAGCATCATGCAGCCCCGCGGGCTGAACATGACGTTGTAATTCAGATCCTGGCTCATCGTCTCGTAGAGCGAGCGGGATTTCTCGTAGATCGCCGCCGAGGGATCCTGGAGGTAGTTCGAGCGGATGATCGTCGTGTTGCGCCCGGTATTGCCGCCGCCCAGCCAGCCCTTTTCCAGCACGGCCACATTGGTGATGCCAAAATTCTTGCCCAGATAATAGGCGGTTGCGAGGCCGTGACCGCCAGCGCCGATGATAATGACATCGTATTTCGCCTTCGGCTCGGGCGAGGCCCAGGCGCGGTCCCATCCGGTGTGGTTGCGAAGCGCCTCACGGGCGACGGCGAAGGCTGAGTAGCGTTTCATGCGCGGTCTCACTCTGGTGATGGATTCGCGGGGGGCTCGCGTGGTTAGGGAGGGTATGCGCCGTGTGGGAGGATCGCAATATACCGGGTGCGGCGCAGGGCGCGCGATTTGCGACAATGGCGCCGCGCCTGCGGTCCCTGACCCGCCAGCGCGCTACCAGTGGCCTTTCAATGGCCCTCCAAAGGCGCCGGGTGCGACAAGAACGGCACGCATCGGCCCTTTCGCCGGGCGCGCCGCGCCGTTATGTGGACAGGGATAGCAGGAGAGCCGCCATGATGTTCTGGATCGTCGCCGCCGCCTTGGCATTGGGAGCCAGCGCGCTTATCGCGCTTGCGCTGATGCGCGGGCGTGTCAGCACGGCACCGCCTGCGGCCTATGATCTGGAGATCTACCGCGTTCAACTGGACGGCGTCGACAAGGACCTGGCACGCGGCGTCATCTCCCAGACCGAAGCCGGCCGCCTCCGCGCCGAGGTGTCACGGCGCATTCTTGCCGCCGATGCGCAGATCCGTGCCTATGGCGCCGATGGCGGCCAACCGCGCCGCGCCGGTCAGGTCATGGCCGCGCTTCTGGTCGTGGCGGTGACCGGCGGCACCATATGGATCTACGGACAACTGGGCGCGCCGGGCTACGTCGATCAGCCCCGCGCCGGGCGCCTTGCCGCATCGGACGCCGCGCGCGCCGATCGGCTGAGCCAGGCCGAGGCCGAGGATCGTTTTGGCCCCGGTGATCAGTCCGTGGAGCCACCCGAGGATTTCGCGCAGCTCATGGTGCAATTGCGCGCGGCCGTCGAGGCGCGGCCCGGCGACCTGCGCGGCCTTGCCCTTCTGGCGCGCAATGAGGCCAGCCTTGGCAATACGGGCGCCGCCCGCGCCGCGCAGGAGCAGTTGATCGCGGCGAAAGAGGGCGAGGCCACGGCTGCCGATCACGCTTTTCTGGCCGATCTGATGATCACTGCGGCGGGCGGCTATGTCTCGGCCGAGGCCGAGGCCAGCCTGCGCACCGCGCTGTCGCTGGACCCCTCGCAAGCCGAGGCGCGCTATTACTTGGGCGTTTACTTTTCTCAGGTCGACCGGCCCGATGCGGCCTTCCGCACGTGGGAGGCGCTGCTGAATGACAGTCCCCCGGATGCCGTTTGGGTCGCACCGCTGCGCGAGCAGATCGTGGGGGCCGCAGATCGCGCCGGGATCAACTACACACTGCCCGAGGCGGGCAGTTCCGGTGCGGCGGCGGGCCCCACGCCCGAGCAGGTCGAGGCCGCCGATGACATGAGCGAGGAGGAGCGCCAGACCTTCATTCGCAGCATGGTCGATAACCTGTTGGCGCGTCTGGGAAGCGAGGGTGGCCCGCCACAGGACTGGGCGCGACTTGTGGTGGCCTTGGGCGTGCTGGGCGAGACGGAACGCGCGCAAACCATTCTGGACGAAGCGCGCCTGAACTTCGCCGGCCAAGACGACGCAACGCGCCTTCTGGACGAGGCCGCGTCGCGGGCGGGTCTGGAAGGTGCACCTCAGGATGCGGCACCGCAAGACAGTGCACCCGAAACCTCCGAGGGCACCCAATGATCCATGAGGACATCACCGAGTTCGCCGCCGCGCTGCCGCCCATGCGCGCCCTCATGGGGCTGGATCTGGGCGACAAGACGATCGGGGTGGCCGTATCGGACGGTCTTTGGTCCGTGGCCAGCCCGATCGAGACGGTGCGGCGCAAGAAGTTCGGTGTGGATGCCGCGCGTCTGGCGCAGATCATCGAGGCCCGCCAGATCGGCGGCCTCATCCTCGGGCTGCCGCGCAACATGGACGGCAGCGAGGGGCCACGCTGCCAATCGACCCGCGCCTTTGCGCGAAATTTCGCCCGCCTGCCCGGCATGGCCGATCTGCCCATCGGCTATTGGGATGAACGGCTGTCCACAGTTGCCGCCGAGCGCGCGCTGCTTGAGGCGGATACGTCACGCAAACGTCGCGCCGAGGTGATCGACAACATCGCGGCGTCGTATATCCTCCAAGGTGTGCTGGACCGTTTGGGCCATATGAGGAGCGCGCAATGATGGGCGGAAGCGAAAAGCCGGACGGATCACCGGAGGGCGCGCCCGTCTGGACGCGGACCGAGGTGCAATCCCCCTGCATCCGCGTCTGCGTGGTCCATCCCGAAGCGCGCCTTTGCACCGGCTGCCTGCGCAGCATCGACGAGATCGCCCGCTGGTCCAGAATGACGGACGGTGAGCGCGCCGAGATCATGGCCGCACTGCCGGATCGCGCCCGCCTTCTGCGCAAGCGGCGCGGCGGGCGCGCCGCCCGGCTGGAGCACGGCGTCTAAAGCGTTTCGCCTTTAACCTGAGGCATCAGCAAAAGGCGAAACTTCGCGAAACGCTTCAGGGCCCCTCTTGTGGCGTCTTGGGTGGTCCGCGCCGTCCGAGGCCAGCGCACTATTCAGGTGTGGTAAAGAGGGCGCGATTTCCCGGCCCCGCAAGCATTATTCCGCGCCCGCGTCACTCACTGGCGGATGCGCAGGTCACGGCGGATGCATCGCTCGACTCATCGCTCAGCCTTGCCTCGCCGTCCTTGCTGTACCACTCGGACGGGCCCGACACATAGCGCGCGCCAGATCCCGAAAGCACGCTCACAAAGATCCGCGTCTCGCCCTTGAGAGGGATCAGAGCGAGGTTGTTGGACCCCGCACTGACATATTGCACCGACAATTCAGTGCCGTCATCGCAGCTGTATTGCATCGCCTGGATCGATCCATCGCGGCCCAGAGGCAACGGCAGCGAAAGACTGGTTTCAGCCTGCGAGGGGCCGGTAGCCCCAAGAGTGCAAAAGGCCAGCGCGGCGGAGGCAAAAAGCGGAAGTCTTGGCATTTGATTCATCCTTGGTCGGTTTGAAGCTAGAATATGCGGCCGGGCACCCGGCGGCAAGTCAGGCGACGCCACCAGCGGTGCCGTTCTGGCGCGCTATGGCGACGCTTCCCCTGCTAGGGCGCTGTCAGCCAATCATCGCCCAGACCGGGAAATTCAGGGCGAAAATAGGCGATCATGCGCCCCTCGGGCGGCGCGCTTGCCGCCTCTTCCCATGGGCCCACGCCATGCAGGGCCAGCCGATGCACCAGCACCGCCTCACCCGGCTGGGCAGGCACCGCGATACGCGCGCAGCGCGCAAAGACATCGCGGCGGGCGGCCTTGTAGATCTCGGTCAGGTCCACCTCCCCCCAGTCCTCGGGCGGGACGCCTTCCAAAGCCGACGCAAAGGCCGTGCGCATCACCTCGTGGCTGCCCTCCCAGACTGTAAGGGGACTGGCGCCCGCGCCGACCGGCGTCAGAGGCAGGCCAAGGATGTAGGCGTGGCGTTCCTTCAACATACGCGCGCGGGACGCGCCCACCGCCAAAAGGCCATCGACGTGGGCTGCATCCCGGCGCTGGCGATAGAGAAACGCCGCTTCGCTTTCATCCTTGCGGGGCTGAGGGTAGCCCGGCCAGACAACCGAGACCTGACCTGCGTGCAGCGGCAGATCGCCATAGGCGGCCCGCGCGGCCTCATACCCCGGCCCGGGCAGTGGCCCACTGCCCGCGACATCGCCCCTGCTGTCATTACTCAGAGTATCGACGCCGACGAACCACGTGCCGCCGCATTGCAGCCACTCTGCGCGGTGGGCAGGCTCTGCCATACGCTCCAGCGCGGCGGTTTTGGCGAATTCAGCCCAGCGCGACAGCCCTGCGTCATGTCCAAAGCGCACCCAACCCTTGGCCGCCAGAGCGCCCTCTGCGCCCTTTGTGCCGAACGCCCCTGTCAATAGCCCAGCGCCTTGCGCAGCATGTTGAGCGCAATCAGCGTGAGGAAGACGCCGAACACCCGCTTGAGCGGTTTTGGATCCATCGCATGCGCCAGCTTTGCTCCCAGCGGCGCAGTGATCAGCGTCATCGCGATCGTGATCAGAAATGCCGGGCCATTGACGGCACCCAGCGTGAAGGGCGGACGCCCCTCGGGCGCGACCGTCACCATCAGAAAGCCTATGACCGACGGGACGGCAATGGCCGCGCCCAGCCCTGCGGCGGTCGCAACCGCGCGGTGAATGGGGACGGAGTGCAGGCTCATCAGCGGCACACCGAAACTGCCGCCCCCTATGCCCATCAGCACCGACAAGAAGCCGACGATGGGGGACATGATCGCACGGCGCAGCCCGCCCGGCATCACCGCGCCCAGCCGCCATTTGGCACTGCCGAAGGTCATGTAGATGCCGACAAAGAACGCCAGCACGCCAAAAATCCCCTGAAGCGTGCCCGAGCGTAGCCCGGCCGCGACGATGACACCCAGAACGGCGCCGATGGCGATCCCCGGCGACCACTTGCGCAGGATGTCCCAATCGACTGCACCCTTGCGGTGATGCGCCAGAACCGAGCGCAGGGAGGTCACGATGATCGTCGCCAGCGATGTGGCAAGGCACACCTGCATCAGTTGTGGGCCGCCGTAACCCAAGGTGCTGAACGCATAGAAAAACGCCGGAACAAGGATGATACCGCCGCCAACCCCCAAAAGCCCTGCCAGCACGCCTGCGAAAGCACCGATCGCAAGCAGCATGGCCGTCATGGCCATCAAGAGGGTGGGATCGGGCATGAGGCGTCTCCTGTCATTGCGCGCGGGGGATGCCAGCGCGCCTCGAGGCACCCCGGCGCCGGGTCCGAGATGTCTTAGACCGGGTTTGCCGCATGGGCGCAAACGGATTCCGCGCCTGCCTGCGCCTCCTCGAGGCGGCCCAGCGCCGTCTCGATCAACTCGGGGCCCGCACCGGGCAGATGCGCGCCCTCCGACAGCATCCGCCGCCAGGCGCGCGCACCGGGCCGCCCCGCGAACAGACCCAGCATGTGCCGTGTGATCTGGTTCAGCCGCCCGCCGCCCGCCAGATGCGCCTCTGCATACTCCATCATCGCGCGGGCCGCGTCCTCGGGCGTGCTGTCGGACGTTTGCGCGCCAAAGATCACGCGGTCGGCGGCGCAGAGGATCTGCGCCGGCGCGTGATAGGCGGCGCGCCCGATCATCACGCCGTCCATCCCCGCGCTCAGATGCGCCTCAACCTCATCGAGGCTACCGATCCCGCCATTGACCGACAGATGCAGCGCAGGAAAGCGCGCCTTCATCTCGTGCACCAGCGGATAATCGAGGGGCGGAATATCACGGTTTTCCTTGGGGCTAAGCCCCGCGAGCCACGCCATGCGCGCATGGATCGTCAGACGTGTCACGCCCGCTGCGGCGATCCGCGCGATGAACTGCGGCAGGACTGTCGCGGGATCCTGATCATCAACGCCAATCCGGCATTTGACCGTCACCGGCAGCGACGTGGCGGCGCGCATCGCCTCGCAGCATTCGGCCACGAGCTCCGGCGACTTCATCAAGACGGCGCCAAAGGTGCCCGATTGCACGCGGTCACTGGGGCAACCGACATTAAGGTTGATCTCGTCATAGCCCGCCTCGGTGCCCAGCCGGGCGGCCCTGGCCAACTCGGCCGGATCCGATCCGCCCAATTGAAGCGCGACAGGATGCTCGGCCTGCCCATGATCCAGCAGATGCACCGCCCCACCCCGCACCAGCGCCGGCGCGGTGACCATCTCGGTATAGAGCAGCGCATGACGGCTGAGCAGCCGGTGCAAATGGCGGCAGTGGCGATCTGTCCAATCCATCATGGGTGCAACGGACAGCTTGGCGTGTTGATGGATTTGCATTTTTACATTCTTCGAACTGTTGGCGGCGGTCGATGTTGTGCTGACAGGCGCATGCGCGCCTTGCTCCCGCTCACTTTCGCGCGCGCGATCTCATTGGGGTCCACATAATTGATATGCCGACGGCTGGCAAACCGCAGCGCGCCCAGGGATGGGAAGGGTCGCCCGTTGCTTGAACTTCGTGAAAGGCCTCGGCAGATGTCTGACGGGATCGCGCAGGTTCGTCCACAATCAACATGGTTCACCCGACGGCGCCAGGCGAGGCTCTATTCCGCGCCATCCGGCCCAGTCTGCCCCGGCACGACCAACGCGCCCAGTTATTCAAGCCTGACGTTGGATGAGGAGGCGGAATTGGCATCAGAGGAAAAATCAGCGACTGTCAGAAGCTGGTTCGCGCCGATTGTGATCACCACCAAGGCAAGCAATGAAATCAAAAACGCTTTCATGTCATGCTTCCTTTTTCCGAAGTGCTTCGGCGTCTCGCACTTCCTCGACCCACAGGCTGTGATGCTCGCGCGCCCATTGCTCTTCGACCTCGCCCTTGCCCATCGCGTCAAAAGCGCCTTCCATGCCGATGGACCCCAGATAGATGTGAGCGAAAATGATCGCGGTCAAAACAAGGCTGACGATTGCGTGCCAGAGCTGCGCATATTGCATTTCTGCCTGGGGGGACAGCGGATAGGGTAGCGGATCCAACCCGACCAGACCGCTTATGCCCCAGTCGTTCAGCTTGGCAAAGGTCGCGCCGAACATGTTGAACTCATGGGGAAACAACAGCGAGATCCCCGACGCCGAAATGGATGCCCCCAAGACGATCACAGCCCAGAAGATCAGCTTTTGGCCAGCGTTGAATTTCTTGGCCGGTGGGTGACCGCTGCTGAAGATACCGCCCCCTTTGGCCAGCCAGGCCAGATCGGTGCGGTCGGGCAGGTTGTGAACCACCCAAAAGACAAAGATGATGACGAGTGCCACGATAAAAGCCCAAGAGACATTGTTGTGAACCCATTTCGTGCCGATGGCCAAAATGGAAAACGCCTCATGCCCGAAGGCCGGTATCAGCACCTTGCGCCCAAAGAGGGAAATCAGGCCCGTCACACCAAGGATGATGAACGAGGTTGCCAGCAGCCAATGCCCGAACCGTTCGACCCCGGTGAAACGCGTGATCGTGCGTCCGGTCTTTTCCCCGTCGATTCGGATGCGGCCGCGAATGAGATAGAAGAGCGCCAGAAGCACCAAGGTGCCGCCCAGCAGGGCCGCGCCATAAATCAACATCGGTCCTTCGCGGACTTCCAGCCACCACATCCCGCTGTCCTGGATAAGCGTCGTGGAGGCAGGCCCGCGAATCTGGGTCGTGACATCCGCCGTGTCATAGCGCAGCGCGCGCCACAGGTCCGGGTCTGACTGCCCACCAAGCGTTCCGAGCGGTTCCGTGGTCGGTGCGGCAGCGGACGGGTCTCCGGTTTCAGAGCGGCGAAATTCATCGTCCACATCCTGCTCGGCCTGCCGGCGCAAGATATCGTCAAGCGTTTGCGCGCCGCCGGTTTGCGCCCGCGGATCCTCGGCGGCCTCTTGCGCCAAAGCCGGAGTCATCAGGCTGCAAACAAAGAGGAAAACCGCAATCAGGCGAAGCATCCGAGCCATCCTTTATCATCTGGAAATCGTCGAGCGGCCTTTGCGGGGCCGCTCGACCAATCTAGGCAAACGGAAGGTTCAACCGCCCTTTTGATCATAGGCCGTGCCCCAGCCCCATGCCCCCGAACCAAAGCCTCGGGCGACGATACGCTCACGGTAGATATCCGAGACCTCATCGCCGTCACCCGCGAGCAGCGCCTTGGTCGAGCACATCTCGGCGCAAATCGGCAACTTGCCCTCGGCGATCCGATTGCGACCATACTTGGCAAACTCGGCTGCGGAGTGGTTTTCTTCGGGACCACCGGCGCAGAAGGTGCATTTGTCCATCTTGCCGCGCGATCCGAAGTTGCCGGCTTGGGGATACTGCGGTGCGCCGAAGGGGCATGCGTAGAAGCAGTAGCCGCAGCCGATGCAGAGATCCTTTGAATGCAGGACGATCCCGTCATCGGTCTGATAAAAGCAATCCACCGGACAGACCGCCATGCAAGGCGCATCAGAGCAATGCATGCAGGCGACCGAAATCGACCGCTCGCCGGGTTTGCCGTCATTTATGGTGACGACCTTGCGGCGATTGATGCCCCATGGCACCTCGTGTTCGTTCTTGCAGGCGGTGACACAGGCGTTGCATTCGATGCAGCGTTCAGCGTCGCAGAGAAACTTTGCTCTAGCCATGATCGTTCTCCTTATGCTGTCCAGATTTTGCAGAGAGTCGCTTTGGTCTCCTGCATCTGGGTGACGCTGTCATAACCATATGTCTGGGCGACATTGCACGATTCCCCAAGAACATAGGGGTCGGCCCCTTCGGGATACTTGTCGCGCAGGTCCCTGCCTTCGAAATGGCCGCCAAAGTGGAACGGCATGAAGGCCACGCCCGCGCCCACCCGTTCGGTCACCATGGCCATCACCTTGACCTTGCCGCCCTCGGGCCCTTCGACCCAGACCTGTGCGCCGTCACGGATACCAAGATCATTGGCATCGCGTGTGTTGATCTCGACGAACATGTCCTGCTGCAATTCCGCCAGCCAAGGGTTCGAACGGGTTTCGTCGCCGCCGCCCTCATATTCGACCAAGCGACCGGAGGTCAGGATGATCGGGTAGTCCTCGGAAAAGTCGTTGGTCTGGATCGAGCTGTACATCGTGGGCACCCGCCAGAACTTCTTGTCCTCATAGGTGGGGTAGTCGGCCACGAGGTCGCGGCGGTTGGAATAGAGCGGCTCGCGGTGCAGTGGCACAGGATCGGGGAAGGTCCAGACCACGGCGCGGGCCTTGGCATTTCCGAAGGGTGCGCAGCCATGTTTGATGGCGACCCTCTGGATCCCGCCCGACAGGTCCGTCTTCCAATTCACGCCGCCAGACTTCTCGACATAATCCGACGGAATTTCACCTTGCTGCGATGTCTCGCCAACCTCTTCCTGATCGGTCGAACCGCCATCATCCGCTGCCTCGTCCATCATGGGCGCGCCATCGGGGAAACCCGCCACGCGGTCGATAGCAGCCATTTCCTCTTGGGTCAGATCGCCCTCCCAGCCCAGATCACGCAGCATTTGCATCGTGAATTCCGGGTATCCGTCCTCGATCTCGGATCCTTTGGAATAAACACCTTCGGCGAGCAGATTGTCGCCGTCGCGCTCCACACCGAAACGCGCGCGGAAGGTCAGGCCGCCTTCGGCCACCGGAATGGACATGTCATAAAGCAGCGCCGTGCCGGGATGCTTCATCTCTGCGGTGCCCCAGCAGGGCCAGGGCATCCCGTAGAAATCGCCATCCGCAGGGCCGCCATTGGCGCGCAAGGTCGTGGGGTCGAAGGTATGCTGGTTGGCCATATGCATCTTGAGACGCTCGGGGCTCTGGCCCGTGTAGCCGATGGTCCACATGCCGCGGTTGAACTCACGCGTTATGTCTTCGACGTTCGGCTCGCCCCCCTCGTCAATCGCGATGTTGCGGAAAAGGCGGTCATGAAAACCGAACTTTTCGGCAAACTTGGCCATGATCGTTTGATCGGGAAGCGACTCGAACAACGGATCAAAGATCTTCTCACGCCATTGCAGCGACCGGTTGGAGGCGGTTGCAGACCCGCGCGTCTCGAACTGGGTGCTGGCCGGCAGGAGGTAAACGCCGTCGGTGCGATCCTGCATCACGGCGGAAACTGTCGGATATGGATCGACCACGACCAACATGTCCAGCCGCTCCATCGCGGTCTTCATTTCCTTCATCCGCGTTTGCGAGTTTGGCGCATGGCCCCACAGAACCATGGCGCGCGTGTTGTCCGGCTGGTCAAGGTTGGCCTTGTCCTCCAGCACGCCGTCAATCCAGCGGCTGACCGGAATACCAGTCAGGTTCATCATCTTGGTCTCGCCAACCGAGGCGTCCGAGAAACGCCCCTTGAGCCAATCTGCGTCTTCCTCCCACACGCGGGCCCAATGGGCCCATGCCCCCTCGGACAGGCCGTAGTAGCCAGGCAATGTATCGGCCAGAACACCGAGGTCCGTGGCACCCTGCACGTTGTCGTGCCCGCGGAAGATGTTCGTGCCGCCGCCCGCGCGGCCCATGTTGCCAAGCGCAAGCTGCAAGATGCAGTAAGCGCGGGTGTTGTTGTTGCCGTTGGTATGCTGGGTGCCGCCCATGCACCAGACGACGGTGCCGGGGCGGTTGTTGGCCAAGGTGCGCGCCACGCGCTCCAGCTGCTCGCCCGGCGCACCGGTCACGCGCTCGACCTCTTCGGGGGTCCAGTTCTGCACCTCGTTGCGGATCTCGTCCATGCCCCAGACACGGGTGCGGATGAATTCCTTGTCCTCCCAGCCGTTCTCGAAAATGTGCCACAGAATGCCCCACACCAGCGCCACGTCGCTGCCCGGACGAAAGCGCACATATTCGTCCGCATGTGCCGCCGTGCGCGTGAATCGCGGATCGCAGACGATCAGGGGGGCGTTATTTTGCTCCTTGGCCTTCAGGATGTGCAGCAACGAGACCGGATGCGCCTCGGCGGGATTGCTGCCGATCAGGAACATCGCCTTGGAATTGTGGATGTCGTTGTAGCTGTTGGTCATGGCGCCGTAGCCCCATGTATTCGCCACACCGGCCACGGTGGTCGAGTGGCAGATACGCGCCTGATGGTCGACGTTGTTCGTGCCCCAATACGCGGCAAACTTGCGGAACAGATAGGCCTGCTCGTTGCTGTGCTTGGCCGAGCCCAGCCAATAGACGGAATCCGGGCCGCTTTCGTCGCGGATCTTCATCATGCCATCACCGATCTCGTTGATGGCCTGTTCCCAGCTGAGGCGAACCCATTCGCCGTTCTCTTTTTTCATCGGGTATTTCAGGCGCCGCTCACCATGCGCGTGCTCGCGCACCGATGCGCCCTTGGCGCAATGCGCGCCCATGTTGAACGGGCTGTCAAAGCCGGGCTCCTGGCCTGTCCAGACACCATTGTCGACCTCGGCGATCACGGTGCACCCGACCGAGCAATGGGTGCAGACGGATTTCTTGGTCTCGATCGCCCGCTCTGAGGCGGTTTGCGCAGTGGCGCGCGACACGGTGCCGCCGGTTGCGGCGACAGCTGCAAGCCCGCCGATGGCAAGGCCCGAACCGCGCAGGAAGGTCCGGCGGTCTACGCCGGTAACCGCGGCGCTGGTCGTCGTAGCCCTTGCAGCTCGGCGCGCGCTGCCATTTGTCTTTTTCCTGAGCATGTCTCTCTCCCTACTTCTGCGCTGTGGCAGTCTTGGTACCTATCAAATGTCCCCGGCCCCTTCCCCTGAGGCGGGTCATGCAGCCCTAAAAGCGGGTGCTTTTCAAATATGCGCGGGTGTGTTCGGTGTCCTGCATCACTTGCGATGTCAGATCGACTTCGGCCGGACCCGCTTGCGCCTCGCTTCCGGCGGAAACGGCCACAATGCCCGGCACTGCCGTGCCGGCGATCTTCAGAAAATTCCGGCGCGTCGTGCCCTGTTTCGTGTCAGCCATTTTCTTTGTCTCCTCCCGTTAAACTTCTTCATGGCAGCCCCCGCCGCCGCGCAATCAGCGGCCCTCAGCCAGACATCATGCGAAATGCTTCCTGCTCCACCGCGAGAAACTCCGCGCCGACAGCGCCGACCGACGCATAAAGCGTCGATGCCTTTGCCCCTTGCAGGTCCGTAAAGAAGTGCGGCGCCCACGGCCCGATGTTCTTGCTGTAGAATTCTTTTTGCCGCGCCAATGGCGCGGGATTGCCAAAGCGCCCGACGATCATTCCGCCCATCATCTCCATCAGCGAGGCGATGTTGTCCTCAGGCTCGAACGTGTTTTCCGCCCGCGTCATGCCAAGCGACGCCATGTCGGCGCGCAGGTTGGCCAGCGGTTTTTCGTTCAGAAATCCGGTCATGTAATAGCTGGCGTAGGGCAAGAGCTCGCCGCGACCAAGGCCGATAAAGAGCGCATTGAATTCCTTGAGGGCTGATCTGGGCCGCGTCACCCTGGCAACGGACGCCAGCCCCTCGATTGCCTGCCCAAGCGGCGAGGCGTCACCCACCAGATCGGCCGTCTGGGCCAACAGGATCTCATCGGGAGGGCCTGCCAGCATCACGCCAAGGTAGTTGTAAAGATCAGCGCGCAGGCGATCCTCTTCGTCGATCTGCTGATGTGCTGCGGCCAAGGTCATGCACTGTTTCCATCAAAGTAAAATGCCATTCGCCGGGGCCTGAAGTCGTCCGCGCCATCATCGGCATCTTGCACGGATGCCTCTGGTTCAGCGGCCAGATCCGAGGCGTGAGCCTCGCCCGTTGCCACCGCAGCTTCGTCTGTCAACGCGATTTCGACCGACTCCTCTTGAGGTTCATCTTGGGCCGCTTTCGCATCCTTGTCGAGTGTCATCGCATCATCGGCGCTCTGCTCACCTTGCTGCGCGACCTCCAGAACGTGCGCCAGAAGGCCCTTGCCAACCTGATAGTTGGTCGCAATCGGCCCGTTGCCATAGCTGCCGGTCAGGTAGTCGTCATCATAATCATTCAGTCCGTCCACACATGCCAGAACCGGATTGCTGCGCCACAGCTTGCGCAGCGCCCGTTTGCGGATGTGCTCGGGAACGGCCTTGGCCATGAAGGCGGTGAAATCGTCGCCTTTCTCCATCGTTTCAGGGTCGGGCAGATCGAGATCGGCGAGGATCTCTTCGTCGCTCTTTTCCGCCAGGGCCTGCTGTTGCCGGGCCTCGATTGCAGCCTGTTCGGCTGCGGCGCTGGCCTCGGCCTCCGCCTTGACGCCAGCACGGCGGCGCTCCCAGAAACTGGCGCTTCGGGTCATTTCAATGCCCCCATGCGGCTGCGCGGCGACCGGAACACGTCGCTGTCCTGCACGATGCGCGCATCGCCAATGCCGTCCTCGGGCTCTTCGGCGCGCCAGTTGCGGCGCTTGCGCTTGACGAAGGCTTCCTCTTCGTGGTGGCGCGTCACAAAATCAGCAACCCATGCCTGCATGCCGTCCGGCATCGCCACCTTTTCGACCAACACCTCGGCCGAGTCGCAATAATCCTGCGCCTCATAAGGCGAGGCCGTCACCAGCGTCACTTTCCAAGGCCGATCAGGCGATGAGGCATCCGGGCTGAGCACGACATAGACAGACGGCTGCCGGGCCTGAAGCTCATGCACATAAGCCTCGGTATCGGACACAAACAGCTCAAGCGGAAGCGTCGCCGCGTGAAAGTCGGTCACGTCGCCCTCAGACCGCAGAACAGTCCAGTTTGCCGCCCCCGCACCGGGCAGAATGCCGACCGCACGCCAGACCCACTTGGCCCAGCGCGTGACGCCGGGCGCTTTCCGAACCACGATTCCGAGCGGAATGGATTGGGAGTGAGGAAAAACGAAAGTCATGCTGGCACTCG
This sequence comes from Roseovarius sp. D0-M9, assembly GCF_037083805.1. Taxonomy (NCBI): domain Bacteria; kingdom Pseudomonadati; phylum Pseudomonadota; class Alphaproteobacteria; order Rhodobacterales; family Roseobacteraceae; genus Roseovarius; species Roseovarius sp. D0-M9. Next base: position 42,552 of record NZ_JBAPKZ010000013.1, on the reverse strand, counting down.
CTGGCTGACGGGATATGGAATACCTCAGTGTACCGGTTTGCAGCAAAAATCAAAGGGGGATTTGAGACGGTATCGTCTTGCCTTTCCTTTGGGGCATGGGATCCACTCCGTGCCGCTACGTCAGATTTGGCGCTGCGCGACGAAACTTGCCAGATCACCTTTCATCTGCTGGGGTTCCATCCTACCCTCGGACTCTCAAGGGGGCTCAAATGAAAAAAACGCTGATGATCTGCGACTGTCTGGGGTCTCAAACCATAGACGCGGTCGCGCTTGGTGCGGCGACGGGGCTGGAATGCTCGCGCCTTCACACGGATCTCTGCCAATCCCAGATCGCCGCGGCCACCAAGGCGCTGGAGGGCGGCGAGGTCATGATCGCCTGCCAGCAGGAGGCCGAGCGCTTTGGCGCGCTGGCCGAGGATCTGGGCGCGCCCGAGCCTGCCTTTGTCGATATCCGGGACAGGGCCGGGTGGACTTCGGACACAAGGGACACCACCGCCAAGATGGCCGCATTGGTCGCCGACGCCGCGCTGCCCCAGCCGCCGTCCAAGACGACCGATGTCGTCTCAGGCGGGATCTGCCTCATCATCGGCGCGCCTGATGTGGCGATTGCCGCCGCCGAAAAGCTGGCCGACATTCTGGCGGTGACGGTGCTGGTGCCGGACGGAGCGGACCTGCCCCACACCAGCCGCTTTGATTGCTGCGCCGGACGCTTGCGCGATGTGTCGGGCACGCTGGGTCAATTCCATATCTCGATCGACGCCTTCCAGCAGGTCCTGCCGGGAGGGCGCGGCGCGCCTACACTGACGGATGCGCGCGATGGCGCGAAATCCGACTGTGATCTGATCCTCGATCTGACAGGTGGCACGCCGCTCTTTCCCGCGCCTGACAAGCGCGACGGATACCTGCGCGCCGATCCCGGTAGCTTGCCCGCCGTGGCGGACGCGGTGCTGGAGGCCAGCCAGATGGTCGGCACCTTCGAGAAGCCGCTTCATGTCCGAATGGAGCCATCCCTATGCGCCCACTCGCGCGCCGGGCAGCCGGCCTGCTCGAACTGCCTCGATGTCTGCCCCACCGGCGCGATCCTGCCCGCAGGCGAGCATGTGAGCATTGACCCCCTGATCTGCGCCGGGTGCGGTGCCTGTTCGGCGGTCTGCCCGTCGGGTGCAATCAGCTATGACGCGCCGCCGGTCGATCATGTGTTCCGCCGGATCGGCACGCTGGCCTCGGCCTATCGCAAGGCGGGCGGAACCTCGGGCGTTCTGCTGGTGCATGACGCGCATGGGGCCGAGATGATCCGCCTTGCCGCGCGCTACGGCAATGGTCTGCCTGTTGATGTGATCCCGCTGGAGATCGAAGCGCTGGCAATGTTCGGCCATGCCGAAATGCTGGGGTCACTGGCCAGCGGGTTTGCCGCGGTCGACATCCTGCTTGCCCCCAAAAGCGACCGCGATGTCCTGCACAGCCAAGAGACTCTGGCTGCCGCCATGGGCGCAGGCGATGCCGTGACGCTGCTGGATATCACCGACCCCGACGCCCTGTCGGATCATCTTTTCGAGCGCGAGGCCCCGGCGACTGCGCCCGCTCCTGCAATCCTGCCGCAAGGCTCGCGCCGCCAGATCGCGCGCCTCGCCGCCAAGGCGCTGGCAGCGGAGGAGGAGGTCATTCCCCTGCCCGATCACGCGCCATACGGCGCGGTCATCGTCGATACAGATGCGTGCACCTTGTGTCTGGCTTGTGCCTCGCTTTGCCCATCGGGCGCGCTGTTGGACAATCCCGATATGCCGCAGCTTCGCTTCAAGGAGGATGCGTGCCTGCAATGCGGCCTGTGCGCCAATGTGTGCCCCGAGGATGCGATTACCTTACAGCCCCGAATGGATTTGACCGACGCGGCCCTCTCCCAAGTGGTCCTGAACGAGGAAGAGCCCTTTGCCTGCGTCGAATGCGGCAGCCTCTTTGGCGTCAAGTCCACCGTCGAGCGGATCATGGAAAAGCTGGCCGGCAATCACGCGATGTTCGACAACCCTGCCGCGGCGCGGATGATCCAGATGTGCGACAATTGCCGCGTTCAGGCACAGTTCCACGGGCAGAATAATCCGTTCGCAGGCAAGGAGCGCCCGCAAGTCCGCACAAGCGAGGACTACTTGTCCAAGCGCAAGGATCATTAGTAAAAGCCACTCTGACCAGCCCCGAAAAGGAGACGAAGATGAGCGATGATTTCAACATGTCGATGCGCAAATTTCTCAAGCAAGTCGGCGTGACATCCCAGCAGGCGATCGAAGAAGCGTTCCGCGAGGCCGAAGGCACGGAAGGCAAGGAGTTCGAGGCGCGCATGGTCCTCAAGATCGACGGCGTGGATCTTGAGCATGTGGTCACCGGCAAGATCAAGGGGTGATGCCAGTATGACCCTCACCCGCGACGATGTGCTGGCCACGCTGAAAACCATGTCCGATCCGGTCAGCGGCACATCGCTGGTCGATGCAGGCCTGATCAAGGCGTTGACGGTTCAGGACGGGGCCGTACGCTTTGTTCTGGAGGTCAGCGGCACGCACGCGGAAACTTATGCCAAGGTCAAGGACGAGGCTGAGGCCAAGCTCAATGCCTTGCCCGGTCTGGAAAGCCTGTCTGTCGTCATGACGGCCCACAGCGCGCCCGCAGCGCCCCCGGACCTGAAGCTGAACCGCCCCGCCGAGCCGGCAGGCCCCCAGAAGATACCCGGCGTGGACCGGATCATCGCGGTGGCCTCGGGCAAGGGCGGCGTCGGCAAATCCACGGTCGCCGCCAACCTCGCCTGCGCACTGGCCGCCGAAGGGCGCCGTGTCGGGCTGCTGGATGCCGATGTCTATGGACCCTCGCAACCGCGCATGCTCGGCGTGTCGGGGCGCCCTTCCTCGCCCGATGGCAAGACAATCCTGCCAATGCGCAACTTTGGCGTGACGATGATGTCCATCGGACTGATGACAAACGACGATCAGGCGGTCGTCTGGCGCGGTCCGATGCTAATGGGCGCGTTGCAGCAAATGCTGACACAGGTGCAATGGGGCGCGCTCGACGTGTTGATCGTGGACCTGCCGCCCGGCACCGGCGACGTGCAGATGACGTTGGCGCAAAAGGCCCACCTCAACGGCGCGATCATCGTCTCGACACCGCAGGACGTGGCGCTGCTGGATGCCCGCAAGGGGATCGACATGTTCAACCAGCTTGGCACGCCGATCATTGGCATGATTGAAAACATGTCGACGCATATCTGCTCGCAATGCGGACATGAGGAGCACATGTTCGGCCACGGCGGCGTTTCGAATGAGGCGCAAAAGCTGGGGGTGCCACTGCTGGCCGAAATACCGCTGCACCTCGATATCCGGCTGGCGGCGGATGGCGGGGCGCCGATCGTCGTGTCCAAACCCGACTCGGCGCAGGCCGCGGGATTTCGCGCTGTCGCACAACAATTGGTCACGCTTGGTCACGCATGAGCGCACCGGTTTTTCCCCCACTCTTTTCCGGGCTGGATGCGGCGGGCGCCGATCCGTTCAGCTTGGCCTGCGCGAAGGCGTCCGAGGTCTGCGACGCAGGGCTGGTCTGCTATGATCTGGGCCATGACCGCCTGCGCGCGGCGATGGTCTTTGCGCCCGAGGTTCCGCTGCGCACCGCCGCCTGCATGTTGCCACTGTGCGGTGTCGGCATACAAAATGCGCTCGGTGCGCTCGCGCCGCCCGAAGTCGGGGTGCATCTGGGCTGGCCCGGCGAGATATACGTTAATGGCGGGCGCTGCGGCGCCTTGCGGATCGCTGCCGCCACCCGAGATCCCGAGGCCATTCCAGACTGGCTGGTGGTCGGCCTGACGATCGACCTGTGGCCACCCTCCGAGGACACTGGGCTGACACCCGATGCGACAGCGCTTTATGCCGAGGGTTGCGGCGAGGTGGATCCGGAAAGCCTGGTCGAGGCGTGGGTGCGGCACACATTGGTCCAGATCAACGCCTGGACCGACGAAGGAACGACAAGGCTGCACCGCGACTGGCTTGCGGTGGCTCACGGACTGAATACCGCCGTGACGGTCGGCGAATATGAGGGGACATTCATCGGTATTGACGAGGATCTTGGACTTTTGTTGAAAACCAAGGATACAGCCCGCATGATCCCCCTCACCACCCTCTTGGCGGAGCCCGCATGAAACTTGCCCGAGCGATCCATTTCGACGAAAGCGACACAAGGGTTTTCCACAACCCCGCCAGAACCGGCGAATGGTGCATTTCGGGCGGGTTCGAGTTTTCCAACTGGTCCGAGGCTGATCTGACGGGCAAGGCCCGGCAGGCCTTTGCCAACGGATGGATGGGCTGCACGACATTCGGCCGCGTGAGTTTTGTCGCCGTGACCCAGATCGAACCTGCCGAGCGTGACGCGCTGGCGGACATATTGGCGCAGCATTTCGTCGACATCTACGGCGCGCCCTCGCTGACCGCCGCGCGCGGCGTCGCCTTGGAAGAGCTGTCCCAGATGGCCGATCTTTGCGACGAGCATGACGCCAACACGCTGCTGACGATCTCGCGCGAGTTGACCGAGGCAGGAGTGCGCGAGGCCTACCGTGTGATCCGCGCCCAAGACGCAAGCCTCGAGCAATTCGCGATCCATGGATCGCTGGATGATCCAAATCACTAAGGCGCTGCCCCCTTGGCCTACGTCCCTTGGGGCGACCATCCGCCAAGAGCGGACGAAGGGCGCAGGTTGATCCCTGAGCATAGCGCCAATTGAGTTCTTCCGCGATCCAGCCGATAAAGGGCGCCCATGTTGAACCGGCGGAAAGGTGACCGCACTCCTTGAAGGCGGCCATGAGATGAGCGCACTTTTTGAAGAACTCGATTACTGCCCGACGCCGATCGGCGCGCTTAGCCTGCGCCGCCGGCGCGATATGCGGCTTGGTGTCGATGTCGTAGTCGGCGGCCTTGGCCTTGGCTATACCACCGAAGCGGTCCTTGACCAGCCGGACGCCGCCGAGCTTTGCGTAGTCAGGTCTCTCGCGCGGGCAGAGGAGGAATGACCCTTTCCGGCCCGGATATTGCGCGCACGAGTGCCATCTGCGCCTGCCCCGTCTGCACGGCGGCCGCTGAGCATTTCCTGGCGGTCGCGGGGCAAGATTACTTTCGCTGCCCAGCCTGCGAGGCACGTTTTCTCGACCCGGAGCAGCGCCTGTCGGGCGAGGCCGAGTATGCGTATTACCTGCAACACGAAAACGATCCGGGAGATGCGCGCTACCGCCGCTTCCTGTCCAAACTGGCAGACCCGTTGAACGCGCGGCTTGCGCCCTCGTCCCGAGGGCTGGATTATGGCTGCGGCCCCGGTCCTGCGCTGGCGGCAATGCTGCGCGATGCGGGGCATGACGTGGCACTGTTTGATCCCTTCTTTGCGCCCGATCCGGCACCCCTGAGCGCCCTNAATGCTGCGCGATGCGGGGCATGACGTGGCACTGTTTGATCCCTTCTTTGCGCCCGATCCGGCACCCCTGAGCGCCCTCTACGATTTTGTCACCTGCACGGAGGTGGCCGAGCATTTCCATTACCCGGATCGCGAGTTTGCACGTCTGCGCGGGTTGGTCCGCCCCGGCGGCTGGCTTGCCATCATGACCTGCTTTCAGACCGAGGACGCGCACTTCGCAAACTGGCACTACCGCAAGGATCCGACGCATGTGGTGTTCTACCGCGAGCAAACCTTTCGCCATCTGGCCCATGTCTGGGGGTGGGTTTGCGAGGTGCCGGGCAAGGATGTCGTGTTGATGCAAGCCCCCGGCGGGGCCCCTGCATGACCAGCTGGCTGCACGAAGAGCGCCTGAAGGCCGTGGATGCGGCCCTGCGCGACAGTGGCCCGGCCCGCCGCGTGCTTGACCTTGGGTGCGGCGATGGGGATCTTTTCGTGCGTCTGGTCGCACGCGAGGACGTTCAAGAGCTTGTGGGCGTCGATCTGTGCCGCGCCTCGCTGGATCGTTTGCGCAGCAGACTGGCGGCCTGCGACGTGCGCGTGCCCCGCGTCGATCTGCGCGAGGCTTCGATGACCGAGCCTGCCGCCGATCTGACCGGGTATGATTGCGCGCTGCTTGTCGAAACGATCGAGCATATTGATCCGGGCGATCTGTCCAAGCTGGAGCGCGCGCTCTTTTACCGAATGCGGCCGCGCAGCATCGTGATCACCACCCCGAATGCCGAGTTCAACCCGCTGCTCGGCGTGCCGACCCACCGGATGCGCCATCCCGATCACCGCTTTGAGTGGGATCGGGCCACATTCCGAAAATGGTGCGCGCGCGCGGCCCAGGCAGCGGGCTACACCGCCCGGTTTAACGACATCGCAGGCCACCATCCCGCGCTGGGGGGCGCAAGCCAGATGGCCGTCTTTCGCGTGGCGAAGGTGGATGCGGTTTGAAGGAAACACCGGCAGTCGAGATGTTCAGGCATTAACAACCGGCGGTGATATTGCGGCGGGCGCGCGTCACCGGCCTGAATCCGCTTTGATTCAATTGAGCTGTAACCAGATCGTTTCAGGTCGCGCAATCGCGGCAGCGGATCGCAGTGGGATCGACATCAAGCCTGCGGAATCCGATGAACGCCCCGCAATCGACGCACCAGCCGAACTCTTCGGCCTCGATCCGGCGAATGGCCGCTTCGAGTGCGCGGATCCGGCCATTTCTACGGGTTTCCTGCGCCGAGGCCATGGCCTGTTGCTGCATCGCATCCATTCGGCTCAGTCGGCCAACGCTTTGCTGGTCAAGCTCGACTGGCCGGCGGTCGCCTGCCGTCTCCGCCGACGAGGCGCGCAAGTCCCGCAGATCGCCTTGGATCTCTGCGAGATACCGCGACTTCAACTCATCTGGGTCGGGGTCAGCATCGTCCGTCATGCAGCAACTACAAACGAAACCTCTGCGAATGACAACATGCAAGTTGCAAGCATCCGTCACGGCGAAATTGCCGGGTGCCCTGCCCGGTTTCGGGCGCTGCGGCCACGGTCCAAGGCGGCCTCGTGAGGGCCCGAGGGCCGCCTGCGAATTCACGCCTCACATGCTTCCAAATGCTGGATGTCGCGCCGCGCTCAGTGCGTCCCGAGTTTCGGGCGCTCGGTCTCCAGAAGGGTTTGCACCGTCTGGGTAAACGAGGCCGCAGGCAGGCCCGGCGGAACCGGCTCCAGATAGGAGACCGTGATCGTGCCGGGCTGTTTGAACGCGTGGGCCGCCCCCCAGAAGTCGCCGGAATTGACCACCACCGGCAAAACGGGCGTGCCGAGTTGAGTATAGAGCAATTCTATGCCGCGCCTGAAACGGATCGGCTCGCCCGGAAGCATCCGACTGCCTTGCGGGAACAAAAGAAGCGGCCGCCCCTCCGCGAGGGCGGCGCGGCCCTGTTTGAGCATCATCTTGAATGCCGCAGAGCCGGTTTCCCGGTCGATGATGATCATCGGCGAGTGCCGCAGATACCACGACAAGACCGGAATGCGCAGCAACTCCTTCTTGGCGACGATTGCGACATCGGGAAACAGCACAAGATAGACAAGCGTTTCCCATGTCGATTCATGGTTCGAAATGATGATCCCGGCCTCGGGCTGGCGGTGGGCACGCCCCCGTTCGGTGTAGGTGAGGCCGACGACGAAGCGCAAAAGAAATACAACGCCTCTCACCCACAGTCGCGTGAAGGCGCGCACCGCACCTGCGGGCCTGCCCACAAGCCATAAAAAAGGGATGCCGAGTGCAAAACTGCCGGTCCAGAGTGCGAACAGCCCGTCAAAGGCAAGTGACCGCAGTTTGCGCTGCATTTGCGCCATCGTCGCTCTCCCTCACCTTCTCGTCCCATTGCCCCGGCTGTCGTTCGCACAAGGGTCTGACGGCCACGAACGCAGAATGCTATCCATCTGCCGCCGCCAGCAGCGCTGCAAGCTGATCCCGCGCGGCGTCGATTGATATAGGGGAATCCACATGAGGTGTTCCATCCCCAATCCGCGACAAATGCGTATCCGTAAGTGGCGGCACAGGGCTGCCTTCGACAAGCACCTCGTAGTGCAGATGCGGTGCCGTGGAGGTGCCCGTTGATCCCACATCACCGATTTTCTGCCCCGCCGGGATCCGCTGGCCGACTTGCAGCGTCTCGTTCACTGCACTCAAATGCGCATAGATGGTCTTTATGTCCTGCGCGTGGTCAATCTCGACCATGAGGCCATAGCCGCTTTTTTGCCCCATGAACGAGATTCGGCCCGCCTGCGTTGCATGGACCGTGGCCCCAAGCTCGGCGGCGAAATCCACGCCGCTGTGCATCCGCACGTATCCGTGGATCGGATGCTTGCGCGGGCCGAAGGCGGAACTGAGGCGCGCGCCCCTGATCGGCTGATCGAACGTCAGGATCAGATCATCATCCTTGAAAATGCTGGTGCGGCTGGACCCGTCTTCGGGCCAAATGACCTCATAGCGTTCTTCCCCCAGATCAAGCTCGGCAAAGTTTATGGTCGGCTCGCCAATCACGCGGTCGCCCAAACGGTTCTCTCGCCAGGCAATACGCATAAGCTCACCGCCGACAAGCGCGCGCCGAAGATCGAGCGTGCCCGCAAAAACCAGCTCCAGATCGGTGGCGAACCGAGTGGGGATTCCGGCATCTTCCAATGCGGCGTATATGGAGTTTTCGATCTCGGTCTCGCCGGCTTGGCGAATGCTCTCAAGCGTGGGCGGCGCCACGCGCACAGAGGGCTCTGCACCGAAGGCCGCGTGAATGTTCACGCCGTCATCAACTTCCAGCGTGGCATTTTTCGCCCGGCCGTCTGCCGTGATCTCAAGGGCAAGCGTGTGGCCTGGCTTCAGCCGTCTCAGGTCGAATTCGGAGCCAATCGCACCGGACACTTCGGCGCGGGCAACCGCGTCGAGGCCAGCATCGGCGAGAAGCACGTCGAGATTCTCCCCCGGCTCGACAGCCCGCGACCAGTTCGAGACCTCCGTGGAAACTTCTGCGTCCGAAGGCCGGGCGTCTTGTGGCTCTTCTGCCAAGGCTTCGGCGGGCTGTTCCGCAGGCTCAGGGCCATCGGGGCCCGTGTCCGCAGGCGGGGCGATGTCTGGTGCATCTATCGATGGCGTGAGCAGGGCATCGACCGGGACTTGCGTCTGGCGCGCCTCTCGGAACGACAGGGTCGCAGCAACGCAGACAGTAACGATCAGTGCCGTCCAGTATCTCAATCTCATCGGGTTTTCGCTGCCTGCCGTTTTCTTGTCGCTGTTCGGGATCGCCTATGGCCGGCCAGTGCCGCGCCAACTCGCCTGTGACACATGTTCCGCATGACGTGACCCGTTGCCTGAGATGCCGCATGATCAGGTTGGCTGAGGAGTGCCGCCCATCGCGGCGGACACTAACGGCGCGGGCAACGCCCCGCAACCTGTGGACCGCCGCAGTGGCTACCATTTGCCGGTTGCACCCCCGCCTCATGGCGGGGTCGAACCCGGAAGACCGCGCGCCATGGACGACCGAACGTTTGGAGGGCAAGGCGCGCGTCGATGTCGCTGGCCTATCAAGGCGTGCCTGAAGGCTCATCGAGCAACTCCCGTTACGGCGGGACGTCCAAAGCCTCATTGGCTGCGATCAGGAGGAGCAGAGCCGATTTGGCTGGCGGGGGGCCGCTTTTGCCGGGCCGCAGTGTGGGCAACGGGCGAATTCTTGCCTTCGCGGTGGCGAGCGCTTGCCATGGAATTTTGCCTTTGCGGCAGGAAATCTATCCACCTTCCCTCGAAATTCTGCGAGACTGCGCATATCGCGGGAGGAAAACGCGTGACGACGACACGACAAATATGTCCAGGGAGGACACCATGCTGAACACTATTTTTCGCGGGCCAAAGGGCCTGATCGGAACGGCGGCACTGGCCGCGATGAGCCTTGGCGCACCGGCGCTGGCACAACAACAGCTTTCCATCGCCACGGGCGGCACCGGCGGGGTGTATTACCCCATGGGTGGCGGACTGGCCGAGGTCATCAACGCCAACGTCGACGACTATTCGGCAACGGCCGAGGTCACGGGTGCGTCGGTCGAGAACATGGGCCTGATCGCCACGGGCGATGCAGACCTGGCCATCGGTCTGGCGGACACCGTGGCGCAGGCCCACACCGGCACCGGCCGCTTCGAGGGCCAGCAACTGCCGATGGTGCGCGGTCTGGCGTCGCTTTATGCCAACATGGTGCATATCGTTGCCCTTGAGAGCAGCGGGATCACGAGCCTTTCCGATCTGCGCGGCAAGCGCGTGTCGATCGGCGCGCCCGGGTCCGGCACCGAGGTCAATACCGCCGCCATCCTTTCGGCCAACGGCATTTCCTATGACGATATCGACGAACAGCGGCTGAACTTCAACGAAACCGCCGATGCGCTGTCCAATGGCGATATCGACGTGGGCTTCTGGTCTGTCGGTGCGCCGACCTCTTCGGTGCTCAACCTTGCCACCACGCAGGACATCGTGATGATCGCGCTGACCGAGGAAGAGCTGGCCGCGGCCATGGAAGAAGACAGCACTTTTGCAAAAACCACCCTGAAGGGCGGCAGCTATACCGGGATCGACGAAGACATCACTGTCTTGGGCATTCCCAACGTGCTGGCGGTATCCTCGGAAATGTCCGATGATCTGGCTTATTCCATCACCAAGGCGATGTTTGAAAACATCTCGGACTTGCAGGCCGTCCATCCGGCGGCGAACGAGACCACGGTCGAGTTCACCATGTCCGCCACGCCCGTGCCGCTGCATCCCGGTGCGATCCGGTACTACGAAGAAGCAGGCGCCACCATTCCGGACGACCTGCGCCCGTGATGCAATGGCTGGGAGGAGGGCTTGGCGCCCTCCTTCTGTCTGTCTCTCTCCCTGCCACGGCGGAGACTCTGGTCGCCACAAGGGCGGATGGCCGGCAGATCGCGCGCTTTGCCGTGCCGGACGGGGGTGAGTGGTGCGTGCTCTGGCATCACTCGGTCAAGGGTTTCGAGGTGTCCGACTGCTACGAGAACCGGGGCGGAAAAATGGTCCTGACTTGGTCGCATCTGCCTGATTTCGCGGCGGGACTGGATCACATTCCCGGTCGCGGGCGGCAGGTGTCGGACGGACAGGGCGGCTATTTCATTCTTGATATCGACGAGGCGGTTCCGGGCAATGCCTATGTGCTGCGGCCGGGCGCGGGTCCGGTCGATCATCGGCTGCAAGTGGGTGACAGGGTTGTGTCCCTGTCCGCCGTTGCCCCGCGCGAACGCGTGCGGATTTCACTGACAAGGAACGAAGACTGATGACGATGGACACCGATCTGGCCACCTCTGCGGCACCGCAGCCGCGCATCGTCCTGCGCGCCATCATGGTGATCGGGATCGCGCTGTCGCTGTTCCAACTCTACGCGGCGGGGGTGCAGCCGCTGGGCCTCTTCTTTCAGCGGCCCATTCACCTTGGCTTCATTCTGGTGCTGTGTTTCCTGATCTATCCGGTCTTCGGCCGCGACCGCCCACGCGGGGGGCTGGGCTGGGTCATCGACGGCGCGCTGATCCTCGCCGGGATTGCGGCCGGGGCGTGGGTGCCGATGAACATCGACATCATTGCCAACCAGATCTTTCCACGCGACATCGACATCTGGATGGGCATCCTGACCGTCCTCGTGGTGCTGGAAGGCGCGCGCCGCGCCGTCGGGCTTGGCATGACGATCATCGGCGCGGCCTTTCTGGCCTATGCCTTTGCGGGCAACCGGGGCGAGCTGCCTTTTCTGGCTGACTGGATGCCCGGTATCCTGAACCACCGGGGCTATTCGCTGGACCGTGTGGCCAGCCAGATGACGCTGGGGGCCGAGGGTATCTTTGGCATCCCGCTGGGGGTCGCGGCGACGTTCGTGTTCATTTTCGTGCTGTTCGGGGCTTTTCTCGAAGCCACCGGCGCGGGCAAGTTCTTTATCGATCTGGCCTATGCCGCCACCGGTCGCCAGCGCGGCGGGCCAGCCAAGGCGGCGGTCATCGCCAGCGCGGGCATGGGGTCGATCAGCGGCAGTGCGATTGCCAATGTGGTCACAACCGGCGCCTTTACCATTCCGCTGATGAAGAAACTCGGCTACCGGCCCGCGCAGGCGGGCGGGATCGAGGCCGCAGCATCGACCGGCGGGCAGATCATGCCGCCGCTGATGGGCGCGGGCGCCTTCCTGATGAGCGAGTTCACACGGATGCCTTACGTGGACATCGTGCTGGTCTCGATCTTTCCAGCGGTGCTCTACTTCGGGGTGGTCTACCTGCTGGTGCATATCGCCGCCGTCAAACAGGGCATGACGGGGCTGGCAGCCGTGGACCTGCCCAGCACCCGCAAGGTGCTGGCCGAAGGTTGGCATTTCCTGTTGCCACTGATCGCGCTGGTGGCGCTGCTGGTGGCTGGATACTCGCCCATGCGGGTCGGCTTCTATGCGATCTTGTCGATCATGGCGGCGGCATCGGCCAAGGCGCTGTGGAGCTATGCGACCACCGGCCCCACAGGGGCCGGTTTCACGGCGATGTGCCGCCGTGGCATCCGTCTGACGCTCGATGCGCTGGAGCTGGGCGCGCGCAACGCGGTTGCGGTGTCCATGGCCTGCGCCGTGGCAGGGATCATCGTGGGCGTCGTGGGGCTGACCGGGCTGGGCCTGAAGTTCTCGGCCATGATGATTGCGTTTTCGGGTGGCAATCTTTTGCTGGCGCTGCTTTTGGTGGTGATCGCCAGCCTGATCCTCGGCATGGGCCTGCCGGTGACGGCGGCCTACATCGTGCTGATCATCCTCGTTGGCCCCGCACTGACCGAGGAATTCGGCCTGCCGATCCTGATCGCACATCTGGTCGTCTTCTGGTATTCACAAGACAGCAACGTCACCCCGCCTGTAGCCCTCGCCGGTTTCGCCGGAGCGGCCATCGCGGGATCGAAACCGATGGAAACCAGCGTTCAGGCGTGGAAATACGCCAAGGGCCTCTACCTGATCCCGCTGTTCATGGTATTCAATCAGGAAATCATCCTTGGCGGCCCCCTGCCGCTGGTGCTGTGGAGCGGGGCGATCGCCATCCTTGGGCTCGTGGCCTTTGCCGCGGTGCTCGAAGCGTTCTTGTGGCGCCCGATGCAGCTGTGGATGCGTGTGCTATTGATGCCGGGCATTGTCGCGCTCTTCTGGCCAAACCTGACCGTGGAAATTGCCGGCGCCATCCTGATCGGGGTGCTGCTGGCGATCAACTGGATGCAATACCGCGGGGATACGGCGACATCAGACGGGCCTGCCCTGCGGCCCGGTTCGCACCAATCATGACGCCGTGATGCAGCGGGGGCCCAGCGCCAGCACCAAGACCCAAGGCACGGGGTGGATCGAGGCATGACCTTGGTCCGCCCCTTGATTTTAGCCTGCCTGTCGGCGGTTCTGGTCTGGTTTGTCGCGCAGGCCATCGCGCTTGGAACCGCGCGGCAGGAGCTGGACCAGACCCTGCTGCTGACCACGCGCGCGGTCGAGGCCGAGCTGGACCGCCTGCGCGCCTTGCCGGCCATCGCCGCCGAAGACGCCCGCATCCGGGGCGCGCTGTCCGCCGAAGGCTCGCTTCAGGACGCCAACACCTATCTGGAAACGGTCGCGGCACATGCCGGTGCCGACGAGCTCTTTCTGATCGACGCGTCCGGCCAGACAATCGCCGCCTCCAACTGGAACGGTTCGGGCAGCTTCGTGGGCGAAAACTATGCCTTTCGTCCCTATTTTCAGGACGCCCTCGCCACGGGCCACGGCCAGTTCTATGCCATTGGAGTAACAACGGGCGTGCCGGGGTATTTCCTGTCCGCCCGTATCGATGTCGGGGGCGAGGTGGGCGTCATGGTGGTCAAGCTGGACTTGCGGCCCCTTCAGGCGACATGGCGTGCTGCCGAAGCGGATGTGGCGCTGGCCGATGAGCATGGCATCGTCTTTCTGTCGGCGCGCCCCGATTGGCAATACCGCCCGCTCGTCGATCTGGCGCCCGATGTGCTGGACCAACTTGTAGCCTCGCGGGCCTACGAGAATGTCGGTCTGGGAACGACCACCCCCCTCTTGTCGGCACCGCCCGCCGGGGCCGATGCCAATGGGGCCGGTTGGATCGCGCGCCTTGCCCCGGTGCCCGCGACCGGCGGGCAGGTCATCGCCGCGCGCCCGACACGCGGCTTGCAGCTGTTGGCGCTGGGATGGGCCGTTCTTGCAGCCCTTGCCACGCTTGCCATCGCCGCTGCGCTCAAGGCATGGGAGCAACGCCGCCAGATCATCGCCCTGCGCCTGTCGCAGTCGGAAAAGCTGGAAGCCATGGTCATCGACCGCACTGCCGATCTGGCCCGCGAGATCGAGGCCCGCAGTCAGGCAGAAGCCGACCTTCGAGCCACGCAGGAGGCCCTTGTTCATACCGAGAAGATGGCCGCCATGGGCCGAATGTCCGCCGCGATCGTGCATGAGATCAGCCAGCCGCTGGCCGCGATGGAGGCGACGCTCTCGGCGGCAGAGATGGGAATGCCCGCCGGAGACACGGCAACCGCCACGAGGATCGCCAAGGCGCGCGACATGATCCGCCGCATGCAGCGCACCACCAAGCATCTGAAAAGCTTTGCCCGCAAGGAGACCGCCGAGCTGAAGCTAATCGACCTGCGCGCGCCCCTGAAGTCGGCTGTTGATCTGGTTTTGCCTCGCGCTCAGGTGGTCGGCGTGACGCCCCGATTGCACCTGCCCGATACCTGCGTGCCCGTCATGGCCGGTGCCGTGCGCATCGAACAGGTCGTGGCGAACCTTTTGCTGAACGCTCTGGACGCCGTCGACGGCATGCCGGATGCGCAGATTGCCGTCACTCTGACAGCCTCGGGCGGCCAAACCCGGATCACGGTCTGCGATAACGGCGCGGGGATCGCCGAAAGCGATCTGCCCCGTGTGACGGACCCTTTCTTTTCGACCAAGATGGCCAGCGAGGGCCTCGGACTTGGCCTCGCCATCTGCAAGGCGATCCTTGCTGATTTCGGCGGAACGCTTGATATCCTGTCCACACCGCAAGAGGGCACGCAAGTTACTGTGGCCCTGCCCCTTGCCGTTCGAGAGGAACCAGATCGATGACCGCTTGCATTCATATCGTGGACGACGACACCGACCACCTGTCGGCCTTGTGCGATCTGGTGGCCACCGCAGGCTATGATGTCAGGGCTTTTGAGGGCGCAAGGGACGCGCTCGCGGCGCTTGGCGATTGCCCCGATATGGTCATCAGCGATCTGCGGATGCCGGGAATGGACGGCATCGGCCTGCTCAAGGCGGTCAGGGAACAGACGCCAGACGTCCCGGTGGTTTTGCTGACCGGGCATGGCGATGTGGCGCATGCCGTCGAGGCGATCCGCGCAGGTGCCGAGGACTTTCTGGAAAAACCCTACGACTCCGCGCACCTCTTGTCCGTCATTCGGCGCACACTTGACGCGCAGGCCGCCCGCAACGAGGTCGTGCGCTTGCAACAGGTTCTGGCGGAACGTGACAAGACCAGCATTCTGGGCAAATCGCGGGCCATGCGCGGATTGCGTGACCGCATCGCGGCACTCGCTTCGGTCGATCTGGATGTGGTCATCACCGGCGAGACCGGCACCGGCAAGGAACTGGCCGCGCGCGCGATCCATGGCGGAAGCCTGCGCGCCGATGGCCCCTTTGTCGCGCTGAACTGTGCCGCCCTGCCCGAGGCGATGGCCGAAACCATCCTCTTTGGCCACGGCGCGGGCGCGTTCGCCCATGACGCCGGGGGGCGGGCGGGCAAGCTTGAGGCCGCCCATGGCGGGACGCTGATGCTGGACGAGGTCGAGACGATGCCCGAGACCATTCAGGCCAAGCTGCTGCGCGTCTTGCAAGAACGCATGATCGAGCGGATCGGAGAAACCCAGCCGCGCCCGCTGGATATCCGGGTGATCGCCACGACCAAGACGCCGCTTCGATTGCTCGACAGCTTTCGGTCGGATCTCTTTTACCGGCTGGCCGGGACCGAGCTTGTCACACCGGCCCTGCGCGAGGCGGGCGAGGATATTCCCCTGATCTTTGCGCATTACGCCCAGCTGGCCGCGCGCCGCTATGGCCGCGCCGACCCTGACGTGCCTTGGCCGATGCAACAAAAGCTGAAGCGCCTCGCGTGGCCCGGCAATGTCCGTGAGTTGAAGGCCAGCGCCGAAGCCTATGCGCTTGGGCTCTTTGATGCGCCTGGCCCTGCCAGCCCGCCGTCTGCCGCGCCGCCAACGGGCGCCTTGACGCTGGCTGACCGCGTGGCCGAGTTCGAAACGCGAGAGATCGCGGCGGTGTTGGAGGCCCATGCAGGCAACACGCTGCGTGCGGCCGAAACGCTGGGGCTTCCGCGCCGGACCCTCAACGACAAGATGCGCCGCTACGGCCTCTCTTCGGACCTCGGCGCCAGAGGCGGCCCGATGAGCTGAGACGCTGCGGGAGCGACGGGCTTTTGCGAAGGAATGAAATAAGATTGCAAACCTGCGCCCTGCTGGCTCTGGGCGCTCTGCGGCCTTATCACCGGGTATATCACCCGTCCCGCGTGCCGTGCCCATCCAGAGGTGGCGCCATCCCCGCAAGGACAGCCATGTGCCATGCAAGGCATTGGTTCGAGCTGAGCACTGGCAAGCCAAGCTCACGGGCCAGCGGCCCCAGAATGCCGAGCGTGCGCAGATTGGTGCAGGACAGGAATATCCCGTCCAGCGTGTTGCGGCGCGCCAGATCGCGCGCGGCCGAAGCGATGGAGGCCGGCGCGATGCGGGCGACGCGCGCCTCGATTTCCTCGCCAAACGACAGCGTATCCGGCACCTCGATCCCTCCGGCCTCGAACGCCGCGCGGATCGGGCCCGCGACGCTCGCGATATAGGGCGAAATGATGCCGATCCGCCTCAAACCCAAGGCACGGCAATGCGCCAGCGCGGCGCTGAGCGGGTCGGTCGTGGCGTGGGTTTGGGTGGCCGCCGCGATCAGATCGCGCACCCGTTCAGCACCGATCAGCGTCGTGCCCGAGGTGCAGGCATAGCCGACCACATCAAACGGCTGCGAAGCGGGCAGCAGGCTGGCGGCGACGGGCAGCGCGGCTTCCATGGCGGCAATCGTGGAGGGAGTCAGTTCGGCCCCCGAAGGCACCCGGCTGACATGAAGCCGGGCCTCGTCCGGGCCAAAGAGACGGCGAAAATCCTGCTCGATGGTTTCATCGGCCTGTAGAACGATCAGGCCAAGGCGCGGCAAGGCATCCTGCTGCAAGACATAGGGAAAAGCGCTCATGAGAGGATTACCGGCAATTCCGAAGGGGCGCGGCGCGACAAAAGCTCCGCGCCGTCCTCGCGCAGGACGATGTTTTCCTCATGCACCATGATGCGCCCGTCGCCCGTCACGCAGCCCGGCTCAAGCGTCAGAACCATGCCCGCGCGCAGGGGCGTTTGATCCAATGGCGTGAACGAGGGCCATTCTGTCAACGTCACGCCCAGCCCATGGCCCAGCCGGCCAGCCGATGGTGCCATGCTGCGCCTTTGCAGCCCCTCGCCGAGCATCCTGTGCACGTCGCAGGCACGCAGGCCGGGGCGCAGCCCGGCCAATGTCTCCTCAGTGGCCTGCCACAGCGCGGCATGCGCGCGGCGTGCAGGACCCGAGGCAGGGCCAATTGCGAAATTCCGGTCGAAATCGCAGAAATACCCATCCCTTACTGCGCCCGTGTCCAGCATCAGCACATCACCTTGCTGCAAGCGCTGCGGGCCTGCAGGCGAGATCACGTCGCCGTATCCGTCCGGCCCCGCGCCACCTGCGACATAGCTGACCCAATCTGCCCCCTCGGCCAAGAGCGCAATCTGAAAGCTGCGGAACACCTCCGCCAAGGACTGCCCCGCCTTTGCGAACTCCGGCACGCGGTCAAAGGCACGAGCCGCGATGGCGCAGGTTTCTCGAATTTTCGTGATCTCGGCCTCGGATTTGATCTCCCGCACCCTGTGGACGCAATCGGTGGCGTCCACAAAGCTCCGCGGGGCGAGCCGCGCGGCGAGCGTCTCGAACCCCGCCAGAGGCATGCGCAGGTGCGTCTCCTGCCCCATTGGCAGGCCGATCCGCCCACCTTCTGGCACCGCCTCTGCCAGTGCATCGGCAAGCAGGGTGATGCCATCGTCGCGTGGATCGGGCGCCTGCCATGTGCGAATGTCGCGCAGCCATGTGCGCCCCATCAGGTCTGCCCCGATGGTGGGTATCACCGCCACCGGATCGCCCGCCTGCGGCACCACCACGAACCAGGGCCGCGCCGGGCTCTCCCAGAACCGGGTCAGAAAACCCGTCGTGTAAAAGATGTCGGCAGGCGCGCTTAGCAAAAGCGCATTTAGCTCGCCTTGGGCCATACCCGCCTGCAGGCGGTCAATGCGCGCGCGATACTCCTGTGCGGGGAAAATCATGGATCGCTCAGCCATCCTCGGGCCCCTCGCTGAGGATGACCAGAGCCCGCGCATCCGGCGGCAATCCCGGCCCGGCCAATATCGCCGCAACCCCTGCCCCGCCCGACGCGGTCGTCGGCAGGCCATGTTCGGCCAGAAGATCGGCCCCACTGATCGCCTCGGCCTCGGAAATGGTGACAAAGAGGTCCGCATCGCGCGCCAGACCATTCGCCGCGATCATCGACGGCGTCTTGCAGTCCAGCCGACCCATGCAGGATGCGGGCCCGCTGGTGTCGACCACGCGGCCCGCGCGGATGCTGTCTATCAGTGCCGGTGCTGCCTCCGGCTCGACCACGATGATCTGGGGCCCCTCGCCCCAGACCATGCGCGCATGGGCCGCGACCGCTGCGGCCAGCCCCCCGACGCCTGCTTGCAGCAGGATGTGTGTGGGGGGCTGGTCGATTTGCGCCGCAGCCTCGGCCGCCAGTTGCAGATACCCCTCCATCACGCGCAAAGGCAGTTCGGTGTATCCGGGCCATGAGCTATCCGACAGAAGGGTCCAGCCGTGCGCCTGTGCATCGGCGGCGGCGGCCTGCATGCTGGCCTCGTAATGCGCGCCCGCGCGCACGACCGCGGCACCTTTGTCTTGCAGGCGTTTGGCAAAGGCTTCGGGCACGGTTTCGGCAAGGTAGACCACTGCCCGCGCCCCGAACAAGCGCGCCCCGGCGGCGACGGACAACCCGTGATTGCCCGCGCTGGCGGTGACATAGACACGCCCCTGAAGCGCCGTGCAAAGATCGCCCGCCCCCATGGCGGCGGCCTCGCGGGCGATGGCATGGGCTGCGCCAAGCGCCTTGAAACTGCCAAGGCCCATGCGCGCACGTTCATCCTTCAGCCACAGCTGCGCGATGCCCAGTCTGGCCGCCAGCTTCGGCTCCTGGCGCAGGGGTGTTGGCGCATGGGCCGGGCAGCGTTGCAGAAGGTCGGCCACGCCGCTCGCATCGGCCAAAGGCAACGGCCCTGCCCCGTCCAGCCCCCGCCCGCGCCACGGATTGTGCAAATGTTGGCCCATGTTCCCTCCCGTCAGATCATGCGGAGCGTAGCGCATTTCGCGGCCATCAAGGCAGACATCTGAGGCCCGTTCGGGCCGAATTTCGGACGTTTTGGCCTGATGCGCCCCAATTATCGGACAGCGGCGCAGATGGGCGTTTGATTTTAGCCGATTCTAAGCGATCACGTATGAATGGACAGATTCGACGCCCTCATCCTGAATGCCCTGCAATCGAATGCCCGCGTCACCGCCGAGGCTTTGTCGCCGCAAGTGGGCCTGTCGCCTGATGCCTGTCGCAAGCGGCTGGCGCGCCTGCGGGGTTCGGACGTCATCGAGGCCGAAATCGCTATCCTCGACCCCGCCCACGTCGGTCGCGGGCTTATCCTGATCGTCGAGGTCACGCTTCAGGCCGAGCGCAAGGCCGATCTGGATCGCTTCAAGGCTGCGATGCAGGCCGCTCCGGAGGTGATGCAATGCTATTATGTCACCGGGGACGCCGATTTCATCCTGATCTTGTCTGCCCGCGACATGGCGGATTTTGAAAGCTTCACCCACCGCCATTTCCTTGCCGAGGAAAACGTCCTGCGATTTCGCACCAGCGTTGTCATGGATCGCGTCAAGACCGGATTTTCGATCCCTGTCGAATGTGATTGAGACGCGCAGGTGCAGGCGTGCCGCGTCACCGCAACCGTCCTGTCCGGGGCGCGCTGATCGACTGGCGCCCTTTGGGCGGCACCAATCTTGCATTCGGAGCTTGCGATCAAAGCACCGCCAGAACCGCTGCGTCCTTTGCACGGGCCACCGGGCGCGCAGTCTGCCGCGCCACCTCTGCAAAGCTGTGCAGGTCGGGGAACAGGCGGCGCAATTCTTCGCAGGCCTCCGCACTCTGTTGGTCTTGATTAAGATCCGGAAGATAGCTTTCCGACGGGATGCCTGCGGCCCAGATGATCTCGTGATTGGCAAAGAGCAGATGGAAATACTCCACCGCGCCGCCCTCGTGAACATAGATCGTGTCGCCATTCACCAGATGCTTGGCAGCGACCAACAGTTCGTCCTCGCCAAACAGTAGCTCGGCCCGCCAGTCGCAAATCAGCATCCGGTGATTTTGCGAGACCATCAGGTCCGCATCATTGCCCAGCGCCCCCTTGCAGATGCGAACCGGTGCGTTCCGGCCCCGCGCCGTGTAGCTTTCGCGGCTGATCAGCAGGACGGGTTGCGCGCCGTGGTCGCGGGTGACCACCAGGTCGCCGACCTTTAGCGCCTCGATCGCGCGCGGCCCATCGGGCGTCAGGATCATCGTGCCACGGGTGAAACAGGTGGGCGTCAGCGACGATAGCGGGATCTGCGTGCTGTTGTTCACGAAGGTCGATCTGACGAATGTGGCGTCTTGCAGGATCGTGCCGTCTGTCGGCGTAAACACCGCTGGCCCGCCCGAGACATAGAATGTCACGCCTTCGATGACCACTTCACCCTGACCGGGAATATCCACCGTGATCGTATCGCCCACCCAGACACTCGTCACCGTCAAGCCATTGAAGCTATCGCCCGCAGTGGTGCTGATGAAGCCATCATCGTTCTGATCGATGAAGCCGAAATTCTGAACGGTCAAAGCCGCTCCGCCCCCAGGCGGATTGCCCGGATCCATCACGAAAAACTGGTCTGTATAGGGTGTTGGCATCTGCCCGCCTGCAAACTTTTACTCACTTCGTGTAATTTCAGAAAATTCGGATCAGATTAGGACGCAAATCAGTCTTTGTCGGGGCCGATCTGGCGGATCTGGCCGGGGCCGCGTCCCATCCGGCCGGGGCGAACGCCGGGGCCACAGACCCCGGCATCCAAAGCTTCAGAATGTCTTGGTCAGCGACACCTTGAATGTTCTGCCCGGCGCTTTTCTGGTGGGTGAGGACAAATGGCCCACATAGTCGTCATCAAGCAGGTTCTCGACACCGAAACGGACCTCGGTGCCTGCAGCCCAGCTTTGCTCCGGGCGCCATGTCGCGCGCAGATTGTGCACCGTGTTGTCCGGCAGATCAGCGTTGAGGGCATCGCGCCGGTCTGCGGCGTGGACAACCTCCCAGCTCAGATCCAGCGCATCGTCCCATTTCTTGCCAACGGTCAGTTGCACACGGTCCGCTGGGCTGTTGCGCCAGGTCGTGCTCGTGCGATCCGGGTTGACCTCGGTTCCGTCGCCGAGGTGCCCGGCAAGGTCGAAATAGACGCCGCTTGCCATTCCGTAGGAGGCTTCGAGTTCGACCCCGCGCGACTCCACGCTGTCCAATTCGGACCCTGTCGAGCCAGCAACGGTATAGCTGGTCACGTCCCAAAGCTCTGTCTGATAGACGTTGCCACGAATGGTAAAGCTGTCGCCCTGCGCGAAGACATCGACGCCAGTGTATTCCGCCCCGATCTCGAACGTGTGCGATTTTTCGGACATGCCGATGCGGCGCAGGGCCGTGGCGGTGGTGCCCAGATCGTCGATGATCGGCAGGCCCTCGGTGTAGGCGGCACTGCCAAAGACCGACAGGCCATTGCCAAAATCATATGCCAAGGCCAGACCGCCCATCAGCGCGTCTTTTTCATAGTTATCTGGCACGCCGGCCAGCGGCACCGAACTTTCGATCCGGGAATGCTCATAGCGCAGCGCCGGCGTCGCGGTGAATTGCCCGATGGACATCTCGTCCACCACGAAGATGGCAAAGCGCCGATCCTCGCCGCCAGGCGAACTGGCCGCGTCCAGTCGTTCCTTGCGGATCACCTCGCCGCCGGCGAGCATGTCATGCGCAACCGCGCCGGTGTTGAAAATCGCACGGTTCGAGACGGTCAGCTTGGTCGTCTGATAGCGATTGTCGGCGCAGATCACCGCTGTAAACGGGCTGGCGCAAAATGCCGCGACGCTCTGCCCGCCCTGAAAGGGCGAGCTGCCGTCGATATAATCCACGTCAATCTTCTGATCGGCGTAGGAAAGGTTTGCGCGCAGATCAATCAGATCGCTCGCCGGGTTATAGCGGTATTCCGCGACCGCCTGACTGGTATCAGTGCGCCGGTCCACGCGGCCGAAACTGCCAGCCGTCGTCTCGAACTGATCGTATGGCACGTCCTTGTCGTCGGCGACCGTTTCGGAATAGCTGAGTGTCAGCGATTGCGCGTCATCCTCTCCGAAGGTGAATTTGCCCTTGGCCAGCCACGATGGCGTGCGGAACGATGAATTGCCGATAGTGGTGCCGTCGCCAGCCTTAAGGTCGCCCTGATCGCGCAGCGTATAATTCAGCAGGAATTCAACACCGTCGGTCGGCATCCACGCGAGGTTGGTCGAGGTCGCCCAGCCGTCCCCGTTCGAGCTGTATTCCAGCGTTTGCGAGCCGCCAAAGCCCGGCACGCCGCCAGTAAAATCGCTGGCGTCCTTCGTCTCCAGCTTGACGACACCGCCGACGATACCCGACCCGTAGGCAAAGCTGCCGATGGTGCCGCGCAGAACTTCGACCTGCCGATACAGCATCGGATCCGTGAAGAGCTGCGTGCCGATCCGGTAGAGTTCTTCGGAGCCGACACTGGCGCCGTCGATCTGAACGGCGATCTTCTGATCCGAGCCAAAGGTCGTGTTGGCACCAAACCCGCGAATGTTGATGCCCGATCCTTGCGGTGTCGTGCCGTTGACCAGCGTGACACCGGGCACCGAGTCGATCAGCTGCGCGACGGTGCTGGCCTGCCGGTCCTTGATCTCTTCCTCGTCGACCACGGTCCGGGCAAGGGCCGTGCCATAGCTGAGGTCTCGTTTTCCGCCGGTCAGAACAAGGGTTCCGAGAAAACCGGGGTCATCTTGTGCTGCAGCCGTAGCGGCCACAGACAAGCAGACAAGCGCGGTCGTGCCGCGCAGGAGTGGGGTGAGCATATGCGCCATCCTTCATGCGTTTCTTGCCGTAGCTTGCGAGGGCTGGCGCGGCTGTTTTGGAGATTTGTCGATAAACCGTATCGCGATGGGTTGCAGCGTTAACCTTACCATACTAAAACAGTCAAGTAATTTGAGACAGCCACGCACCAGATTTATTCGGGCGCAGCCATCGGACCGCAAAACCAACTCCGAGGACGCCCATGAACGACACAGCCGCTGTCACCCCGCAAGATATTCGCACCTATCAAGTGGAAAACCCGAAACTGCGTGCCCGCGATCTGGCCGACAAGCTCGGCATATCCAAGGCACAACTGGTGGCGGCCCATGTCGGCCAGACCGCCACGCGAATCGCCGCACATCCTGACGGCCTCATTCCTGCTGCCGAAAAACTGGGCGAGGTCATGGCTCTGACGCGCGTCGATGCCTGCGTGCATGAAAAGGTCGGCCAATACGGCAACTACCATCCGGGCCAACATGCCGCGATGACACTGACCGAAGATATCGACTTGCGCATCTTTCCCTCGCATTGGGTCCACGCCTTCGCACTCGAAACGCCGTCCGAGCAGGGCCCGCGTCGTTCGCTCCAGATCTTTGATGCGGCGGGCGATGCGGTACACAAGATCCATCTGCGAGAGGCGTCCCGACATAAGGATTGGCTGGAGATCGTCACCGATCTGGCCGTCGCAGATCAGTCGACGGATTTCGTGGCGGCGCCCCGCGCGCCGGTCGAGGCGGCCAAATCCAATCCGGACAAGGTGGATATCCTGCGTGAAGAGTGGGCAAAACTGACCGACACGCATCAGTTTCTGCGCCTGTGCTCGAAACTGAGGATGAACCGGCTTGGGGCCTACCGCATCGCTGGGGCACCCTATGTGCGGCAGCTTGAACCGGCGGCCGCAGATGCCATGCTGACCGCTGTCCGCGACGCCGGAATCGAGGTGATGATCTTTGTAGGCAATCGCGGATGCATTCAGATCCACACCGGGCCAATCGGAAAACTGCACCCCATGGGGCCGTGGCAGAACGTGATGGACCCCGGCTTCAACCTGCATCTGCGGCTGGACAAGGTGGCCGAGGTCTGGGCCGTCGACAAGCCGACGCAGCGCGGGCCTGCCGTTTCGGTCGAAGCCTTCGATGCGATGGGCGGTCTGATCTTTCAGGTGTTCGGCGTCGGCAAGGAAGGCCGCAATTCGCGCGCCGATTGGGAGCGCATCGTCGCGGCCCTGCCTACGAGGGACTTCGCCCCTGCCTGAGCAGTTTTCCTGAGCGCCCTGGCCCCACCATTTGCCGGCAGGGCGCGCCATTCGGACACTCCACTCAGTTTCTTGGGCGCAGCACGCGCACGGATCAATGAAATCAGGGCTGCTGCCATCATGGGCCGGGCAAGGTGGCCGGCCGGGCAGCCGGATCGCGCACTGCCGCGATCAGTCAAAGGAGAATGAAACATGACACGCAATTGCAAGGGGCGCGGCAGGTCTGCGCTTTGCACCGGGGCCTGGACAGCCGTTTTCGTCACCTTTAGCGGCCTTGCGGCGCCCGCGCAGCAAGTCGATGAGACGCCGGCGCCACAGGCTGACGTGCTGTCGATCGGCGGCGCGGTCACCGAAATCGTCGCCGCCCTTGGCCAGCAGCACCGCCTCAAGGCGCGCGACGCCACATCCAGCTACCCGCCCGAGGTCAGCGAACTGCCCGACGTGGGCTACATGCGGGCCCTGTCACCCGAAGGCGTGCTGTCGGTCGGCCCCGCGCTTATTCTGGCCGAAGAGGGCGCCGGGCCGCCCGAGGCGCTTCAGGTGATCCGCGCGGCGGATGTGGAATTCGTGGAAGTGCCCGACGCGCTGACCGCAGAGGGCATCGGGCGCAAGATCGAGATCATCGGCGCAGCGCTGAATGTGCCAGACCGGGCGTCCCGGCTGTCGGCAGAGGTGGCGGCGTCGATGGACGCGGCCATGACCGACTCCGCGCGTGCCGAGGCAGACAAGAAGCGCGTGCTCTTCGTGCTGTCCACGCAAGGCGGCAAGATCAACGCCTCTGGCACCGGCACGGCGGCGGATGCGATCATTCGCATGGCGGGGGGCGTGAATGCGCTCACCGGGTATGAGGGCTACAAGCAACTCACCGACGAGGCGGTCGGGCTGGCCGCGCCGGACGTGATCCTGATGATGGACCGGGGCGGCGATCATGGCGCACCCGATGACGAGCTTCTGGCCATGCCCGCGATCACCCTGACGCCCGCGGCGCAGACCCGGTCGGTCGTGCGCATGGACAGCTTGCTGTTGCTGGGGTTCGGGCCGCGCACAGCCGAGGCCATTCGTCGCCTCAACGACGCCCTCTACGGGCAGGGTGCTTGATCCATGGCGGCGGCAACGGACATCGAAACGGCGCGCCGCGATCCCCTGGCCCGCGCGCGCGCTCTGCACTATGCGCTGGCCGGAGTGCTGGCGCTGGCCTGCATTGCCAGCCTTCAGGTGGGCGCGACCGACGTGACCCTTCTGGCCATGCTGAGCAAGCTGGCGCAGGGCGAGGCGCTGAGCCATATGGAACGCGTCGTCCTTTTCGACATCCGCCTGCCGCGCCTTGCCCTCGGGCTTCTGGTGGGTGCGGCACTGGCCGTGTCCGGCGCAGCGATGCAGGGGCTGTTTCGAAACCCACTGGCCGATCCCGGCATTGTCGGCGTCGGTGCGGGCGCGGGGCTGGGCGCGATCTTGGCCATCGTGCTGGGCACACTGCTGCCCGTCTGGATGATCGACCTGACGGGCAATCAGCTGGTGCCCTTCGCGGCCTTCCTTGGCGGCTGGGGGTCGACCATCCTGCTCTACCGGGTGGCGACCCGGCAGGGGCGCACCTCTGTTGCGACGATGCTGCTGGCGGGCATCGCGCTTGGGGCGCTCGCGGGCGCGCTGTCGGGCATCCTGATCTATATCGCCGATGATCGGCAGCTGCGCGACCTGACCTTCTGGGGTCTGGGGTCGCTGGCAGGCGCAAGCTGGACCAAGGTTCTGGCCGCCGGGCCGATGATCGCGCTGGCCGTCGGCGCCGCTTTGATGCTGGGGCGCGGGTTGAATGGCCTCGCATTGGGCGAGGCGACCGCCGCCCATATCGGCATCGATGTGCAGCGGATGAAGGCTGTCGCCATCCTGGCCGTGGCAGCCGCCACCGGGGCGGCGGTGGCGGTTTCGGGCGGGATCGGCTTTATCGGCATCGTCGTGCCGCATCTGTTGCGGCTGGCGTCGGGGCCCGATCACCGGACACTTTTGCCCAATGCCGCCCTTCTGGGGGCGACATTGCTGATTCTCGCCGATGTGATTGCCCGCGTCGTCATCGCACCGGCCGAGCTGCCCATTGGAATCGTGACCGCCGTATTGGGCGCGCCGGTTTTCCTGTGGATCTTGCTGAAACGTCGGGGGTTGGTCGAACTATGAGCCTGATCGCAGAAGATATCCGTGTCTCATACGGGGGCCGCGAGGCGCTGAGCGGCGTCAACCTGACCGCGCAGCCCGGCGAGGTCACGGCCATCGTCGGGCCCAACGGGTCGGGCAAGTCGACCCTGCTGGGGGCGATCACCGCCTCCCTGCCCTATCATGGCCGCGTGTGCCTGAATGGCCGGGACATCACCCGGATGAAACCGTGGGAGCTGGCCTCGCAGCGCGCCGTGCTGCCGCAGGCCTCGCGGCTGGCTTTCTCTTTTACCGTGATCGAGGTGGTGCGCCTTGGCCTGCAAGCGGGCACGGCCGGCGACAGGCGAGAGGTGCCGATGCTCGCCCTCGCGCGCGTCGGCCTTGCCGGTTACGCGGATCGCACGTTTCAGGAGCTTTCCGGCGGCGAGGCGCAGCGCGTGATGCTGGCGCGGGTGCTGGCGCAGGTCTGGTCCCCGTTCGAGGATGGCCAGCCCCGCTGGCTGCTGCTGGACGAGCCGGTGTCCAGCCTTGATATTGCGCACCAGTTGCAGGTGATGGAACTTGCCCGTAATTTTGCCCGCGCGGGCGGCGGCGTGATTGCCGTCATGCACGATCTGAACCTCACCGCCCTTTATGCCGACCGCGTGGCGGTTCTGGCGGGCGGGCAAAGCCTCGCCTTTGGCGCGCCTTCGGGTGTGCTGACCGACGAGATCCTGTCACGGGCCTATGGCTGCGTTTTGCGCGTCTCGGCGCCGCCGCCCGCCGGCGTTCCCTATATCCTGCCGCACGCGGCATCCGCCTGAAAGGACCGATCATGAGACTTGCCGCCCTTCTCGCCTGCCTAGCCATGCCAGCGCTGGCCCAGCCGGACGCGCACATCGTTGTTCTGGGCGAAGTTCACGACAATGCGGACGCCCATCTGGGCCAGGCCGCGATGCTGGACGCGCTGCAGCCAACGGCGGTCGTGTTCGAAATGCTCTCGCCCGAGGACGCGCGCAGGATCGACGCCGAACGCCATCTGGCCGAGGTGATCTGGGATGCGGGCAACTGGCCCGACTACGCCCTCTACGCGCCGATCTTTGATGCCTCGGGCAGCGCCCGGATCATCGGTGCGGCGGCGCCGCGCGAATCGGTGAGGTCCGTCTATGGTGACGGGCCCGCCGCGCTCTTTGGGCCGGACGCGGCACGGTTCGGTCTGGAGCAGCCCCTGCCGGACGACCAGCAGACCGCACGCGAGGCCCTGCAATTTGCCGCGCATTGCGAGGCCATGCCCCTTGAGATGATGCCAGGGATGGTCGACGTCCAGCGCTACCGCGATGCGGTCTTTGCCCGCGCGGCGCTGGAGGCGCTTGAAACCTTCGGCCCGCCTGTTGCCGTGATCGCTGGAAATGGCCATGCCCGGACCGATTGGGGCGTGCCAGCGATGATTGCAAAGGCCGCCCCTGGCGTGACGACACACGCCATCGCCTTTACAGAAGAGCAGACAGACATACCCTATGACGAAACCCGCGTGGTGCCGCCGGCGGAGCGAGATGACCCCTGTAGCGCACTGAAAACCAACTGAGGAGACCCCGTGATGTATCTTGCCATGAACCGCTTTACCGTGCCCTTGGAGAACGCCGCCGAGTTCGAGGAACTATGGCTCACCCGTGAAAGCCGCCTTCAGGATATGGAGGGTTTCGTGTCATTTCACATGCTGAAAGGGCCGGAGGAGGACGGTCTTGTGCTTTATGCCTCGCACACCGTCTGGCAGAGCGAGGCGCATTTCCGCGCCTGGACAACCAGCGCTGAATTTCGCGCCTCCCACGCGCGCGCAGGCCAAAGCCGCAAGCTGCATGAGGGCACGCCGCGCTTTGAGGGCTTCCGCGCGATTCAGCAGATCGGCAGCCTGCAACCGGCCTGAGCGCAGCGTCGGAAAACAGACACAGGCGGGCGCGATGCGCAGGCAGGCGCCCGCCCGTGCTGAGCGTCCTGACACGCACCCAGATATACCCTCAGCCATCCCCCGAGGCGCGCCGGGCGGCGGGCGCCGCCAAGGCGTGGATCATCTGAATATCCTTTCTTGACTAAAAGCATCAGAAAACAATACTACATAAAAGAACCCGACTCGTTTTGTCGGAAACTAATCCAAGCGTGAGCGAGCGCGCGTCCCAGCCACCGCCCAAGGCAGCCCGGATGTCCATGAAAGGAGCGACAGACGTGACGACACCCGAGCCCAAAGCCACCCGGAGGGCGCAGCCTGCGACCGCAATGGGCTGGCGCGAAATCATTCCGTCGAACTCAGAGTGCGCGCAGGCCGAGGGCTTTGCCCTTGAACAGCTGATCGACTGGCAACGCGATTGCCGCACCCGGCCAGGAGAGGGACGATGAGCCTCATGCAGAACCTTCCGTCGCCGCACTCCGTCGATCAGGCCGATGATACCGCTCTTTACGATGCCCGCGATCTGATCCTGAACGGCATCAAGGCCGAGATCGTCCTTGATGGCCAGACCTACGTCCTGCGCATCACCCGCGCGGGCAAACTGATCCTGACCAAATGACGAAAACGGTGAACACGCAAGGGTGCGCCCGGCCCAGCGTGTCCCTCATACGCCGCATTCCATACTGACTAACCCCGCCCCATCAGCCCGCCAAGTATCCGAGGACATCATGTCGAAAGTTCCCAGTCCCTGCATCAGCGTCTGCAAGTTCAAGCGCGATGGCCATTGCATTGGCTGCTCTATGACCAAGGCGCAGAAATCCGCGTTCAAGAAACTCTCCAAGAACAAGCATCGAGAAGCTTTCGTGGAACTGGTCGTCGCCCAGCAAGCCGTCATGGGCGGCTACAAGCATTGGGAGCCCGCGTTTCAAAAGCGCTGCCAGAAGAAAAAGACGGAGCTGACGGTGCTCAAGGGCGGCAAGGCTGCCTGATTCTGCAGGAACTGCCGAGCGCGGCCACCGCAGGATCACGCCAGCAAATCGAAGGACACACACAAGACATGGCTTCTGCACTTCGCAAAGTATCGCAAGACCACGACATTGATTCAGGCACCGCGACAGGCCCGCGGCCGCTGCTGGATCAGCTGCGCCATGCGGCCAGCGGCGCACGCTGCAAAAGCTATATCGACATGTTCGGCGCTTGCGCGGCCTTGTCCGGTAACCGCCATGTCGCCGGGCAAGCGGCCTCTGAAATCCTGATGCGGTGCCTGTCCCAGGCTTTGGGCCGGCGGCCCGTCCTCTTTCGTGAAGGTGTGCGTGAAACCTCGTTCGATGAGGATTGGCTTTTGGCGCTTGCCCGCAGTTTGAAGGATGGCGACACGCTGAGCGCCACGTTTCTGTTGCGGTCGCGGGTGCCGAAACATGCGTGCAGGAACCTCGTTCTTTTGCTGCGCGCGGTCGTCGATGAATTCGACTGAACTTAGAAAGGTTCTAAATTGACTTGCCCAAGCGCCTGGCTGCGTCTATTATCGAATGGCAAGCCAGCCATACGCCAGCCAGCGCCCCATTGATTATGAAGGAGGCAGGAATGACCCAGACCGCCCAGACCCTTTCGACAGATGCGACCACACAGATTGCCGAGGCGCTTAACCAGTGCGTGGCAGAAACAGCCGTGACGACGATGCTGGCGCAGAATTTCCACTGGAATGTGACCGGGATGGCCTTTGGCCCTCTGCACGATTTGTTCCAGAAGATATACGAAGACCACTTTGTCGGGCAGGACGATCTGGCCGAACGTATCAGGGCTCTCGATGCGCACGCCGAGGGCACGCTTGCGGGCATGTTGACCCGGTCCAAGGTGTCCGAGGTCGATGGCGTGCCTGCCGCCGAGGATATGATCCGCACCCTGAAAGAGGCGCAGGAGACGCTGGCAGAGACCATCGCCGGCGCCGGAGAACTGGCCGCCAGCCATGGCGACACCCTGACAGAAGACCTGTGCATCGCACGCGGTCAGACTCACGAGAAATTCGCCTGGATGCTGCGCTCGCATCTGGCCTGATCAGTCCCAGCGCCCGGCCTTAGCCGGCGCGCATGACGCAGCACTTCAAGGTGCGCATAAAAAGACATACTGATTTAATCAGGTATTGAACCCTGCCTTGCTGAGTGGTATTGCGATGCCATTCAGCAAGGGCCTGCGCCTCAGCCAGATGATTAACGACGAAATCAAGGGTCGGACCGCATGCTCGCATCTCACAAAAATCTGGCCGCCGCTTGCGTGGTAATGCTCACCGCCGCCACGCCCGGTCTTGCGCAAGAGTCGCAGGGCGCGCATGTGTCCATCGAGCTAAACGCGGTGGAGCCCGTCGAGCAAGCCTGCCGGATCAGCTTTCTCATCCAGAACGGTCATGACGTCGACATCGAGCAAGCCGTGTACGAAGCCGTGCTCTTTGACACGGATGGCCGTGTCGACCGGCTGACACTCTTTGACTTCGGCGCGTTGCCAGCGGCCCGGCCACGGGTCCGGCAATTCGTCGTGTCTGGCCTCGAATGCGCATCGCTGGGCCGCTTGCTCATCAACGGGGCCGAAACCTGCGCGGGCGAAGATTTGCCCGAAGGCGCCTGCTCGAAGGATCTGGATCTCGGCAGCCGGACGGATGTGGAGGTGGTGGGATGATTGCCACCCTTCGGGACGCCGTCCTTCGCATCACCGATCTTGGCGGCCCGGTCGTCCTGATTCTGGTGGCTCTCTCGATCCTTGTCATGGCTGTTGTACTTTACAAGCTGTGGCAGTTTACCGTTGCAGGCGTCGGTCGCCACAAGGCACTGCAACAGGCAATCGCAGCCTGGGATGCCGGAGACCGTCCTGCCGCGCGGGACCATATCGGGCATTCGGCCAGCTACCTTGCCCCTGTCGTCACCATGGCCATGGACGGTCAGACCGATTCCGCCCGCCTCGACGCCGAGGCCGAAGTGCGCTTTGCCAAACTGGAAACCGGGCTGCGGTTTCTGGATTCGGTGGCGCAGCTTGCGCCGCTTCTGGGCCTCTTCGGCACGGTTCTGGGCATGATTTCAGCGTTTCAGGCGCTGCAAGAGGCGGGCGCGCAGGTCGATCCGTCGATCCTGGCGGGCGGCATCTGGGTCGCGCTGCTGACAACGGCTGTGGGGTTGGCCGTTGCCATGCCGACCGCCGTGGTTCTCAGCTGGCTCGAGGCCCGCATGGACGCCGACCGGGTGCTGGCCCAAAAGGCACTGCGCACGATACTTGCGCCGCAAGGCCGCCGCATCGCGGCGTTTCCGCACGCGCAGCCGGCCCATGCGTAGGCACGCGCGACGTCGCAGACTGTCCATGACGTCCCTGATCGACGTCATCTTTCTGCTGCTGCTGTTCTTCATGCTGTCGTCCACCTTCAGCCGCTTTGCCGAGGTCGAGCTGGCATCTGCTGGCGCTGGTCAGGGGACCGCGCCGGACAAGCCCGTTTTCGTCTCGCTCGCCGCCCAGACGCTGCGCCTGAATGGCGCGGGCGCGACGCTGCCGGAGCTGCCCACGGCGCTACAAGAGCACCGCCCGGCCAGCGGCCCCTTGAGCGTGCTTATCGCAGCCCAAGCCGACGTGACAGCGCAGCGGCTGACCGATCTGCTCGCCGCCTTGCGATCCATTCCAGATCTCAGTGTCACCGTGCTGGAGGCGTCATGAGACGCAAGATCGCCAAAAGCAATCGCGAGCCAACCATCGCGCTGATCAACATCGTTTTCCTGATGCTGATCTTCTTTCTTGTTGCGGGCACCCTTGCCGCGCCGCTCGACAAGGGTCTTTCCCTCGTGCAGACGGATGAGATCGAGCAGACCGCCCCCGCCGATGCCTTGGTCGTTCACTCTGATGGCCGCATGACCCGCATGGGTGTGCCGGTTGCGTCTGCGGCCGAATTTGTCGCGGGGCTGGCGCAGGAGGCCCGCGAGCGGGTGCGCATCGTGCCAGACCGCGACCTGCCTGCGGCAACCCTTGTCGGCCTTGGCCGCGCCCTGCGCGAGGCTGGCGCGGGCAGCGTCGTCATCGTCACCGAGCGGGGGCTGCAATGACAGGGTCCTCCGGTTTCGCAAAAGCAGCGGCGCTGACGCTGGCGGTCACGGCCCACGGGGCGCTGGCCCTTGCCCTGATTGCGCCGGAGACGACCCAGATCGAAGGCGGGGATGGTGCCGCCGAAGTCCGTCTGGGCAATGCGTTTGAGGACATGGCGGTGGGAACACTCACTGCGGATCGCGCCCAGACGACCGAAACGCCAGTGGTTCAGGCCCAGACATCCCCGGACCGCCCCGAGAGGATTGGCGCCGAACAAGCGAGCAAGGCTTTGCCCGAGGATGCCGCCAAGCCAACCGAAGCAGAACGCGCCGAGCCAGCCGAGACCGCGAAAAGGGCGCAAGACGCCGAGCCGATCACGGCGGCAGACGCCAGCGCGCCGGCCCCTTCGGCACCAGAGGCGCCGGACGGGTTGCTGTCGCCTGAGCCGCCCGAGGCCACGGCAGCCGACCAGCCCCCGTCCCTTGCTGCCAAGTCCGAAGCCGATCCCGAGCGGCTGGAAAGCACAGGGTCCGGCTCGCCCGCGGTCACACGCTCGCTCAGGCCCAAACCGCGCAGCCCTGAATTCGTTGAGACCCACAAGAACGCCGAGCGCAAGCCCGCTGCCAAGCCAAAGCCCAAACCCGAGGCAAAAACCGCCTCCCGCCCACAACAGGCCCAAGGCAACGCAGAGCAAAACGCCCGCGCAGGCGAGGCGGCCGGCCAGGCGGAGGCCACCGCGCGCGCCAGCGGCAACGCCGGGCGCCAGCAGGCGGCGGGAAATGCCGAGGCGAGCAATTATCCAGGGCTGGTCATGCAAAAGCTGTCACGCGCCGGCAAGCCAAGGGTCGGCACGCGCGGGACGGTCGTGGTTGCCTTCACGATCGGCGACGGCGGTGGCCTTGCCTCGGTTTCGCTGGCGCGCAGTTCCGGCTCGTCCCGTCTCGATCAGGCCGCCGTCCAGTTGGTCAGGGGCGCAGGGCCGTTCCCTGCCCCGCCTCAGGGCGCGCGGCGCAGTTTCTCGATCCAGATCAAGGGAAGCTGAGGAAGGCGGCCTAAAGCGTTTCGCGAAAAACCTGAATCACAGAGTTTCGCGAAACGCAGAACCACATATAGGCGTTGCTCGCGTTTCGGCTTTTGCTGATGCCTCAGGTTAAAGGCGAAACGCTTTAGTTGCCATCCAGTGACCGCATCCAACATCACGATAACAGCCCCCACCCGAGACCTTCTGGAGCTTCAGGGCAAGAGAGGGCCGAGCTGGTCGAGGTATGTCGGCTCGAAACTTGCGAATTCAACCAGACGGTCGTAGTCGGTGAAAATCACGGCGCCATCGCGAAACGTCACCATTCCCGCCTCGCGCAATTGCCTCAGGACGCGGTTCACATGAACCGCACTCAGCCCCAGCGCATCGGCCAAAAGGTATTGCGAGAGCGGGCAGTCATACCCCGCCTTGTCGCCCATGCCGACCAGCGACAGCCGCGCCTCCAGTTCGAGCAGGAAATGCGCCACACGTTCGGCTGCGTCCCTGCGTCCGATCCCCACCAGATGCTCGACCACCATCGCCTCGTCCCGCGATGCCGCCCATAGAACAGCCGCCGCCAGCCGAGGGGTCTTTGAAAAGGCGCCGAGCAGGTCTTTTACCTGAATCTCGGTCACTTCGATATCCGTGACCGGCTCAACGCTGTGATCGGAGATTTGCAACAGGACGCTGCGCAATCCCAAAAAATCGCCAGGTATCTGGAAATCGACGATCTGGCGCTGGCCATCCTGCAAAAGCTTGTAGGAGCAGGCCCAGCCCGACACGAGAATATAGGCCGCCTGATCCGATTGGCCCTGATGCACCAGATCGCGCCCGGCCACAAAGAACCGGCGGCGCTGATGCAGCCCGTCGAGCACGCGAAGCTCGGCCGGGGACAGGGCGACAAATGTGCCAAGCTTGCGGATCAAGGGAGTGTTTTCGATGGCCTGCCTCCGTTCAACTGGAAATTTTGGTCATCGGGCGCGCAAACCCTCTGCCGACTGATCTCGATCAGCCCGAAGCGCTCGCTTTTTTGGCAGGCTGTATCTATTGTCACGAGGCCCTGCCCGTCGTGATATTCCGGGAAGGAAACCCCTCATGCCCGTCGATAACACATATTCCGGTATGGCGGCGCTTTCTATTTGCGAAGCCTTGCTGCTGGCGCTGAACGATGCGCAGATCCTGCCCGAGAGCGAGATCATGGGTATTCTCGAGGACGCCGCAGCCACCCATGCCAACGCCCCCGAAGCCGAGGGCGAAGGAAACGCGGCCGCAGCCGCCCTGATCAATCGCATCATCGCCGGCGGCAATTCCGTCCGCAGGCCATAGTCGCGGCCATCACTCGCCCCACCATGTGCGTGAAATCGCCGCCCAGTCATCATTGGACGCGCCGCACCGCCAGACGCCGACCGAGGTTTTGGGCGGCATACGTCAGGCGGGTTTGGCCGCCGCCTTCTTGCGGGGTTTCTTGGCCTTTGGCTCGGCGGCCTTGTCCGGCAGGCTCGCCTCTCTTTCAAGTCGGGCCTTGCGGAGGCGCGCTGTCTTGACCTCGCGATCATCTGCCTCGCCGTCGAGGATATCCCGCGCGGCGCGTGTGGTTTTTTCCATTGGCGTCTCCTTTTGAGGGGTCGCCTTGAAAACGCTTTTCTTTGTCAGTCTCGCCATCATGTCTTCTCCTTGGTTCGGGTAATTTCAGGGCTGCCGCATCAGAGCGCCCTGCCAGTAGGCAGGAGCGGGCCGTCAATTCATCCAGCCCCGGACGCTTGCCCCAAAAAATGCTTGCCCATAAACGCGAGGGGCCGCCGCGCGTGACTGCGCGGCGGCGGCTCATGGGCATTTCGGATTTGCATCTCAGATTGCCAGGCTGCTCAGGTGGCTTTGGCCCCGGATGCGGGCGCGGCCGCAGGCGCGGTGTTCTTTGCCTTGGCAGTATCCTCACCGGTTTTCTTGGCAGCCGCTGCGTCCGTTTGTGAGTTGGCCACATCTGCAGTCTTTTTCGAAAGGTCTTTGAAAGACATCTTGTATCTCCTGGAGTTGCGGGGCCTGTGTCCGGTCCGGTTTTACGGCAGGACAATCATGCACCCATGTCAGCTATCGGGTTGTTCGTGCGCTGCCTCGACGCGCTTGCCGCAGTTGCCGGGCACCGTGTATTGCGTGCGCCCTTGCGGATCACCCTATCGCCCGGATGCGTTGCGAAAGGCTCAGGCGGGCGCATCCCGTTCGGCCGGACAAGCGGGGAAAACGCCCCGCAGGCCAAGGATGCTCCTTGGGCAAAGTGGCAGGTCGGTCATTGTCGGCGCTCGGTATTCTGTCGCCGAACGCCGCTGAGACCTTCATACGCCAGGATCAACGGGTCTGCGCTGATCCATGTTAGTGCCAACCATCTGGCGGGGCGTCTCGAAACTGGCAGATCGCGGCGCCAATCGACCCTTTTATCGACGCTGATGATTTAGAAGTGGTCGCAAACCCGAACGCGCTTATCTCTTATGCCACTATAAACTGAAGGCTTGGAGCCTGAGGCTCACGCACGCCCGGCCCCAAGCCATCACGGCGCTGAAGCGCTTCGCCAAGACCCGCGCTTACTGACCTTGGGGGAGCGCGGTGCATAATATGAACGATGCGCGCGCTTCGCCCCAAGCTGATGTCTCAGTCACAAGGCGAAGCGCTTGAAGGAAAGTCCGCTGCATATGAAGAAGATCGGCCTCGATACGACCGACATTCGCATTCTAAGTGCGATCCAGCAGCACGGGCAACTGAGCAAGACCAAATTGGCCGAAATCTGCAACATCTCTCCCACGCCGTGCTGGGCACGCCTAGACCGGCTGAAGGCGGCGGGTTTCATACGGGGATATCGCGGAGAGATCGCACTGGAAAAGGTGGCCAATTTCAGCCTCGTGATCGTCACCGTCTCGCTGACGCATCACCGCAAGGCGGATTTCGACCGCTTCGAGACGTTCATCAGCACGCTGGACGAGATCACCGAATGCGTCGCGACGGGCGGCGGGATCGACTACATCCTGCACACGATAAATCCCAGCCTCGCGACTTTCCAGGCCCTGATGGACACCCTTCTGGAGGCGGATCTGGGGATCGACCGCTATATGACCTACTTCGTGACGCGCCGGGTGAAATCCAGCCGTCCGAATCTGTCCAAGCTGGCCGCAAACTGGCCGCAATAGCACGGCGCGTCCGTATGGCCTGCGCCGGGGGCAAAAAACAGCCCGTTCAGCCCAGGAGCGGGCCGTTTTTTGGTCCGCAGCGATGCCCTGATTCGAATTAGAAGATCAATCAGATCATCAGGGCGGCGGCCAGAGCGCAGCGGCCCCAACGGGAGGAGGCTACAATGCAACCAGACGATTTCGGCTTCGGCACACAGATCCGCAAATCCCCTTACTTCGACGCGACGGTGCGTTGGGGCGCCCAGGGATTTTCCGTCTACAACCACATGTATATCCCGCGCGATTTCGGCGACCCCGAGCAGAACTTCTGGAACCTCGTCAACGACGCGATCCTGTGCGACGTGGCGGTGGAGCGCCAGGTCGAGATCACGGGGCCGGATGCGGCCAAATTCGTTCAGATGCTGACCCCGCGCAACCTGTCGTCGATGGCTGTGGGCCAGTGCAAATACATCCTTATCACCAATGCGGACGGCGGCATTCTCAATGATCCGATCCTGCTGCGTCTGGCGGAAAACCACTTCTGGATTTCGCTGGCAGATAGCGACATCCTGCTCTGGGCGCAGGGCGTGGCCGTGCATTCGGGCCTCGACGTGACCATCGGCGAGCCGGACGTATCGCCACTTCAGCTTCAGGGCCCCAAGTCGGGCGAGATCATGCAGGCGCTCTTTGGCGATGACATCATGGATCTGCGCTACTACTGGCTGCGCGAGGTCGAGTTGAACGGCATCCCACTGATCGTGTCGCGCACCGGCTGGTCCAGTGAGCTGGGCTTCGAGATCTATCTGCGTGACGGCGCGCAGGGCGATCTGCTGTGGGAGACGATCATGGCGGCGGGCCTGCCCTTTGGCCTTAAGCCGGGTCACACATCGTCGATCCGGCGTATCGAGGGCGGGATGCTGTCCTATCACGCTGACGCGGACATCCACACCAACCCCTACGAGCTTGGGCTTGGCCGGCTTGTCGATCTGGAGATGGAGGCCGAATTCATCGGTAAGGCCGCATTGCGCCGCATCAAGCAAGAGGGCGTCCATCGCCAGCAGATCGGACTGGTGATCGACGGCGCGCCGATGTCGGGTCCAAACACCACCTTCTGGGCGATCAACCTGGGCGGTGAGCAGATCGGCAAGGTCACATCGGCCGTCTATTCGCCGCGCCTGGGGCAGAACATCGCGCTGGCAATGGTGGCCGCAGAGCACGCCAACATCGGCACCGAGCTTGAGGTGGTGACCACTGCCGGCCCCAGCCGCGCGACGATCGTGGAGCGCCCGTTCTTTGACGCCAAGAAGCAGCTGGCGGTCGCCTGAAGGCTCTCACGTCCCGGCAGGCGCGGCACCGCAAGGCGGGCCGCGCCTGCCCCGTCCTGCCCTCCGGCAGTCACGCCCTTGGCGGATTGCCGTAAAACCAATATCCTCAAGATGAACACAAGGAAGGATTCGAGCGCATGCCAGAGGGCGATATTCTGCTACAAGACCGCTGCGAGGGTGGCATCCTGCGCCTGACGCTGAACGATGCGGCGCGCCGCAACGCACTGTCCGAGGCAATGCTGGCCAAGCTTGGTGCGGCGATCGAGAGCGCCGGAGCGGATCCATCCCTGCGCGTCATCGTTCTGGCCGCCAACGGGCCCGCCTATTGCGCGGGGCACGATCTCAAGGAAATGACGGCGGGCCGCGCGGCACCCGATGGCGGGCGTGCCTATTTCGCGTCGGTCATGGAGCGCTGCGCCGGGGTGATGCAGGGCATCGCCTTTTGCCCCAAGCCGGTGATCGCCGAGGTCACGGGTGTGGCGACCGCCGCAGGCTGCCAACTGGTGGCA
The DNA here is from genome assembly GCF_037083805.1 of Roseovarius sp. D0-M9. Lineage (NCBI taxonomy): Bacteria > Pseudomonadati > Pseudomonadota > Alphaproteobacteria > Rhodobacterales > Roseobacteraceae > Roseovarius > Roseovarius sp. D0-M9. Next base: position 3,854 of record NZ_JBAPKZ010000013.1, on the reverse strand, counting down.
AGCTGCGATCTGGCCATCGCGGCGGATACGGCGCGGTTCAGCACGCCGGGCGTTCATATCGGCCTTTTCTGCTCGACCCCGATGGTGGCGCTGTCGCGCAACGTCGCGGCCAAGCACGCGATGGAAATGCTGCTGACCGGCGACATGACATCTGCCGCGCGCGCCGCCGAAATCGGCCTGATCAATCGCAGCGTGCCCGAAGACGCGCTGCAGGATGCCGTGATGGAGATGGCGCGCAAGATCGCGTCCAAATCCAGCATGACACTGGCCACCGGCAAGCGCGCCTTTCACGCGCAGCGCGAGATGAGCCTGCCCGACGCCTATGCCTATGCCTCGAACGTGATGGTCGAGAACATGCTGGCCCGCGACGCCGAAGAGGGCATCGGTGCCTTCGTCGAAAAGCGCGCGCCCGAATGGTCGGATGCCTGACGTGGGACGTGACGGAACCGGTGCCAATCCCTATAACGTTGATCTGGACCGCACTCCGGCGAACCATCAGCCGCTCACGCCACTGACATTTCTGGAGCGTGCCGCCAGCGTCTTTCCAAACCATACGGCCATCGTCCACGGCGAGCTGCGGCGCAGCTACGCCGCCTTCTACGCGCGGTCGCGCCAGTTGGCCTCGGCGCTGGCGGGTTGCGGCATGGGGCGCGGCGATACGGTATCGGCCATGTTGGCCAACACCCCCGCCATGCTGGAATGTCACTATGGCGTGCCGATGTGCGGCGCGGTGCTGCATTCGATCAACACCCGGCTGGATGCGTCGATCATCGCCTTCCAGCTGGATCATGCGATGTCGCGCGTGGTCATCGTGGACCGCGAATTCATGCCGGTGATGCGCGAGGCGTTGGCACTGGCCGAGAGCGCGCCGATCCTGATCCAATATGACGACCCCGTGTTCACCGGCCCCCACCACCCCGTGGACGCGCAGGACTACGAGGCATTTCTGGCCAGCGGGGATCAGGATTTTGACTGGCTGATGCCGCAAGACGAATGGGATGCGATCTCGATCAACTACACATCGGGCACAACCGGCGATCCCAAGGGTGTCGTTTCGCATCATCGCGGCGCCTACCTTCTGGCGCAGGGCAATGCGCTGACCACGTCGATGGCGAAACACGCGGTCTACCTGTGGACGCTGCCCATGTTCCATTGCAACGGCTGGTGCTTTCCCTGGACGCTATCGGCCATCATCGGCACCCATGTCTGCCTGCGCCAGGTCCGGGCCGAGCCAATCTGGGCCGCGCTGGCCGATGAGGGCGTGACGCATCTTTGCGGTGCGCCTGTCGTCATGTCGCTGCTGATTTCAGCGCCGGATGCCGCGCGCCGCACGCTGGACCGCACCGTGCAATTCTTTACCGCCGCCGCCCCGCCCCCTGAAAAGCTGCTGGCGGATATGAAGACCGCAGGCTTTGACGTGACGCATCTTTACGGGCTGACCGAAACCTATGGCCCCTCGGTGGTCAACGACTGGCACGAGGAATGGTCAGGTCTCGGCCCGGCCGAGCAGGCGACGCTCAAATCACGTCAGGGCGTGCGCTACCTGCCGCTTGAGGCGCTGGACGTGCTCGACCCCGAGACGATGGCGCCCGTGCCGCGCGACGGCAAGACCATGGGCGAGGTGATGTTTCGCGGCAATGTCGTGATGAAGGGGTATTTCCGTAACCCCAAGGCGACGCGCGCCGCCTTCGAGGGCGGCTGGTTCCACTCGGGCGATCTGGGTGTCATGCATCCGGACGGCTACATCCAGCTCAAGGATCGGTCCAAGGATGTCATCATTTCGGGGGGCGAGAATATCTCGTCCATCGAGGTGGAGGAGGCGCTCTACCGGCATCCGGCCGTCGAGATCGCCGCTGTCGTTGCCATGCCGCACGAAAAATGGGGCGAGACGCCTTGCGCCTTCATCGAACTGGCCGCTGGCCAGTCGGCGGATGAGGATGCGCTGCGCGCTTGGTGCAAGGCGCATCTTGCCCCCTACAAGGTGCCCGGCAGGTTCGTTTTTGCGACCGTCCCGCGCACGTCGACCGGCAAGATCCAGAAATTCACGCTGCGGGATCAAGCGCGCGACCTGGCCTTGGGCAAAACCCAAGGCACGGTGACCGAGCCGCTGCCACAGGGCTGATGGATGCGCCGCGTCGCATAGCCGCGCGCTTGCAAGTATTCCCGCCGAGGGTGCCAAGAGCCGCCAGAACCAAGAGGGCCGCGCTGTGATCAAGATGTTTTCCGGCGTCTGGGCCCTCTTGCTGGGCATTGTGCTGATCATGCTGGGCAACGGCATGCATTTCACGTTGATCGGTCTGCGCGGCGGGATCGAAGGCTTTTCCTCGGCCGAGTTGGCGATCGTCACCTCGGGCTACTTCCTTGGTTTCCTTTCGGGCGCACGCCTGACGCCGATACTGATCCGGCGCGTGGGGCATGTGCGCGTCTTTGCGGCGCTCGGCAGCTTCATGTCTGCGGGGCTGATCGCCTTTCCCCTCCTGACCGAGCCATGGGCCTGGACGATCCTGCGTATCCTCATCGGGTTCAGCATGTCCGGCATCTACGTCACCGCCGAAAGCTGGCTGAACGACGCGGCCACCAACGAGACGCGCGGCACGGTTCTGTCGGCCTACATGATTGCGCAGACACTCGGGATCATCGGGGCGCAGGGATTGCTGACGCTGGGGGATGCAGGCACGTCGGTCTTGTTCATCTGCGCGTCGATGCTGGTGTCGGTCTCATTCGCGCCGATCCTGTTGTCGTCGATGACCGCCCCCGTCGCAGAGGTCGCGCGCCCGATGTCCTTGCGCAAGCTCTTCGAAAGCTCGCCCCTCGGCGCAATCGGGATCTTCTTGCTGGGCAGCATCTATGCCACCCAGTCGGGGATGGGCGCGGTCTTTGGCAGCCAGATCGGGCTATCGGCGACGCAGATCGCGCTCTTTGTCGCGATGCTCTTCGCCGGGGCACTGGTGCTGCAATACCCCATCGGCTGGCTGTCGGACCGGATGGATCGACGGCAGTTGATCTTTGGGGCCGCGTTGCTTGGCACGGTGTCTTGCCTGCTGGGATGGATGGCGGGCGGCGGCTTGTGGCCGTTGATGGCAGCCGCGTTCTTCGCAGGCGGGATGACGACACCGCTCTATGCGCTTTTCCTCGCCTATACCAACGACTTCCTGTCCGCCGAGGACATGCCCGCGGCCTCGGGCGGCCTTGTCTTTACCTTCGGCCTCGGGGCCATCGCCGGCCCGCTCGTCACCGGCTGGGCGATGGAGGGGCTCGACCCCTTCGCCTTCTGGCTGGTCCTCGGCGCGACTTTCGCGGCCATCGCGCTCTATGCGCTCTACCGCATGACACAGCGCGCACCGACCCCCGTCGATCAGACCGAAGCCTACATCGGCATCCTGCCGACCACCTCCCCCGTCGCGGTCGAAGCGGCCGCAGAATGGGCCTCCGACAACGCCGAGCCAGACACTGACCGCTGAGAGCGCAACAAACATCCGCAAGCGGCTTGCAAGCAGGGCACACCGGACCAGATCGGCCCCAGACCGGCACAGCAAATGGGTTGTAGGGAAATCGAAAAGATGACGCAAAGAACGCAATAGGTCACCAATCACACCACACTTGATCGTCTTGGTGAACTGTCAGCGAGGGCAAAAAACGCAAGCCTTGCGTGCCAGGCTGATGCGCCAATGCACCATGTCTCGCCAATTGGGTTTCCGCTTGCTTAAGTCGTATCTGTCCAAGGCTGGGTCCCTGATGACAAATCGGGTCCCTTCTCGTTCCGTGTGGGTAGTCGGGCGCACCGGTGCTTGAGCCGCTCCCATATTTCGTGCCTTCGGTAGGCGCGTCCGACGCGGAGACCTCAGCCATCGCAG